>CAXBHD010000119.1:0-9578 GCA_963975335.1 uncultured Devosia sp. | reverse complement strand
CCGGTCACCATCCAGACGCCGGGCACGCCTGGTTCCTACGAGCTGCGCTATGTCAGTCAGGACCACACTATCGTGGCCCGCCGACCGATCCTGGTCGTTGAAGCGCCGCTGTCGCTCTCGGCGCCAGATCAGGCCATTATTGGCCAATTGGTGCCGGTCCACTGGGTCGGCCCCGACGCCGCATATGACAATGTGCAGATCCGCCGACCGGGTACGGACGGCTATGAAGCCTTTGATTACGTCGCGGGCAATAATCCGGTCACGCTGCGCATGCCCGATGAGCCGGGACGCTATGAGCTGGTCTATATGCTCAATGACAGCGAAGCGATTGCCACGCGCGCGATCGAGGTCATGCCCGAAGGAACGCCAATAGCGCCCCTTGCCGCCGATCTGTCCGCCCCCGATCAGACCGAGGCCAATAGCGATGTTCAGGTCGGCTGGTCGGGTCCGGGCGCCAGTGGCGACTATATATTGCTGCGGGTGCCGGGTGACGATGGCTATATCAGCTACGACTATGTGCGCGGCAATAACCCGGTGACGCTGCCTACGCCTTCCGAGCCGGGCGCCTATGAACTGGCCTATCGCTTCACCGATGAGCGTGAGCTGGCGGTGCGGCCGATCAGCATTGTCACAGAAGTCTCGCCCGATGAGGGCGTGCCGCTGGCCGATGTCAGCTTCGAGGTGCCGCCGGACCATGCCGGCAAGGCGGTCATGTGGTCAGCGGTCCCGCAGCCGGGCCAGCCCATCGCAGCGGAGGCCTGGGCCATGAACGCGGCCAGTACAGGCCCGGTAACGGCCCGGTTCGAGCCCGGGGTCTATGAGGTGGAGGGCATTGCCGAGAACATGGTCTTTGCCGGCACGGTCGAGGTTGTTCCCGGTGCGGAAAACCGTTTCGTCCTGGCTCCCCGCGCCGTCGATCGCCCGCCGGCAGAGGAGCCCTATGAAAGCCTGGGCATGGGTGAGGATAGCGGCTATTTCTGCGAACAGGCTGTGCCATGCCCGCATACCGATGTTGAAACGGGCCTCTCCTTCCTGTTGCCGGCCGGTTGGCATACCGACTTTCCCCTGCTCTATGAAACGGCGGGCGGCGCCCAGGCTGAGACGCCCTCCATGTCCGTATTTGGACCAGGCCAGGACGGCGCTGCGGGCGCGACCATCGTGCTCAACCCTCGGCAATGGCTGGCCATGAATGGCCCGTGTTCGGACCTGGCCATGGGCAGGCTGTGCATGTTCGAGACGGAGAGCCCCGAGGCCCGTTCAGCCTTTGAAATCCTCAAGGCTTCGCTCCGCCTGTCGGCACCATAACAAGGGCAAAAGCTTGCCGGCCCTGTCGAGCGGCTGGCAAGGTCCGTTTCGCCTCCCCAAACCTGGCGCGCCGGCTGCCCGGCGCGCCGGGGTCAGGGGAGAAAAATCGCCTTGGCATTGATGAATTCCTTCATGCCAAAGCCGCCATGTTCACGGCCATAACCGGAATCCTTTACTCCCCCAAATGGCATATTGGGATCGGCGGTGCCGAAGCTGTTGATGCGCACCATGCCGGTATCGAAGTGGTCGCGGGCCAGTTCGAGCGCACGCGCTTCGTTCTGGGAAAAGATGCCGCCGCCCAGGCCGTAGCGGCTTGCATTGGCGAGGCGCATGGCATCTTCATCGTCCCTGGCGCGAATGATGGCCGCCACAGGACCAAAAATCTCGTCGTCATAGGCGGGCATGCCCGGCTTGAGATCGGCCAGCACGGTGGCCGGATAATAGGCGCCTGTCATGTCAGGCGCGCTGCCGCCGCAAAGCACCCTGGCCCCCTTGGCAACGCTGTCATCGACCTGTTGCTTGACCTTGTCGAACTGGTCCTGGCTGGACAGCGGCCCGAGCTGGTTGGCGTCGTCGGTGGGATCCCCCATGGAGACCGCCTGCATCTGGGCGACATAGGCATCGACAAAGGCGTCATAGACCTTCTCGGTGACGATGAACCGCTTGGCCGAGACGCAGGTTTCGCCATTGTTGTAGAGCCGGCCCATGACCGAGAATTTGACGGCCGTCTCGATGTCGGCGTCTTCGAGCACGAGATAGGCATCGTTTGAACCCAGTTCGAGCACGGTCTTCTTGAGCGCCTTGGCGGCCACCGCCCCGATATGCCGGCCGGCCCCGTCGCTGCCGGTCAGCGTCACGCCGCGCACCTTGGGATGGGCGATCAGCTTGTCGCTCACATCGTGATCGACCAGGATGACCTGAAACAGGTCCTCGGGCAGACCGGCCTCGATGCAGAGTTCGCGCAGACGCAGGCCGGAGCCGGTGCAGATGCTGGCATGCTTGAGCATGCAGCCATTGCCGGCCATCAGATTGGCGGCCAGCACGCGGACCGGCTGATAGAGCGGAAAGTTCCATGGCTGGATCGAATAGATCACGCCGAGCGGCTGATAGGTGACCACGCCACGCTTGTGGTCGGCGCCATAGCTACGGTCTTCATCGGCGAGCTGGTCGGGGCCGTTTTTGGCGGTGTAGTCAAAGATCGCGGCACAGATTTCGACCTCGCTGCGCCCGTCTTTGAGGAGCTTGCCGGTTTCCATGGTCATCAGGGCGGCCAGTTCCTCGACATGCTCGCGCAGCTTGCTCGCTATCGCCGTCAGATAGGGCGCGCGCGCCTGCGGCGAGAGTCTACGCCATTCCAGAAAGGCTGTGTGGCAGGCTTCGAGCCGCTGCGTAGCTTGCGCTTCCGTCATCAACTGATAGGTGGCGAGGTTTTGTGCGGTCGCGGGATTGATGGTGGTGATCGTGGACATGGCGCTTCCTTTGACGTTTGAAGCGACAATGAATCTGGCTGTTGTCCGTTCCGCCTGGACGCCAGGTTCGGCCCAGACATGATCACCAATCGGAGAGGTGGCCGACGGGTGTGGCCAAGGCGGTACGCGTGTCGGGAGATTTTGGCTGGGGAACCTGGATTCGAACCAAGATCGACGGAGTCAGAGTCCGCTGTTCTACCATTGAACTATTCCCCAGCAGGCCAGTGGCCGCTGGCGCGGGGAGAGCGATCGCCCGGCGCGGGGTCTGCATAGACAATGCGGCGGGCAATTGCAAGCGGCAGAAAGTGCTTTTACCGCCGCGTCTCGCCGCGCGGGATTGGTTTGCCCCCGCGGCTGCGGCGCCGGCTTTGCCGGGGCGGCGATGGCCCGGGCGGATCCGGCAGGCGCGCTTGCGGCGCAGGCCAGGCGGGCCCAGCGCCAGAGGCGGAATGGCCAAGGGCCCGCGCGGCCAATCTGGCCCGGTCGGCGGCCAGTTGATTGCATCAGCTTTCATGATAGATATGACAGGATAGACATAGAGACCCTGCCCTCCCCGCCGAAAGAGCCCCGATGAGCCGCAATTTCCTGGTCGTTGATCCCGAAGAGGACATGGACGTGCTCAAGGGGCTGGCCTCGCCGATCCGGGTCAAGATCCTCAAGCTGCTGCATGTCGAGGGGGCGATGAACGGCAATGACATTGCCGAGCGGCTGAGCCTGCCGCAGTCGACGGTATCGACCAATATCGGGATATTGGAGAATGCCGGGCTGATCCGAACCGAGACGCAGAAGGCGCGCAAGGGCAATCAGAAGATCTGTCACTCGATGTTCGACGAGGTGATGGTGATGTTCAAGGAGGATATCAAGCCCCTGGCCAGCAACACTATCGAGGTGGCCATGCCGCTGGGGCTCTATACCAGCTGCGAGGTCTCGGCGCCGTGCGGCTTGTGCTCGAGCGAGGGCATTATCGGGCTGCTGGATGTGCCCGACACGTTTCTCGACCCGGACCGGATGAAGGCGGGGCTGATCTGGTTCACCCGGGGCTATCTCGAATACCAGTTTCCCAACAATGCCAAGCTCAGCCAGACGCGAATCGAGGCGATGGAATTTTCCATGGAGCTCAGCTCGGAAGTACCGGGCACGTCGGCGGACTGGCCCAGCGACATCACGCTATCGGTCAATGGCACGGAAATCGGCACCTGGATGAGCCCGGGGGATTTCGGGGACAAGCGCGGCGTCTATACGCCCGACTGGTGGAAACTCAAGGGCAGCCAATATGGCAAGCTCAAGAGCTGGCGGGTGACGACGGATGGCACCTATGTCGACGGGATAAAGATTTCCCCCGTCTCCCTGGTGGATCTGGACCTGGCCAATCACCACTCGATCCGGCTGCGCATTGCCGTCAAACCGGATGCCAAACATCCGGGCGGCATCAATATTTTCGGGCGCGGCTTCGGCAATTACGACCAGGAAATCATCATGCGGCTGCAGACCGAAGCCTGACCTGCCACCCCATAACTGCATTTTTGCGCCCCGCCCCCTTGCGCCCGGCGTTCCGGCTCGTCTACAACGGGTTAACTGATATAAATCAGAAAAACGGGATCACTGGGAGGATAAGGTGAAGGCTTCCGTCGTCGCACATAAGGATTTCACGGTTAGCAAGATCGACGACCGCGTCTATGGCGCCTTTCTCGAGCATCTGGGCCGGGCGGTCTATGAGGGCATTTATGAGCCCGACCATCCAACCGCCGACAAGAATGGCATGCGCGGCGATGTCGTCAAGCTGGTCAAGGACCTCAACGTCCCCGTGGTCCGCTATCCCGGCGGCAATTTCGTCTCGGCCTATAATTGGGAAGATGGTGTGGGGCCGCGCGAGAGCCGGCCGACCCGGCTCGACCTGGCCTGGCATACCTCGGAAAGCAATGCGGTGGGCGTGCATGAATTCGCCGACTGGTGCGCCACCGTCGGCACGGAAATGATGCTGGCCGTCAATCTGGGCTCGCGCGGCGTCGACGAGGCGCGCAATTTCCTCGAATATTGCAACCATCCCGGCGGCACCTATTGGAGCGACCTGCGCATCAAGAATGGCCGCAAGGAGCCGTTCAACGTCAAGATGTGGTGCCTGGGCAACGAGATGGACGGACCCTGGCAGGTCGGCCACAAGGATGCCGACGAATATGGCAAGCTGGCCGCCAATACCGCCCGCGCCATGCGCATGTTCGACAAATCGCTCGAGCTGATCGTCTGCGGTTCCTCGCATTCGGACATGGCCAGCTTTCCCGACTGGGAGCGCATCGTGCTCGAGCATACCTATGATCATGTCGATCATATCAGCCTGCACATGTATTTTGCCAATCGCGACGACAATACGCCCAATTATCTGGGACTGAGCGAAAAGCTCGACACCTATATCGAGACGGTGGCCTCGACCATCAAGCAGGTCAAGCACAAGAAGAAGTCCAAGAAGGACATCACCATCTCCTTTGACGAGTGGAATGTCTGGTACCATTCCAACAAGCAGGACCGGGCAATCCTCGAGGGCAATAACGGCTGGCCGGAAGCGCCGGGCCTGCTCGAAGACATCTACAATTTCGAAGACGTGCTGATGGTGGGGCTGATCCTGAACACCTTCATCCGCCGCTCGGACGTGGTCAAGATCGCCTGCATCGCCCAGCTGGTCAATGTCATCGCCCCGATCATGACGGAAAAGGGCGGCCCGGCCTGGGCGCAGACCATCTATTATCCCTATATGTTTGCGTCCCTCTATGGCCGCGGCACGGCCCTGCAGCTGGTGACCCAGTCGCCGGGCTATGAGACCAGCCATGCCAAGGACACGGCCTTTGTCGACGTCTCGGGGGTGCATAATGAGGAAGACGGCACGATCGCCTTCTTCCTGGTCAATCGCCATGCCAGCGAGAGCATCGCGACCGAGGTCAGCCTGCAGGGCTTTGGCAGCGGCACGATCATCGACCACCAGGTGATGACCCATCCCGATCTCAAGGCCGTCAATACATCGGGCAAGCAGGACGAAGTTGCGCCGCGCCAGGGCGACGGCGCCAAGATCGATGGCGACACCCTGTCAGTGACCCTTCCGCCCTATTCCTACCAGATGGTGCGGGTGAAGGTTTAGGCGGGGATAGGTCGGGACAAGGGGACGTCTCGACAGTCCTTATCCTCACCAGCCCCGCTGTGGCTGCCACAATCCTGCCGCCACAGCGTCACGAGACCGATGCTATGATGAATGCGGGCCCTGCCCGCGCCGCAGATTATCAAGGGCACATCGGCAACGATGTGCCCTTTTGCCTTGTGTATCATGATTTCAGATTTACATCACAATGCGCGTTGACAAGGGATCGCGTCTCGTTAGTATGACTTTTGGCAGGGCTGGAGGGCTTTGCCGCACGGAATCCGGGAGGGGTTCCGACATGGGAGGAGAAAGACATGGATAGACGCAGCTTCATGCTGGGTACCGCCGTCAGCGCCCTATTGCTGTCGGCCAAGGGACTGGCCTTTGCCCAGGAGGCCCAGGGCTCGGCGCCTGACCTGGCGCAGTTTCCGCGCAACGAAACCCTGATCATCCACAATCCGGAAGGCGTGATCCGCAATCCGGGCTGGTTCAACAACTGGGTGGTGGGCGCCGGCGCGGGCATTTCCAACGGCCTGCACCAGCTGACGACCGACACGTTCTGGCTGATCGACCCGGATGCGGGCATTGAAGGCGCCAGCGAGAATGCCATCTACAATTCGCTGGCCGACGACCTGTGGGAATATAACGACGACTTCACCGAAATGACGGTGAAGCTCAAGCAGGGCATCTATTGGAGCGACGGCGTCGAATTTACCGCCGACGACGTGGTGTTCACGGTCGAAAAACACAAGGCGACGCCGGGCCTGTCGCAGAATGGCGCCTATAATGCCCAGGTGGAGACGGTGGAAGCCGTGGACCCCTATACGGTGCATTTCACCCTCAAGGGCCCGAATTCGCGCTTCCACACGCTGTTCTCCGTGCGCTGGACCGGCGCCTGGATCATGGCCAAGCACCATTTCGAGGGCGTGGAAGACATTCTGAGCTTCCCCAATGATCCGCCGCTGAGCCTGGGGCCCTATACGCTGCACTCCTATGACCCGAACGGCACCTGGTATATCTGGCAGCGCCGCGAGGACTGGGAGCGCACCGCGCTGGGCATGATCGGCGAACCGAAGCCCAAATTCATCATCTACCGCAACAATATCAGCCCGGATAATCGCCTGATCGAGATGCGCAATGGCAATCTCGACATGGTGCATGACCTGTCGCCGGAAGCCACATTCTCGATCATCGAGCAGGACCCGCAGATCCAGGGCTGGTTCCCCGGCTTCCCCTATGCCCATCCCGATCCGACGCTGGTGATGGCGATCTTCAACCTGAAAAAGCCGCTGTTCACGGACAAGCGCGTGCGCTGGGCCCTGGCGCTGATGCTCGACGCCCGCGCCATGTCCATGGCGTCCTATCGCGGTGCGGCGACGCTGTCGGCCATTTCGGTACCGCCAACCGGCACGCATCCACGCGACTATCATGGCCCGCTGCAGGAATTCCTCACCAATTACGAGATCACCGCCGGCGGCAATACGGTCAAGCCCTATGATCCCACGGTGGGCATGCAGATCGCCGACATGGTGCGGGGCCAGTTCCCGGACGCGCCGACCGACGAAGACGCGGTGCGCAATGCCTTTGGCTATGGCTGGTGGAAGCAGGACCTGGCAACAGCCGAGGCGCTGCTGACCGAAGCCGGCTTCAGCAAGAACGGCAATCAGTGGATGATGCCGGACGGGCAGCCATTCCGCTTCTCGGTGATGGTGCCGACCGATGGCGTGGTCAACCGGCTGGGCGCGATCATTGCCCAGACCTGGGCGCAGCACGGGATCGGTGCGGAAATGGAAGCGGCCTCCGATACCTGGGACCGTCAGCGCATCGGCAATTTCGACGTCAACATTGCCTGGGCCGTGGAAACCTGGGGCGGTCACCCCGATCTCAGCTTCTTCCTCGACAGCTACCATTCAGAATATATCCAGCCGCTCGGCACATCCCAGCCGGACCGCAACTGGATGCGCTGGGAGGATCCCCGCCTGGACGAGATCATCGAGAAGATCCGCGCCAGCGACTTCAATGATCCAAAGGGCATCGAATATGGCCATGAATTCGTGAAGCTGCATCTCGATGAGATGCCGAATATCCCGATCATGTCCTACAATGTGTTCTCGGTGCAATCGAACCGGTTCTGGACCGGCTGGCCCAATGCCGACAAGCCCTATGCCAATCCGGTGACCAACTGGTCGAACGGTCGGTACATCTTCACCCAAATCAGCCCTGTCGAAGGGGCTGTGTAAGCGTCCTCCCGGGCGGCCCGGCCACGGCCGGGCTGCTTCGGAGCGACAGAAACGGTGAGAGTGTTAGGCGGCGCCGCTGGGATCCCCGGCGCAGTGGCTGGGAGTTCGCATGCATAGTTATTTCTGGTTTGTGGGAAAGCGGGTGCTGCAATTGTTTGCAGTGGTTTTCTGCGGCATCTCGGCCACCTTCCTGGTGACGCATCTGTCGCCGATCGACCCCGTCGAGCAGGTTCTGGGGCGGCTATCGGCCCGATCAAACCTCTCCCCCGAAGCCATTGCCGCGACCCGCGCGGCGCTGACCGAAATGTATGGCACCGGCCAGCCCATGCTGGAGCAATATTTCAACTTCTGGGCGCGGCTGCTGCGGGGCGATCTGGGCCCGTCGCTGCTGGCCTTTCCCACTCCGGCCATGGATCTGGTCACCCGCGCCATGCCCTGGACACTGGGTCTGCTGGTGACCTCGACGCTGTTCACCTTTGTGGTCGGCAACCTGCTGGGCGCCCTGGCCGGCTATAATCCGGACAACCGGTTCTTCAAGGCCTTCGGCCTCATCGCCATGGCGGTGCAGCCGATCCCCTATTATATCGTCGCCTTCATCCTGCTGATCATTTTCGGCTTCCTCTGGCCGGTGCTGCCGATTTCGGGCGGCTTTGCCATGGATGTGCGGCCGGCGCCGACCTGGCAGTTTGTCGGCTCGATCCTGCAGCATTCGATCCTGCCGGCGCTGTCACTGGTGCTGGTGGGCTTTGGCGGCTGGTTCCTGGGCATGCGGGCGCTGGTGAGCAATGTCGTCAATGATGATTATGTCACCTATGCCGAGCTGGCCGGCGTCGAGCAAAAGACCATTGTGGGCGCCTATGTGATCCGCAATGCGCTGGTGCCGCAGCTGACCGCGCTGGCCATGGCGCTGGGCGGGGTGTTTTCGGGCACCGTCATCACCGAGCAGGTATTCAACTATCCCGGCATCGGCTCGCTGCTGATCGATGCGGTGAATTATGGCGACTATTCGCTGGTGCTGGCGGTATCGACCGTGTCGATCACCGCCGTGGCCTTTGCCATCTTCATCATCGACATGCTGCATCCGCTGCTCGATCCACGCGTGCGAGCGGAGTAGACCCATGTTCAGCGTTATTCGCGACCTCGCGCGCTACAATATCGAGTTCAGCATCGGTGTGATCCTGGTCAGCCTGGTCGTGCTGTTTGCCGGCCTGAGCCTATTCTCGCCGGTTGACCCGACCCTGATCTACATGGCTATTCCGGACCAGCCGCCCTCGGCGCAATACTGGTTCGGCACCAATTCGCGCGGCCAGGACCTGTTCTGGCAATTGTCGGCCGCCTTCCGCAACAGCCTGATCTTCGGCATTACCGTGGCCGTGCTCAGCCGGATCATCTCGATCACCGTGGGCCTGCTATCGGGCTATGTCGGCGGCTGGGTCGACC
>CAXBHD010000118.1:0-9601 GCA_963975335.1 uncultured Devosia sp. | reverse complement strand
CGCCCACCACCACCACGTCGAATTCGTGGTCGATGAGTTCGTATTGCGCCATGGCCATTAACCCCAGAAGACGAGCTTGAGAATGGCGGCCAGGCCGGCCACCGCGATGAAGATGCAGAATGCGGTGTTGAGCAGCATGAGGCGATCGAAGGCGGCGCCGTGGAAATAGTCTTCCAGCGTGTCGCGCATGCCATTGCGCATATGCAGGGTGACGATGACCAGCAGCAGGCCCAGCGGCAGGCCGACAAAGGCATTGCCAATGGTGGCCACCATGTCGGTGCGGTCCTGGCCGGCCAGGCGCAGCACGATGAAGGCGAGCAGGCCGATAAAGACGATATTGATGGCCCCGGTCACCCGCTGGGTGATGAAGTGGCGGGTCGAGGCCTTGGCGGCGCCATACTTGCTCTTGGGATTGGCGACAACGGCGTCCGGAATACGATCAGTCATCTCAACCCACCCAGACAAAAACGGTCCAGACCAAAAGGGTCAGGACGATGGAGGCAATCAGGTTGGCCCAGGCCAGGGCTTCGCGCTGGCCGGGCTCCATGCCGATGATGAAATCCCAGATGAAGTGGCGCAGGCCGCCCAGCATGTGATGCAGCAGGCTCCAGCTATAGGCAAACAGCACCAGCTGGCCGAACCAGCTGCCATAGAGGTCATTGACCGGGTTGAGCGCCTCCTGGCCGATGGCGGCGGCGCCCAGCCAGAGCACCAGCAGCAGGGTGCCGACATAATTGGCAATGCCGGTGGCGCGGTGGGCGATCGACATCGCCATGGTAATGGTCCAGCGATAGATCTGGAGATGGGGAGAAAGCGGGCGGGATCGAACCGTCATGGGGCCTCGCTGACGGCCGGTCAAAGCCGCTGCAGTTTGGAATGGTTCGAGACTTCTAGCGCCCAAAGGTTACAAATTCAAAGCGGTTAACCGCAAACTTCATGCGACTTTTGGCGGAAAGCGCACTTTGTTCGCAGAGCGCCCGAAATGTGCGAAGGGCGGACGAAGTACCGCCGCGCTCGGCCCTGCAACCGCCCATGAGCCGGAAGCGTCGGCCCCGAACAAGGGCCCCGGCTTGCGGCCGGGACCCCAATATCAGGCAATGCCGCCGCCGCCGACGGCGCCAAAGATCTCGCCATTGAGATAGCTGCCCTCCTGGCTGGCCAGCAGCACATAGATCGGCGCCAATTCGACCGGCTGGCCAGGTCGGCCGAAATCGGTCTGGGCGCCGAACTTTTCCACCTTCTCGTCGGGCTGGCCGCCGCTGGGCTGCAGCACCGTCCAGAACGGGCCGGGCGCCACCGCATTGGCGCGCACGCCCTGCTTGATCAGCTGCTGCGACAGCGCCTTGGTATAGGCCACGATGCCCGCCTTGGTGGTGGCATAGTCGAGCAGGATGGGGGAGGGATCATAGGCCTGGATGGAGGCCGTGGTGATCACCGCGGCGCCGGGCGGCAAATGGGGCGTGGCCGCCTGGGCAATCCAGTGCAGCGCATAAAGGTTGGTCTTCATCGTCCTGTCGAAGTCGGCCGTGCTCAGCGCGTCAATGCTCTCGCGGAACTGCTGACGGGCCGCATTGATGACGAGAATGTCGAGGCCGCCCAGTCCGTCCACGGCCTGCTGCACCATGGCGCGGCACCAGTCCTCGCTGACAATGTCGCCGGGCAGGCCGAGCGCCGTGCGGCCCTCGGCCTCGATCAGCGCGATCACTTCCTTTGCGTCAGCCTCTTCGCTGGGCAGGTAGCCAATGGCCACGTCCGCGCCCTCGCGGGCATAGGCAATGGCTGCCGCCCGGCCGATGCCGGAATCGCCGCCGGTGATCAGCGCTTTGCGGCCGGCCAGCCGGCCGGACCCCTGATAGCTGGTTTCGCCATGGTCGGGCGCGGGATCCATCTTGCGCACCAGGCCCGGCGCCGCCTGGGGCTGCTGGGGAAAGGGCGGCTGGGGATATTGCTGGCGCGGGTCCTGCATCTTGAGGCGATCGGTCATGGTCAAACTCCTGTTCTGCCATGACGAATGGTTGATGGGCGCGAGGGGTTCCGCCCGCTTGCTGCATTGCGGGCATTGTTACCAGGGCGCGAGGCTGCACGACAAAACGGGCCCGGCATGGCCGGACCCGTTTGGTTTGCCGACAGCGCCCGGCAGGCCGGGGCGCTGGCCGGTCATGGTCTGGCGGTTCAGGCGCGACGGCGGGCAACCAGGCCCCAGACGAAGAGCACGATGATGGCGCCGACAATGGCGCCGATCAGCCCGGCGCCTTCACCCGGCGCGTACCAGCCCAGTGCCTGGCCGAGATAGGAGGCGACAAAGGCGCCGACGATGCCCAGGATGGTGGTCAGGATGAAGCCGGAAGGTTCGTTGCTGCCCGGCATGATGAACTTGGCGATGACGCCGGCGATGAAACCGATGATGATGGTCCAGATAATGCCCATTATTGTCTCCTGTGGCTGGGGTCTTCAACGCGCTGGCCTGCTGGGCGTTCCGCGGCTGCCGCCGGATGCGCGCCGAGCTGTCCCGCCTCTGGCGCAGGTGCGGTTTGCCCACGGGCCTCTGGTCTCGCGCGGCAGGTTGCGGCATAGCTCGGCGCGCCATTTCCGGGAGCTCTCATGTCCAGCAGCGTCAAGATCAACAGCGTCACCAAGCTGAGCCACAATTGGGGGCGGTTCGACAATTATTCGGTCACCCATGGCCGGCGGGACGGTGCGGAACAGACCGTGCTGCGCGAGGTCTATGACCATGGCAGCGCCGCGGCGGTGCTGCTCTATGCGCCAGAAACCGACACGGTCATCCTGACCCGGCAGTTCCGCCTGCCGCCCCATCTCAATGGCGATCCTGCCTGGATGATCGAGGTCGCCGCGGGTCTCCTGGACGGCGAGGCGCCCGAAGTCGCGGCGCGGCGCGAGGCGCTCGAAGAGACCGGCTATGCCGGCGAGGACCTGGTGCTGCTGTGCAATGCCTATATGAGCCCGGGTTCGGTGACGGAAAAATGCGCCTGCTTCATCGGCCGCTACAGGCCCGGCCAGCAGGCCCATGCCGGCGGCGGGCTGACCGATGAGGGCGAGGATATCGAAGTGCTCGAGCTGGGCTTTGCGCAGGCCCTGGGCATGATTGCCAGCGGCGAGATCACCGATGCCAAGACCGTGCTGCTGCTGCAGGGGCTGGCGCTGCAGCGCCGCTGATCGCGCTTGACTCATTCATAGCTCGATGGCTATATAAAACCCATAGTCAATCAGCTATGGGTTTTCCATGCTTGCCGCCTCCGATACCCTGTTCAAGGCGCTTGCCGACCCGACGCGGCGGGCCCTGTTCGAGCGGCTCTGCCGCGATGGCGAACAGACCGTAAGCGGGCTGACCGGTGGCGCCGGCGTATCCCAGCCGGTCGTCTCGCGGCATCTGGCCGTGCTCAAGCAGGCCGGGCTGGTGCGCGACCGTCCCGCCGGGCGGCAGACCCATTACAGCGCTGATCCCGCGGCCCTGCTGCCGCTGCGTGACTGGGCCGCGCAAATGACCGGTTTCTGGGAGCAGCGGCTCGATGCCCTCGACAATCTTCTGACAAGGATGGACCAATGAACTGGACCCTGATGATCCGGCAGAGCCACCGCTGGCTGTCGATAGTCTTCACCCTTACCGTCATCGCCAATTTCGCCGCCCTGTTCGCCGGCCGAACCATGGTCTGGCTGACCTATCTGCCGCTGCTGCCGCTGTTCCTGATGCTGGCCACCGGGCTCTACCTGTTCTTCCTGCCCTATGGGCAGAACCGGCGCCCCGGCCGCCGCGTCGCCGGCTAGGCGGGGCCATGGCAGCGGCACAAAGCGGCGGCCCGGTTCTGCTTTCGGGCGGCAATCCGCAGATCGCCAAGGGTTATGGCGAGCAAACCATGCAGGCCTATATCGCGGCCATGCCGGGCTGGAAAAGCGCGGTCGGGCAGCGGATCGACGCCATTGTCACGCGTGAAGTGCCCGATGTGGTCAAGGCGGTCAAATGGAACTCGCCCTTTTTCGGGCTGGCGCGGGACAGCTGGTTCTTGAGCCTGCACTGCTACAGCCGCTATGTGAAACTGACCTTCTTTCAGGGCGCGGCGCTGCAGCCGCCCCCGACCGTCACCTCGAAATATCCGCAGCTGCGCTACCATCACATCCACGAGGGTGACGATTTCGACAGCCAGCTGGCTGACTGGGTCCGGCAGGCCAGTCGCCTGCCCGGCGAAAAACTCTAGGAGGAACTGCCATGACTGCCAGCGATACCGACCGCAGCACCGTGCGGATCGAGCGCAATTTCGCCCATCCACCCGAAAAACTCTGGCGCGCCCTGACGCAGCCGCAGCTCATCGCCGACTGGCTGATGGACAATGATTTCGTGCCGGCCATCGGCCATCACTTTACCCTGCGCGGCGACTGGGGCGGGGTGCTCGATTGCGCGGTGCTGGCGCTCGAGGCCAATCGCCTGCTCTCCTATAGCTGGAACTATGCGCATGACGATCCGGCCTATGGGCTGGAAAGCGTGGTGGTCTTCACCCTCACGCCCCTCCCGACCGGCACGCATCTGCTGGTCGAGCAAAGCGGCTTCCGCCCCGAGCAGAAGCAGGCCTTTGGCGGCGCCCAGGCCGGCTGGAAGCAGTTCATGGAAAAGCTCGAGGCGGTGCTGGCCGGCCTGTGAGGCCCGATCCGGCTAGTAATCCACCAGCTTCTTGTCAGGATCATAGGGCTGATCCTTGGCCGACCGGGTGACCGCCTGGCCGGCCTTCATCTTTTTGGCATGGGCGTCAAAGGCATAGGTCGGGCTGCCATGCAGCTGCCAGCCCTCGCTCAGCGCCTTGGTCACCTTGTGACAGAAGCTGGCATCATCCTCACCGGTCAGAAATCGATAGATAAGCATGGGCGCCCCCAATAGCGGGCGTGGCAAGCGCCCGATTGATCTTGTGGCTTCTTACCGCTAATCGATAAATCATGCACAACTTTCCTGATCACCTGCTCAAGGGCCACGCCAGTTTCATGTCGGACCGCTATGTCCGCGAAAAGGCGCGCTATCGCGAGCTGGCCGCCACGGGCCAGACCCCGACCACCATGATCATTGCCTGCTGCGACAGCCGCGCGGCGCCCGAGGTCATCTTCGGCTCCGAGCCGGGCGAACTGTTCGTGCTGCGCAATGTGGCCAATCTGGTGCCGACCTATCAGCCCGATGGCGGCCAGCACGGCACCTCGGCGGGCATTGAATTTGCCGTCAAGGCGCTGGGCATCGCCCATATCGTCATCATGGGTCATGGTCGCTGCGGCGGCATCAAGGCGGCGCTCAGCCCCGATGCCAGCCCGCTCGACAGCGGCGACTTCATCGGCAAGTGGATGAGCATGCTGGGTGGCCTGCCCGAACAGGTGGGGCAGAATGCGCTGATGACCGAGAGCGAGCGGCAGACGGCGCTCGAGCGCATCTCGATTCGCAATTCCATCGCCAATCTGCGCACCTTTCCCTATGTCGCCGAGCTCGAGGCCCAGGGCAAGCTGGCAGTGCATGGCGCCTGGTTCGACATTTCGACCGGCGAATTGTGGGTCATGGACGGCGATAGCGGCGACTTCGTGCGCCCCGAAATCTGAGTTTTCCAGTCACCGGACGACAGGATGCGCCATGGGCAGTGCTCACGGCAGCGTGATCGTGCGCGCCTAATGCCGGCGCCAAGATGAACAAGAAATTTCTCTGACCGTTTTCAATTTACCCAGCATCTATCGGCTAGGCAGTGTGTAGCTTTGCAGTAAAAGTCTGCCGCTCAGCATATAGTATTTTCCATATACTGTAATAAAGCCGACATTTTACGCTGCCGCATTTGGTCTTGTGCTGCCCCGAACTTGCCCGATATTCTCCCGCGGCGTGCCGTTTTTTCAACCTTTGTTGGTCACATTGTGTGGTCATTGTCGGTCTCACGGGTTGCAGGAGAGCAGCCCGTCGGCATCCGGCTAACCGGCTACCGCTTTCATCTCCCCAATGTTGGAGCACCACTCCCATGAAGAAGATCGCCCTTTCCACCCTTGTCGTTCTTGGCCTGTCCAGCGCTGCCTTTGCGCAGGCAGCCACCGATTTTGTCAGTGTCGATACCGATGCCAGCGGCACTGTCAGCTATGAAGAGGCCGTCGTGGCCTGGCCGGATCTGACCGCCGAGGCCTTTGCCAGCGCCGATACCGATGCCGATGGCGCCCTGTCGGCCGAGGAATATGCCCTGCTGACCTCAGCCGCGCCGGCTCCTGCCGCGATGTAAGTCAGGCGCCCCAGTCCCGGGCGTTGCCGAGCCACCCCGCCAGGCGCGGGGTGGCTTTGCGCTATGGGCGATCACACCAGCGGCGTCGCCCGCGGGCGCAGCAGCGTCACCAGCAGGCCGGCAATGACGAGGCCGGCGCCGGCAATTTCGATGGGGGTAATGGTTTCGCCCAAGACCAGATAGCCCGAGGCCAGCCCGGTAATGGGCACCAGC
Source organism: uncultured Devosia sp. (assembly GCA_963975335.1). Lineage (GTDB taxonomy): Bacteria > Pseudomonadota > Alphaproteobacteria > Rhizobiales > Devosiaceae > Devosia. The sequence goes on along the minus strand of CAXBHD010000118.1, from coordinate 3,149 downwards.
AGCGTGAACGGCGCCACCACGGAGGCCGGATGCTGGGCCAGCAGCCAGCTCCAGATCGCCATGCCCAGCAGCGTAGCCGGATAGGCCAGAAAGGCGATGAGGCCGGCATCGCCCCAGTCAAAGCCCAGCAGGGCTGCCGATACGGCCTGCGGTCCCTCGATGAGCAGCGAGAGCGCCAGCAGCGGCAGGGGCACGACCAGGGCACCCCAGACGGTCAGCGCCAGCGGATCGACCCGACCGGCCTTCTTGATCAGCACATTGGCGCCGCCCCAGCACAGGGCGGCCAGCAAGGTCATGCCCAGCGGCAAGAGGGCAGCGTCGGCCAGCCGTTCGGCGGCGATCACCGCGATGCCGGCAAAGGCAATGGCGGCGCCGATGATCTGGACACGCCGCGGCCGCTCGCCGAGCAGGAAGAAGGCCAAAGCCATGGTGAAAAACGCCTGGGTCTGCAGCGCCAGCGAACTCAGGCCGGCCGACATGCCCCAGGCCAGCGAAAGGTTCAAAAAGCCATAGAGCCCGACGCCAAAGGCAAAGCCATAGGCCACCACCAATGGCCAGGCCACTTTGGGTGGCTTGATGAAGAAGACCAGCGGCACGGCGGCAAACAAAAAGCGCAGGGCTGCCGCCAACAGGGGCGGCAGGGCGGCGACGCTGAGCTTGATGACGACGAAGTTGAAGCCCCAGATGGCCACAACCAGCAGCGCCAGCGCGACGTGACGGATCGGCATCAGGCGGGCCGCCACCGCGCGATGAGGCGCGGTCCAAAGACATTGAGCATCAGGCCGAGAAAGATCAGCAGGCTGCCGACCAGTTCCAGGCTGCTGACCGCCTCGCCGAGAAAGACAAAGGCAGCGGCAAAGCCGACAATGGGCACCAGCAAAGCAAAGGGCGCAACCAGGCCCGAAGGGTGGCGCCCCAGCAGCACGGCCCAGCCGCCATAGCCGAGCAGGGTCGAGCCATAGGCAATGAACAGCACCGAAAAGATCGCCTGGCCGCTGATGAAGGGCAGTTCCAGCAGCGGGCCGGGGCCCTCGAGCAGCAGCGACAAAGCCAGCATGGGCAAAGGCGGCACGAGGCTGGCCCAGATGACGAAGGCGAACATGTCGACCGGGCCGGCCCGCTTGGTGATGATATTGGAAACCGACCAGAAAAACGCCGCCAGCAGGGTCATCAGCAGCGGCACCAGCACGGCGCCCCCGATATGCTCGGCGCCAATGGTGCAAAGGCCGATCAGGGCAATGGCCGCGCCGACCAGGCGTAGCGGGGTCGGCCGTTCGCCCAGAAACAGCGCCGCGAGCCCGAGGGTGAAAAACACCTGCATCTGCATGACCAGGCTCGCCAGCCCCGCCGGCATGCCGAGGCCAATGGCGGAAAACAGGAAGCTGAACTGCAGCACGCCCACGGTCATGCCATAGGCAATCAGCATGCCCCAGCTGACGGCGGGGCGACGGACGAAGAAAATGGCGGGCAGGGCGCAGCCGATATAGCGCAGGGCGGTCAGCAGATAGGGGGAGACCTCGTCGACCCCCCATTTGATGGCGACGAAATTGAGGCCCCAGAGCGTGACGACGCCAAGGGCCAGAAAGAGGTCGCGAATCGGCATGGTGACCTGCGGGGGAATGGACTGGCCCGGCCATATCATGCTGGCGTGCCGGAAGAAACCAGTTGCGACAGGCGATTATCGGGCGCGCCGCAACGGGGTAGCGCAGGTCCACCCGGCGCGGCCGGGTGGACCTGGTTTGACGATTTCAGGCGGCGGTGCGGGGCTTGAGGCCCAGCTCGATCAGCGTCTCGGCGATCTGGATGGTGTTGAGCGCGGCGCCCTTGCGCAGATTGTCGCTGACGATCCAGATATTGAGGCCGTTTTCGATCGTGGCATCCTCGCGGATGCGGCTCACGAAAGTGTCGTATTCGCCCACGCTCTCGACCGGGGTGGCGTAGCCGCCCGGTTCGCGCTTGTCGATCACCGTCACGCCCGGCGCCTCGCGCAGCACGTCGCGCGCCTCATCGGCCGAAATGGGGTTTTCGAACTCGATATTGACCGCTTCGGAATGGCCGACAAAGACCGGCACGCGCACGGCGGTGCAGGTCACCTTGATCTTCTGGTCGAGGATCTTCTTGGTCTCGGCCATCACCTTCCACTCTTCCTTGGTCGAGCCGTCTTCCATGAAGATGTCGATATGGGGAATGACGTTGAAGGCGATCTGCTTGGGGAATTTGGAGCCGCCGCCCGGGCTGTCATTGACGAAAATGCCCTTGGTCTGGTTCCACAGCTCGTCGACGCCTTCCTTGCCGGCGCCCGACACCGACTGGTAGGTCGCCACCACGATGCGCCTGATCCTGGCAAAATCGTGCAGGGGCTTGAGCGCCACCACCAGCTGGGCGGTCGAGCAATTGGGATTGGCAATGATATTCTTGCGGCTGGCGCTGGCCAGCCAGCCGGCCAGGACCTGACCATTCACCTCGGGCACGATCAGCGGCACATTGGAATCATAGCGCCAGAAGCTCGAATTATCGATGACGATGCAGCCGGAAGCGGCAATGCGCGGGCCCCAGTCCTTGGAAATCTCCGAGCCGGCCGACATGATGGCGAAATCGACGCCGGCAAAGTCGAAATTGTCGAGATTCTTGGCCTTGAGGATCTTGTCGCCATAGGAAATCTCGCGCCCGGTGGAGCGCGAAGAGGCCAGGGCGATGACCTCGGAGGCCGGGAACTTGCGCTCGGCCAGAATATTGAGAACTTCACGGCCCACATTGCCTGTGGCACCGACGACGGCGACGCGATAACCCATTTTTGGAACTCCAGTCCCTTACCAGTTTCGCCCCCCGCGCAAGTCGTGCGACTTGCAGCTATCCGGTTGCGCCGCTCCCCGTCGGGAGGCGACCCGGGGAAGGCGTCAGGCGGTTTTGGTGGTTTTGGTCATGCGCGCAACGACGCGCCCGGCGGGGCGCCGGGTGCTTGCCAGGTCAACAATGTGATAGGCGCTGCGCATCAGGTGACTGCTTGTTTGGAAAAAGCAGGCGAAGTCATACGCCACTATAGGATTTAGTCAATGCCGGTTTGGCCGCTGGCGCGGCCGGGCCGGTTTGGCTGCTGGCGCTGCTGGCGCCTCGGCCGGTTGCACGGGAGGGCGCCGGGCGTGGCTTGG
>CAXBHD010000117.1:0-9626 GCA_963975335.1 uncultured Devosia sp. | reverse complement strand
CTCCCAGGCCGTCTCGGCGCTGTCGCCAAGCGACCGGAAGATCACATCCGGCGGCAGCTCCGCCGCAACCGAGGCGGCGAGGCTGGCGCCATATTGGTGGACGATCAGGGGAGCCATGGGGCTAGCGCAGGCGGACCAGCACGCGGCCCTTGACCTTTCCATCCAGGATTCGGGTGGCCGCATCGGGCAGCGCTTCAAGGCCGATTTCCTCGATCAGGTCGGCATAGGCGGCCAGATCGAGGGTCTGTGCCAGGCGTGACCAGGCGGCGACGCGCACCGCATAGGGCTGCATGACGCTGTCGATGCCAATCAGCGTCACCGCCCGCAGCAGGAAGGGCAGCACATTGGTCTCGAGCTCGATGCCGGCGGCATTGCCGATCGCCGCGACGGCGCCGCCATATTTGACCTGCTTGAGCAGCTTGCTCAGAATCTTGCCGCCGGCGCTGTCGATGGCGGCGGCCCAGCGCGCCGATTCGAGCGGCTTGTCGGGCTGGGCGAGGAATTCGTCACGCGGCAGGACCGCGCTGGCGCCCAGCGCCATGAGGCGCTCGGCATGTTCGGGCCGGCCCGACAGCGCCACGGCCTGGTAGCCCAGGGCGCCCAGCAGCGACAGTGCGATCGTGCCCACGCCGCCCGCCGCACCGGTGACCAGCACCTCGCCGCCGGCCGGCGTCAGCCCTGCCGCTTCGAGGCGGTTGATGGCCAGCATGGCGGTCAGCCCGGCCGTGCCCACCATCATGGCATCGCGGGTGGAGAGGCCCTTGGGCAGTGGTACCAGCCAGTCGGCATTGACGCGGGCGCGCTGGGCATAGCCGCCCCAATGGCTTTCCCCGACGCGCCAGCCGGTCAGCACCACCGGGTCGCCCTTGCTGTAGCGGTCGTCCTGGCTGTCGGCCACGGTGCCGGCAAAATCGATGCCCGCCACATGCGGATAGGTCCGCACCAGGCCGCCCGCGCCGGTCAGGCACAGCCCATCCTTGTAGTTGAGGCCCGCCCAGTCCACATCGACCGTCACATTGCCTGCGGGCAGCCGGTCATCGGTCAGTGTCTCGACGCGGGAGGTGACGCGGCCATCCTCGCTTTTGCTGGTGAGCAGGGCTTGGAAAGTCATGGGATCGGTCCTTCTTGAGACAATGGTTGGGGCAGGGCGGGCTAGACTTTCCAGTCATCGCCCCAGACCTGCACGGTGTGGCCCGGCGAGATCTCGCGATATTGCCGCTCGGGCGAGGCGAAGTCGACGGGCCGGATGGTGCTCTTGATCTCGTCATTGCTGACCGGACGCACCTGTTTGCGCCGGGCGGGGTCGGGCACCGGCACGGCCGCCATCAGCCGCTTGGTATAGGGATGCTGCGGATTGCCGAACACGGCGGCAACCGGTCCCTTTTCGACGATCTCGCCCAGATACATCACCGCCACCTGGTGGCTGATGCGCTCGACCACGGCCATGTCATGCGAGATGAACAGGTAGGACAGGCCGAACTGCTCCTGCAGGTCCATCATCAGGTTGACCACCTGGGCCTTGATCGACACGTCGAGCGCCGAAACGCTCTCGTCGGCCACGATCACCTTGGGCTCGAGCGACAGCGCCCGGGCAATGCAGATGCGCTGGCGCTGGCCGCCCGAGAATTGCGAGGGATAGCGGCTCGCCATGTCGGCGCTGAGGCCGACCCGCTCGAGCAGGTCCATCGCCTTGTCGCGTGCCTGGGCCCTGCTGCCCATCTTGTGCGTGAGGAACGGCTCGGCAATGGCGTCGCCGATATTCATGCGCGGATTGAGGCTGGCATAGGGGTCCTGGAAGATCATCTGGATATGCTTGCGCATCTCGCGCATGCGATCCTTGTCCAGCGCCCTGATATCGGTGCCCTCGATGCTGATCTCGCCGCTTTGCGGTTCGATCAGGCGCATGATGGCCCGGCCGGTGGTCGACTTGCCGCAGCCCGATTCCCCGACCAGTGACAGCGTTTCCCCCGCCCGCAGGTCGAAGCTGACCTTTTCGACGGCATGCACGCGGCCCGCCGGCCCGCTGAACAGGCCGCCGGGTATGTCGAAGCGCTTGACCAGGTCGCGCACCCGCAGCACCGGATCGCCGCCCTGGCGCACCGTGTCGGGGCGTTCGCGTCCCGTCACCAGCAGGCCGGTATCGCGGTCGAGGATGGGGAAGTGCTGCGGCCCGTTCTGGCTGCCCTCGCCCAGCTTGGGCACGGCGGCGATCAGTGCCCGCGTATAGGGGTTCTGCGCATTGGCAAAGATCACCTCGGTACTGTCGGACTCGACCGCCTTGCCCTGCAGCATCACCACCGTGCGGTCCGCCACTTCGGCCACCACGCCCATGTCATGGGTGATGAACAGCACGCCCATGCCCTCTTCCTGCTGCAACTGCTTGATGAGCTGGAGGATCTGAGCCTGGATGGTGACGTCGAGTGCCGTTGTCGGTTCGTCGGCAATCAGCAGCTGGGGCTTGCAGGCCAGCGCCATGGCGATCATGACGCGCTGCCGCATGCCGCCGGACAGGGCGTGTGGATAGTCCTTGAGCCGGGAGGCGGCGCCGGGAATGCGCACGCGCTCGAGCAGCCGCTCGGCTTCCTTGTAGGCTGCCTGTCCCGAATGCAGGCCATGGATGGTCAGCACCTCGGCGATCTGCTGGCCGATGGTCTGCAGCGGATTGAGGCTGGTCATGGCCTCCTGGAAGATCATGCCCATCTGGCGGCCACGAATGGTCCGCATCTCGCCCGGCGTCAGCTGCAGCAATTCGCGTCCGGCCAGCCGGATCGAGCCTTCGACCCGGCTCATGGCCGGATCGAGCAGGCGCATGATCGAGAGCGCCGTGACGGACTTGCCCGATCCGGACTCCCCCACGACGGCGACGGTTTCGCGGGCGCCGATGTCAAAGCTGATGCCCTTGACGATCTCCACCCAGCCCCGCGTGGTGTTGAACGCGGTCTTGAGGTCGCGCACCGACAGCACGGGCGCGGCGGCGGCTTCGGGAACGCTTTGGGCGGCGGCGACGGTACTCCTGGCGGTCATGCTGTCCTCCTATCGCGCAGTCGAGGGGTCGAGTGCATCACGCACTGCGTCGCCGACGAGGTTGAAAGAGAGCACCACCAGGGTAATGGCGATACCGGCGCCGATGATCGGCCAGGGCGAACCGAAGAGGCTGTTGAGGCCGTCACGGATGATATTGCCCCAGCTGGGATTGGGGGCGCGCGTGCCGATGCCCAGAAAGCTCAGCGAGGCTTCGATGCGGATGGCGGACGCCACCCACAGCGTCATCAGCGCAACAATGGGCGCCATGATATTGGGGATGATATGGCGGAAGATGATGACGGGCGTGCGCACGCCCACGGCAATGGCCGCCTCGACATAGGGTTCCTGCTTGATCGACAGCGTCTGCGCCCGGGCCACCCGGGCAAAGCCGGGGATGAAGGCGACCGTGATCACCGCGATGATGTTCCAGAAGCCGCCCCCGAGCACCGCCGCGATGAGAATGGCCAGCAGCAGCTCGGGAAAGGCCAGCAGCAGGTCGATCATCCGCGAGATCAGCCGATCGATCGTGCCGCCGAAATAGCCGGCAATCACCCCCAGCATGGTGCCGAATATGGCGGCCAGCACCGGCGAGATGAAACCGAACAGCAGCGAATTGCGCGAGCCATAGATCAGCCGGCTCAGCACGTCGCGGCCGAATTGGTCGGTCCCCAGCCAGTTCTCCTGGCTGGGCAGCCGGTTGATCTTGAGCACCGACTGCGCCAGCGGATCATAGGGCGCGATCCAGGGGGCCAAGGCCGCCACGATGACGAAGATGACGATCATGGCGGTGGCGAAGGCGGTCTCGGGACGCCCGAGCAGGATCTTGCGGACCGTGTCGAAAAAGCCGGGTTCGGCAGGCGGCAGAATGCGGGTTTCTTCGGAAATGACTGACATCTTAGCTCACCCGCACACGTGGATCGACGATCACATAGACAAGGTCCATCAACAGGTTGATCAGGACCACGAATACCGCAAAGACCAGTACGCCGCCCTGGATCACGGCATAGTCGCGCTGGGCAATGGCGTCGATCAGCAGGCGCCCGATCCCTGGCCGGTTGAACACCAGCTCGACGGCCACCGAGCCCGACAGCGTCGACAGCAGGCTCAGCCCCAGGCCGGTGGAAATAGGCAGCATGGCATTGCGCAGCCCGTGCCGGTAGATGACGCGGTTTTCCTTGGCGCCCTTGGCGCGCGCGGTGCGGACATAGTCCTTGCCCAGCACTTCGAGCAGGCTGGTGCGGGTAAGGCGGCCCAGAAAGGCGGCCTTGACGAAGGCCAGGGTCAGGGCCGGCAGGAAGATGTGGTGCAGGCGGCTGGCGAAGTCGGTGCCGGCGCCATTGATCGGGAACCAGCCCATATTCAGCGAGAATACGATGAGCAGGATGGCGCCGAGGAAGAAATCGGGGATGGCATAGCCGATCAGCGAGAACAGCCGCACCCCGGTATCGGGCAGCCTGTTGCGGTTGGTCGCGGCCACCACACCCATGGGAATGCCGGCGGCAATGCCCATCAGCATGGCTGCCGCGGTCAGTTCGATCGTATAGGGCAGGTTCTGCGCGATCAGCGTCAGCACGGGCGTATTGGTCAGCAGCGAGCGACCCAGATCGAGCGTCAGCACGCCGCCCATGAAATTGAGATATTGCTGCCAGAGCGGCACGTTGAGGCCCATGCGCTCGCGAAACTCTGCCAGCTGTTCGGGCAGGGCGGCGTCGCCAAGGGCGGCCAGGGCCGGATCGCCCGGCAGGATGCGCATGGCGACAAACACCAGCGTCAGCACCAGGAACAGGGTGGGTATCGCGTCACCCAGGCGAAGCAGCAAATATCGGGCCATTGTCGTGTACCGCCTTATAGGGACCGGGCCCCCCATAGAGGGGCCCGGAATGCAGGAAAATCAGACCGTCTTGGTCGCGCGATGGAAACGCCAGCGGGCGTAACCACTTTGGACCTCGTAGCCGAGGTCGATCTGGGCGCGCCGGACGGCTGTGAAGCCGAGCGTTGACAGCCCGATCAGCGGCAGATCACGCAGCACCTGCAGCTCGATCTGCTTGCAGAGATCGAGATAGGTCTCGTAATCGCTGGCCGTGAGCGCCTGGGTCAGCAGGTCGTCAATGCCGGGCATGGCAACGCCATAATGGCTGTAATTGCCGCCGCCGGAGCCATCGGCCTTGACTTCCGAAGCCGATGCCAGCTGCTGGAAGTAGATCTGCGTGGGGATCGGCGGATAGCTCGAGGAATGCATCGCCAGGGTATTCTTGTCCGAGCGATTGTCCGCGTGATAGGCCGTGTGATCGCCGATGATCAGGTTCATGTTGAACCCGGCCGCCCGCAATTGCTCCTGCACGATCAGCATGGTGGAGGAATAGTCCTCGCGCTGGCTGCAATTGCTGTCGAAGCTGACGCCGTCGGGGAAGCCCGCTTCGGCCAGCAAAGCGCGGGCCTTTTCCGGATCATAGGGATAGCGCAGCTCTTCGGGCAGGTCTTCGGTGGCAAAGCCGGCCGGGAAGAAGTCCGGCTGCAGGCCGTTCATCGTGCCGCCCATGGGCGCCAGCGCCGCCGCCACGGCCGGACGATCGATGGCATGCATCAGCGCCTGGCGCACCAGCAGGTTGTCGAACGGCGCGCGCGTCAGGTTGATGTGCAGCGTGTTGAACGAGCCGGGCACCGTCATGTCGATGATCAGGGTCGGATCCCGCTGCAGGATCGAGTCGATCCAGCCCGGTGCCCGCACCGCTTCGATAATGTCGACATTGCCGGCGAGCAAAGCCAGCGTCCGTGCCGTGGTGTCGGCGATATAGACGCATTCAATATTGGCAATCTTGGCCTTTTCGCCCCAATAGCCCTCGTGACGCGTCAGGCGCGTGCCGAATTCGGGGTCGAACTCGGCCAGCTGATAGGGCCCGGTGCCGACGGCATCGGTGGCAAAGGCTTCGGCGCCGATTTCCTCATAGGCCTTCTTGGAGACGATCGAGGTATTGTTGTTGAAGATCGAAGTGCCCAGCAGGTTCACGTCGGGCTGCTTGAGCGTGATCGTCACTTCATAGGGACCATTGGCCACCACGCTGTCGATATTGGACAGGATGGTGCGGTTGGTGCCCTCGGCAATGGCGCGCTCGTAGGAGAATACCACGTCCTCCGAGGTCATTTCGCCATAGTCGCGGTGGAACTGCACGCCTTCGCGCAGCTTGAATGTCCATACCTTGGCGTCGTCGGACTGCGTCCATTCCGTCGCCAGGGTTGGCAGATACTCTTCGGGCGCCAGGGCAAAGCGGCCGTCATCGGGACGCACCAGCTGCTCATACATCTGCTCGGTGGCCCAGTTGTCCGAGCCCTGCGTGGTCAGGTTCGGATCGGAATGGCGCGGATTGTTGGCCGCGATGCCCATGCGCAGGGTATCGCCTTCCTGCGCGCTCGCCGTGCTCAGGCCGATGGCCGACAATGCCGTCGTTGCGGCTGCCAGCTCCATGAAGTTACGTCTGTTCAGTGCCATTTGGGGTTCCTCCTCCCAGTTGAGACGACGCCTGGCCTCCACCAGGCGCCGCCGCCCTTACGCCTTGGTGGCGCGGTGCAGTCTCCATCGTGCGTAGCCGCTATGGACCTCGTAGCCGAGGTCGAGACGCGGATTGCGCACCATGGTGTAGGACAGTGTCGACAGACCGATCAGCGGCAGGTCGCGCAGGACCTGCAGTTCGATGTCCCGGCACAATTGCAGATAGGTGTCGTAATTGGTGGCGCTGAGCGCCTGTTCGATCAGCTCATCGACGCCGGGAATGGCCACGCCGTAATGGCTGTAATTGCCGCCGCCGGTGCCGTCCGCCTTCACCTCGGCCTTGGAATAGAGCTGCTGGATGTAAAGCTGCGAGGGAATGGGCGGATAGCTCGAGGCATGCATGGCCAGCGTGTTTTTGTCCGAGCGGTTGTCGGCATGGTAGGCTGTGTGATCGCCGATGATCAGGTTCATGTTGAACCCGGCCGGACGGATCAGTTCCTGCACGATCAGCATGGTCGACGAATAGTCCTCGCGCTGGCTGCAAAGCGCGTCAAAGCTCACGCCATCGGGAAAGCCTGCCTCGGCCAGCAAGGCCCGCGAGCGCTCGGGATCATAGGGATAGCGCAGCTCCTCGGGCAGTTCCGCGGTGGTGAGGTTGGGCGGGAAGAAGTCCGGCTGCAGGCCGACCAGCAGTCCACCCATCGGCGCCAGCGCCTGGGCAACCGTGGGACGGTCGATGGCATGCATCAGCGCCTGGCGCACCAGCAGGTTGTCGAACGGGGCGCGGGTCAGGTTGACATGCAGCGTGTTGAACGAGCCGGGCACCGTCATGTCGATCTTGAGGTTCGGGTCGCGCTGCAGGATGGAATCGATCCAGCCCGGTGCCCGCACCGCTTCGATCATGTCGACCTGGCCGGCAACCAGCGCCAGGGTCCGTGCGGTCGTGTCGGCAATGTAAAGGCATTCGATATTGGCGACCTTGGCTGGCTCGCCCCAGTAATCGGCAAAGCGCTGCAGATAGAGGCCGCTTTCGGAGTCGAAGCGCACCAGCTCATAGGGGCCGGTACCGATCGCATCGGTGGTGAAGGCTTCGACGCCGATCTCCTCATAGGCCTTCTTGGAGACGATATTGGCGTTGAGCGAAAACACCGTCGTGCCGAGAAAGTTCACGTCCGGCGCCAGCAGGGTAATGACCAGTTCATAGGGGCCCGCCGCCACCGCGTCGGCGATATTGGCAAAGATCACCCGTGACGTGCCGAATTCCTTGGCCTTGAGAAAGGTGAAGGCGGCGTCCTCGGCGGTCATCTCGCCATAGCCGCGGTGGAACTGCACCCCTTCGCGCAGCTTGAACGTCCAGGTCTTGGCGTCGTCCGAAACGCTCCATTCGGTGGCCAGCACCGGCAGATAGTCTTGCGGGCTCAGGGCAAACCGCCCGTCGTCGGGCCGCACCAGCTGCTCATACATCTGCTCGACAGCCCAGTTGTCCGGCCCCTGGGTCGTCTGGTTGGGATCGGAATGGCGTGGATTATTGGCCGCCAGGCCGATGCGGATGGTGTCGTCGCTCTGGGCCCGCGCTGCAGAAATGCTGAAGGCGGTCACGGCCGTTGATGCGGCGGCTAGCTCGATGAAATGGCGGCGATTCAAAGTCATATGGTATTCCTCAGGAATAGTTGGCGCCTTAGCGGACGCGTCTTTTTTCAAGTTCACTGTCGATTATCTCGAGCCCGAGGCCGGGCCCGGCGGGGATCTGGAATTTGCCGTCCACCGGCTTGGGCGGGTTGCGGAAGGCCGGATGCATCCGGCTGTCCGGATCGGCGAATTCGGCGGGCTTGGTCAGATGCATGATGGTGGCCAGCACATGCAGATTGGCCATATGGCCGATGGTCGGCTGGGTCTGGTGCGGCACCAGTTCCACGCCATGGGCATAGGCGATGGCGGCGCATTGCATCAGCCCGGTAATGCCGCCCATCTTGACGATATCGGGTTGCACCATGCGCACGCCGGCATTGATGATGTCGACCAGCGCCTGGGTCGTATAGGTCTGCTCGGCGGCGGAGACGGTAATGTCGAGGCGCTGGGCGACCTCGCCCATGGCGCGCACGTCATAATGCTGCACCGGCTCTTCAAACCAGATATAGCCCAGTTCCTCGAGCGCCCGGCCGACGCGAATGGCGCCGCCGACCGAATATTGGTTGTTGGCGTCAAAGGCGAGCGGGAAGTCGTCCCCGACCAGCTTGCGCACGGCCCTGGCCTTGGCAATATCGCCCGCAATGTCGAAGTCCTGCCGCGTCCGGTCGCCGTCCCAGCGGATCTTGATCGCCGCCGGCTTTTCCGCCAGCCAGCGCTGTTCCACCACGCGCACCGTGTCGTCGACGCTGCGATTGGCATTGCCGCCGATCGAGGCATAGAACGGCACCTCGGTGCGCCAGGCGCCGCCGAGCAGCTTGTAGATCGGCTGGTCGAAGAGCTTGCCCTTGATGTCCCACAGGGCGATGTCGAGCGCGGCCAGCGCACCGGTCACGGCGCCCTCCGGCCCCAGCTTGATATAGCGGTGCAGCAGCCGGTCGTAGATCACCGCATGGTCGAGCACGTCCGCGCCGACCAGGGTTTCGGCGGCGTCGCGCAGCACCCAGAGCGAATGCTCGCCGCCAAACATCGGCGAGGCCTCGCCATAGCCGACAATGCCCTCCTGGGTCGTCACCCGCACGATGGCGCTGCGCCGGCCCGGTGGATCGTTCGGATTCCAGGTGACCTGGAAGGCCTCGACCGATTTGATGATGGATGCTTTGGCCATGGGTCAGCCCTCCTCAGGCCGCAACGAGAATGGTTTGCAGGTGCTCGCGCACCGGCGTGGAGAGCGGCGCGGGCCGCCGGGTCTGCGGGTCGACAAAGACGTGCACGAAATGGCCGGAGGCGGACGCCTCCTCATTGTCATTGACGAAGGCGGCCAGGCCGTAGCGCACCGACGAGGTGCCGATCCGCTCGACCCGCAGCCCCATCTCGAGACGGTCGGCAAACACGATCTCGCGGTGAAAGCGGCAGCCATTCTCGGCCACCACCATGGCGGTCTTGCCTGTGCCAAGTCCCAGATCGCGCAGATGCAGGAAGCCCAGCA
>CAXBHD010000116.1:0-9713 GCA_963975335.1 uncultured Devosia sp. | reverse complement strand
TTTTCCTGCCGTCGCCGAGGGCCGCGTCATCAAGGAACTCTTCCCCCAGGATTATGCCGACAATGGCCTCATGATCGGCTTCATCCCCAATATGCGCCGCGACAAGTTCAAGGACGAACGCGTCCGCGAGGCGCTCAACTACGCCTTCAATTTCGAGGCGCTCAGCGACACCCTGTTCTTTGGCCAGTATCAGCGCATCGACAGCTACTATTATGGCCTGCCCTTCGCCTCGAGCGGCCTGCCCCAGGGCGAGGAGCTCGACATCCTCAATTCGGTCAAGGATCTGGTGCCCGCCTCGGTCTTTACCGAGCCCTATGCCAATCCGGTCGGCGGGGACTCCGCCAAGCTGCGCGATAACCTGCGCCAGGCGCTGACCCTGTTCAACGAGGCCGGCTATACGCTCGATGGCACCCGGCTGGTCGACGCCAATGGCAATCCCTTCAGCTTCGAAATCCTGCTCAATGGCCCCACGCTGGAACCGGTTGCCGCCAATCTCGTGGCCAATCTGGCCCTGATCGGCGTCGAGGTCAGCCTGCGCTCGGTCGACAGCCCGCAATATATCAACCGGCTGCGCTCCTTCGATTACGACGTCATCTATAGCGGCTGGCCGCAGTCCTTTTCGCTGGGCAATGAGCAGCGCTTCTTCTTCGGCTCGGGCAGCGTCACCGAGGAAGGCAGCCAGAACTATGCCGGCATCGCCAATCCCGCCGTCGACGCGCTGATCGATCAGCTCATCCTCGCCGATGACCGCGAAACCCAGGAGGCCATCAGCCGGGCGCTCGACCGGGTGCTGCTGCACAATCACTACATCGTCCCCGGCTATACTTTGCGCCAGTCCCGCATCGCCCATTGGGATCGCTTCAGCAATCCCGAGCCGCTGCCCGCCTTCTCCTCGGGCTTTCCCACCATCTGGTGGTATGACGAGGCCAAGGCCGCCAGGACTGGCGGCGCGCGCTAGCCACGGCCATGCCCCCTGCCCTCCCATTTTTGGGAGGGTGGGGGCGGCTATTCGGGCTTGCGTGCCACCAGGTCGATCACCGCCGACAGCCCGGCATGCGCACTGCCCTCGGCCAGTTCGGTATCGTAGCTTTCAAGGCTGATGATCTCGAGCCCGGCAAACTGGGCGCGCAGCAGGTCCTCGGTATAAAGCTTGTCCGGATCCGACGGACCGCCCGTGCCATGCGCCAGCTGTTGGGGCCGATAGCCCTGGATCAGCAGCAGCCCGCCTGGCGTCAGCGTCCGCACCATGCCGGCAAACATCGCCTCGCGCAGCGCCGGCGGCGCGAACTGGATGAACATTCCCACCACCACGTCGAAACTGGCCGCCGGCCAGTCATAATCGGCAATATCGAGACAATGGGTGGTCAGGCTTACGCCGCGCTTGCGCGCCAGCCGGTCCGCCTTGGTCAGCCCCACCGGCGATGCATCCACCGCCAGCACAGCCAGCCCCTGCTCGGCCAGGAACACCCCATTGCGCCCCTCGCCATCGGCCACGGCCAGTGCCGTGCCATATCCCTTGAGCCGATGCGCATTGGCGGCCAGAAAAGCATTGGGCGCCTCGCCAAACACATAGTCCGGCCGGTCGTAGCGGCTGTCCCAGAAACTCATTGCTGTCGCTCCCGCCCAGGCGACACCGGCAGCCGCCGGGCGCCTAATAGTCCTGTTCGTAATAGACGCCGAGACTGGAATCGCCATCCTGCCCGGCCGAGCCGGTGACCTTGAGGTCATCGGTGACATCGAGATTGATCGTTACCTTGCTCTGCCCGCCGGCCCCGGCCTGCACGCCCAGATAGACATTGTCCTGCAGATAGGTGCCGGCCTGCACCGCGACATTGCCCTGGCTGTCGGTGACGATATCGAGATCGTCGAGCCCGGCCGCCCCGCGCAGGCTGTCCACCAGCCCATTGCCGCCGCCGCCGCCCACCAGTTCGGCCGCGGCCGCCGCCAGCTTGGCCAACTGCAGCGGCGACAGCTCGCTCAGCGAGCGGTCAAAGATCAGCCGGCTCAGCACCTCGTCCTGCGGCAGCATCGGGCTCGAACTGAAACTGACATCGATATCGGACGCCCGGCCCGACACCGTCACCAGGACCGTAATGTCCTCGCCTTGCACGCGCGCCACCAGGTTGAGCACCGGGTCGAGATCGCCCACCAGCGTCACCGTGCCGCTTTCAAAGGTCACCCGCTGCCCCAGAATGGCCAGCCTGCCGCGGCTCAGCGTAAACGCGCCCACCGGCTGGATATCACCGATCGGCCCGGTAATCCGCACCGATCCGCCCACTTCGGCATCGAGCCCGCGACCGCGGATGAAGATCTGGTTGGGCGCATTGATATTGATGTCGAGCAGCACGCCAGCCGGCCGCGACTGCGGGATCGGCGCGCCGCTGGCATCGTCGATTCTGGCGCGCATCAGCGTCTGTTCCACCGCGACCGGGATATTGATGTGTTCGACATCGATCAGGGCCGTCCCGCCACCCAGATTTTCCGGCACGGTAATATTGGCCTCTTCCACCAGTACCTCGCCGCTCAGCAACGGCGACCCGGTGAGATTGCCGGTCAGCGCCAGATTGCCTGAGGCGGTGGCGACAAAGAGATTACCATCGGCATAGCGCGCCGAATCGAGGGCGATCCTTATATCGGCGGGCAGGCCGCCGCTCAGGCCCACCGAGCCCGAGGCCGCGACCGATCCGCCGGTCGCCAGGCTCGAGGTCAGGCTATCGATGACGAGGCGATCGCCATTGAGGCTGGCCGAACCGCTAATCGACTGCAGCCGCAGATTGAGCTCGGGATCGACATAGCTCGCCCCGCTGGTCGATACCCGCCCGCCAAACCGCGGATTGCTGAGGCTGCCGCTGGCCTGCGCATCGAGCGTCACCACGCCGGCCAGCTGGCCACCCCGGTCGGCCACGAACCGGTTGGCCAGCGCCAGCGGCGCCGAACCCTCGACCCGCACATCAAGCCCATTGCCGCTCAGCGGCACAATGCCCGAACCGCTCAGCGTGAGGCCACCCGCGCCATTGGCGCTGAGCGATGCCAGCGTCACCGTCCCGCCGGCAAAGCTGCCCTGGGCGCTCAGGCTCAGCGGGGCAATACCGAAATCGGCGATCGCCGCTGCATTGATCCCCTGCGCCTGTGCACTAAAGCTCACCTGCGGATCGCTGCCCGATCCGGTAACCCGCGCCTGGCCGTTCAGCGTTCCTGCCAGGCCCAGATCCGGCACTACGGCATTGGCAATCGACAGCGGCAAGGCGGCAATATCGAGCACGATATCGACGGTCTCGCCGGCCGAGCCGGTCGCGGTGATCGAGCCCGAGCCGACATCGAAGCGCACCGCCTCAAGCCGCACATCGCTGCCCGCCACTTCCAGCACGGTCGGCTGCGCCAGCCGTGCCGCCAGCGTGCCCTGCGCCAGCTCGGCCCGGTCCAGCGCCAGTCGATAGCCGGTCTCGATGGGCGTCAGCGAACCGGCCAGATCGATATCGGTACCGGCCGCCAGGGCCGCCTGCGCCGCAAAACGGGTGGTTTCCCCGCTCTGGCTGGCCCGCGCAGTCAGCGTCTCGATCTCGACGCCCGCCGCCGATACCGCGCTGGCATTGATCGCGCCATTGATCTGCGGCACGCCGAACAGGTCGGCCACATCGGCATTGATATCGGCCGCGCCCACGCTGATATCGTTGACCACCAGCCCCCGGACATCGCCGCGGATGCCGGCGCTCTGCGCGGCGCCATTGGGCGCCAGCGTGATCTCGGCATTGACCGCGCCTGACGCATCGAGCAGCGCCAGAGCCGCCGCCACCGATACATCCGGCGACACCACGCTGAGCCCGCCATCGACAAGCCCGCTGACCACGGTCCGCGTCAGCCCGCCGCTGATGCGCGTCCCGGCCGCCTGAAAATCGATATTGTCCAGCGCCTGCGCTGCCGGCGTCACGCGCAGATCCGCCGCCAGTGTCGTGCTGAACCCGTCAAGCGCGCCTGTGCCGCTGATCGCCCCGGTCAGGCTCTCCTCGGCATATTGCCCGGCAAAGCGCAATGCGCCATCGCGCAGCGCCCGCCCGGCCAATTGCCCGCTCGGCACGCTGGCATCGAGATTGAGCGCAATCACGCCCTCGGCGCCCTTGGCCGTGCCCACCACGGCCAGCGCACCGCTCGCCTGCGGCGACAGCAGCGCCAGATCGCTGAGATCGAGGTTGAAGGCAAAGTCGGCCTGACTGCTCGAATAGGTCCCATCCGCCAGCAGCTGCACCTGGCCATTGGCGATGCGGAAATTCTCCGCCGTCAGCCCCTCGCGATTGCGTGCCACCCGCCCCGCTAGCGTCACTTCGCCGGCCAGCAGCCCATCGGCAATCTCGTCGTCTATGGTCAGGTCGCGGCCCGTGCCATCCAGCACCAGGTCGAACCCGCCGGTCAGCGGCTTGACCGTGCCGGTTGCCGCCAGCGTCATGCCGCCGGAGAGGTCGCGCCCCGCCAGCCCGGAAAACGGCGCGATACTGGTGGTTTCGAGCGCAATGTCGCCATTGAAATCGAACCCGTCCAGCTGCCCTGACAAAGCCGCCGTCAGCGCCTCGCCCACCACGCGCAGTTGCGCCAGCTGCACCGGCTGGCCGGCATTGTAGACGCCGGCCACGCCGATACCGATTTCCTGGCCCAGGGCCGCTTCGGTCGCCGCATCGGCGCTGATCCCGCTCAGCGTGCCATCGCCATTGAAGGTCACCATGCGCGCCGCCGGATCGTCCAGCGCCGAGGCCACGCCACTCACCGAGAGCGCCACCGTTTCGGCGCCCAGGCCGGGCTGGGCAAAGCCGCCGATCGTCAGATTGGCGCGCCAGTCGTCGCTGGCGGCACCATCGGCGGCCCCACCATAATCCACGCTCAATTGCGCCGAATTCACCGTCGTCGCCGCGCCCGCCACCGGCAGGGTCACCGCGCCACCCGCCGGATCGCTGACCATCGCATTGAGCGTCAGCTGGCGCAGGAAATTGTCGCTGGTCGTCTCGGCTGCCGCCTCGAGCTGCAATTGCCCCCCGCTCAGCTTGAGCCCGCTGATCGACAGACCGCCGCCATTGCGCAGCAGGGCCTGGGCGCTCAGCGCCGTTTCGGCGCCAAAGAATGGCCGATAGGCTTCCGCCATCAGCGTCGATAGCGGCCCGCGCAGATCGGCATCGACGGCAAATCCCGCCTCGGTCTGGCGCACCGTGGTCGCCCCGCTCAGCGCGCTCTGCCCATTGGCCTGCAGGTCCAGCGTGGTCCGCAGGTCGGCCACCGGCCCCGTCCCCGCCAGGGTCAGCGTCACGGCCGGCCGGCCCTCGATATTGAGCAGATTGGCGATCACCCCATCGGCCGGCTCCACCAGCGACAGGGTCATATCCACGCTGTTCTCGCCGCCATTATAGGCCAGGTCGAGATCGAGCGTGCCGCCCGGCCCGTCGAGCCGGACAATGTCCAGATTGGTGTCCAGATTGCCATTGTCGAGCGTGAAGGCGCCGGCCAGCGACACATCCGATCCCAGCCCGAACACGTCTTCGCCAAAGCTCACGCGCGGCACGCTGAGCTCCTGCAGCACGATGGCAACGGGAAATTCGGGGATCGCGAAACTGCCCTCTTCCGCCGGCGGCAGGTCGAGCTGGTCATTGGGCACGGCATTGCGGATATAGTCGATGCTCTCGGCCGTCAGCGAACGCACCTCGAGCCGGCCCAGAAACAGCGCCGCCTGGTTCCAGCTCAGCTGCGCATTGTTGACGCGCAGCCAGACGCCCTCGGCATCCGAAATGGTGATCTCGCGCACCGAAACGTCCGAGCCCAGCACGCCATCGATATTGGACAGACGGATCTGCCGCTCCGGCGTCGACAGCCGATCCTGCACGAAGCTGGTGAGCCAGCCCTTCTGCTCGTCCTCGCTCATGGACAGCACATCTTGCGCGACAAGACCTGCCGGCAGGCCAAGGCCGGTCAGCAGCAGAACGAGGATAAGGAAACGCCGCATCAGAAGGCCTGTCCTATGCCGACATAGATGGCATAATTGGCATCGCCCGGCTTCTTGTTGAGAGGAATGGCGACGTCGAACCGCAGCGGCCCGAGACCGGTATAGTAGCGCAGCCCGGCGCCCACGCCGATGCGCAGGTCATCAATGCCCGGAAACGTGTCGGCCGCCACATAGCCGCCATCGACAAAGCCGACAACGCCGATCGTGTCGGTCACCTTGGCCCGCGCCTCGATCGAGCCTTCCAGCACATAGCGGCCGCCGGTCACAATGCCGCTGCCATCATTGACGCCGATCGACTTGAAGCCATAGCCGCGCACCGAGCCGCCGCCGCCGGCAAAGAACAGCTTGTCGGGCGAAATCTGCGCCAAAGCCGGCCCGACCACGGCGCCTGCCTTGATGCGGCCGGCCAGCACGAAGGGGTCGCTGTCGCCAAAGCCGAAATAGGTGCGGCCCTCGACCTCGATCTTGCCGCCCGGATTGGCGAAGCGGAACTCGTAGAATGGCTCGACGCTGGCCTTGGCATACCAGCCGCTGGTGGCGTCCACCCGATCATTGCGGAAATCCAGCGTCGCGCCGGCATAGATCCCGGCCGTGGTGAAATCGCGCGTACCGAAGGCATCGTCAAACCGGCTGCGCTCGAGGCTCGTTCCACCCTCGAACGTGATCTCGTCGGTGTAGAAATGCGTCAGCCCCAGCCGCCCCTCTGCCGAGGTTTCGGTATAGGTCGGATAGACCGTCCGCTCGGCTGAAAGCACCGCCACCAGATCGGTATCGGGCGTGAACATGCCCGGCTTGGTGAAGGTGCCGCCAAAGAAATAGTCGAACTGCGCCGTATCCACCGGATAGGCAATGCTGGCCACCCGCGCATCGAGCCGCAGCCTTTCGGCCTGGCCGAACAGGTTGCGCCACAGATGGAAGGCCTCCACCCCCAGCCCGTCAATGCTGGAATAATTGGCGCCGACGCCAAACCGCGCCCCCGGCAGTTCCTGCACGATCAGATTATAGGGCAGCACGCCATCGCTGCCGATCGATTCGGCCGCTTCCAGCCGCGCCGCACGGAACACTTCCAGCCGGTCCAGCCGCTTCTGCGCCCGCTCGACCGCGTCAGGGTCGAATTCTTCGCCTGTCAATCCGGCCTGCCGCTGGACAAAGTCGGGATTCATGCGCTCGGTCCCGCTGACCGTGACCGGGCCGAACGAGGCCTGCCTACCCGGATTGACCGTGATGGTCACATCGACGGTCGAGCTGGCGTGATCGGCCACCACATCGCGGCTGGCAATGGCGGCCTTGGCAAAGCCCTGCTGCCGCCAGGCTTCCAGCGCCAGGGCTTCCGCCCGGGTAATGACGCCCGAACGGGCGGTTTCACCGGCGCCGAAACCACGGCTGGCCGGAGGCTCGACATAGTCGAACGGGTCGAGGGTCTCTGGCGCCTGGTTGACGATAGTGACGCTGTTGAAGCGGAACAGCGGCCCGGGCTCGACGCTGAGCACCACATCCACCGGGTCGGGCAGGTCGGCATCGGGCGCCAGCCGCGCCGCTTCCTGGCCGCCGACGCGGATGCTCACCACGCCGCCATAATAACCCTCGCCATAGAGCGCGGCCACGATCCGGCGATAATCGCCCCGCGCCTTGGCCAGCAGGCCCGCCGCGCCCGAGGCCGGCTCGGCCGCATCGGCCACCAGCGCCGAGGCATTGCGCACCACGCCCTCGAGTGCGCCGTCGCCATTGACCGCCACCGTCACCCCATAGGGCTGCGGATCGGCAATCACCGCCGCCGCATCCACCGCGTCGGGGTCCTCGAACAGCTTGAGACCAAAGATTTCAAAGGCTGCAACAGGTGCAGCGGCCATGCCGATGCCGGCGGCCGCAACGCACAGGGCGCAGATACTCAATACATGTCGCGCTTTATGCAGTGAACCAATCCCGCCCATTACGCTTCAACCAGTGCGGCAGAAGCTTACATTGCCACATCGGCGACAACATTGCGTTAAGCAAGCTGCGCGCGGATCGACCAGACTGCCCGCCCCGCAGGGCGGCCCGGAAGAAAGTTTACCGCGACCCCATGCCTTGGCACAAGCGCTGAGGGCGCGCAGCGCAAAATGTGATCTGCGCCCGACCGACGAGGCGGCCTCCGGTGGCCCCGCCTTCCCATTGCCCGGCCACTCACGGCGCCGCGGTTGACGGCCCCGCCGCGCCGGTCCAACCTGTACTTCTGCCGTTTTCTCCCAGGACTTTGCCATGTATCAGCTGCTTGATCCCAGCCGCTTCGTTGTTTTCATCACCGGCGCCACGTCCGGCTTTGGCGCCGCCGCCGCGCGCCGCTACGTCGCCGCTGGCGGCAAGGTCATCGCCACCGGCCGCCGCTGGGATCGGCTGGTCGATCTGCAGATCGATCTGGGCCCGGAAAACTGCCACATCGTCGCGCTCGACGTGCAGGACCGCGCCGCCATCGAGGCCGCCATTGCCGATCTGCCCGCCCCCTTTGCCGGCATCAATATCGTGCTGGCCAATGCCGGCCTGGCGCTGGGCCTGCAGCCGGCCGCCGAAACCGACATTGCCGACTGGGAGACCATGATATCAACCAATGTGACGGGCCTGGCCTATACCGTGCGCGCCCTGCTGCCGGGCCTGATCGCCCGCGGCGGCGGCCATATCGTCACCCTGGGCTCGGTGGCTGGCGACTATCCCTATCCCGGCGGCTCGGTCTATGGCGCCACCAAGGCCTTCGTGAAGCAGTTCGCCCTCAACCTGCGCTCGGATCTGCAGGGCAAGAATGTCCGCGTCACCAATATCGAGCCGGGCCTCACCGAAACCGAATTCTCCCTGGTCCGCTTCAAGGGCGACGAGGACAAGGCCGCCAAGCCCTATGCCGGCACCAAGGCGATGAATGCCGAGGACATTGCCGAAACCATCTTCTGGAGCACCACGCTCCCGGCACATGTCAACGTCAACCGCCTCCAGGTCATGGCCACCACCCAGGCCTTCGGCCCCTTCGATATCTACCGCGAGGGCTGAAGCCCCAGAAACCGCGCCGTGTCGGGGTCCACCGGCACGCCGTCGGCCTGCCGCTGCGCCACCGTCTCCCATTCCCGGTCACCCGGCGCCATCACCCGCGTGGCGCCGTCCCGCACCGGCGCCGCGCGCAGGCTTTCCAGATAGCGCGTGATCATCAGCCCGAACATCTCCCGGCCGACAAATTTGTCCGGATCCACGACCAGTACGAAGTGCCCCATATTGCGTGGCGTCGAAATATCCCCGTCGGGCCCGCCATACATGGGGATGAAATCGCCATCGAGCGTCGTGCCGGTCAGCAGCGCCGAAAACAGCGTCGCCACCCCGGCCAAAGCCGCGCCCTTATAGCCATAGTCGCTCCCGCCCAGCGGCAGCAGCATCTCGGCCTTATGCGGGTCCGTGGTTTCGCTGCCATGCGCATCGGCGGCCACGCCCTCCGGCAGTGCCAGGCCGAGCGAACGCTGCAGCAGCACCCGGTTCATCGGGATCGACGAGGTCGCCATGTCGACCAGCCAGGGCCGGCTGCCGGGCACCGGCGCGCCAAAGGCCAGCGGATTGGTGCCGTGGAACCGCGCCGCGCCGTCAAACAAGGCCACCATGGAATCGGTATTGGTAGTGGCAAAGGTGATGAACCCCGCCACGGCCCCCGCCAGCGCATAGGCCCCCGCCGCGCCCAGATGGGAGGAATGGTGGATCCCCACCGCCCCGACGCCCGCTTCCC
>CAXBHD010000115.1:0-9735 GCA_963975335.1 uncultured Devosia sp. | reverse complement strand
GCGGCGGTATTCCGGAACTGCTGGCGGATGGTGAACGGGGTCTGGTCTTTGAACCGGATGATCCGGCCGCCCTGGCGGCGCAGATCCGGCGCCTTGCCGGTGATGAGGGGGAGGCGCGGCGCATGGGGCAGGCTGCCAAAGCCTATTCGGACGCGACCTTCAACGACGCGGTCTTCCTGGCCGAACTGATGCAGGCCTATGAGCGAGGCAAAGATGCGCATCATCGTCGTCGGCGGTAACGGTTTCATCGGCAGCCATTTCGTGGCACGGGCCATTGCGGGCGGCCACGACGTGCTCGTCTCGGGCAATAATCCGGTGCCGCGCTTTGCCCATGGGCTGCCCTTCACATTTCTGCCGGGTGGACTGGAGGCGCTTTCGGGCAATGCCGAATTGCTCGGCAGCGTCGATGCGGTCTGCCACTTTGCCTCGAGTTCGATCCCGTCTTCATCCAATGCCGATCCCGTGGGAGACATTGCCGGCAACCTGATGACCACGGTGGGCCTGCTCGAAGCGATGCGGCGCGCCGGCACCAGGCGCATCATCTACCTCTCCTCTGGCGGGGCCATTTACGGACGGCCAGTCACCTCGCCAATGTCCGAAAGCCATCCCACCGATCCGCTAAGCTCCTATGGTGTGGTCAAACTGGCCAATGAGAAATATCTCAACCTTTACGCGGAGCAGCATGGCTTCCGGCCCACCATCATTCGTCCCGCCAATCCCTATGGGCCGGGGCAGGGCACGATCGGCCAGCTGGGGGCGGTGACCACCTTTATCAACCTGGCCCTCTCCGGTCAGCGGGCGGTCATCTGGGGTGACGGCAGCGCGATACGTGACTTCGTCTATATTTCGGACCTTTGCGACATGGCGCTGACCGCCCTCGAAAACGAGGTGGCCGGCGTGTTCAACTGCGCCTCGGGATCGGGGACCTCGCTGACCGAGCTGATCGCTCTGGTCGAAGAGGCGACGGGTCTGACCCTGGACCGCGAGTATCGCCCCGCGCGTGCCTTTGATCCGCCGGCGGTGGTACTCGACATTGGCCGGGCCCGGGACACGATGGGCTGGAGCCCGCAGGTCGGGCTGCGCGAGGGCATCAGGCAGACGCTCGCCGCCCTGGAAAACTAGGGCCGTCTAGCCGGGTCGCCCCAGCAGGTGGATGATCGCCCGCTGGTCGAGCGGCCATTCGCCGGCTTTGGCGCCGGCCAGCAGGCGCTTGAGCCTTGCGGCATCGGGATGGGTCAGCCCGGCTTCGACAAAGTGCCGGCCGGTTTCGGGCAGGGCCGGACCGAAACCGTCCAGAGCCAGCAGCGCCTTGCGAATGGCCACGACCTGCTGGCGCCATTTGGTGCGGCGCTTGTCCAAAAAGGTCAATGGCGAGGCGAGTTTCTGGAGGCGGCCAAGCCAGGGATTGCCCGCCGCTCCCCCCAGGCCAATGGCATTGCCAGCATGCTGGCGATACTTGATGAGGGGACGATCGACATAGTCGATCTTGCCGAACAGCGTGGCCAGCTGGATCAGCCACCAATCGTGGATTTCCACCGCGGGGAAGGGCAAGGCCAGGTCAAGCAAGGCGCGGTTGACCATCATGGCGCAGCCCGGCACGTGGCTGGAGAAGAAATAGTCGGCAAAGGTGCGGGCCCCGGCGGACTTGATCGATTGCTGGTACATCGAGGGCTTCAGCCTTGCCAGCCTGCTGTCCACCACCTCGATGTCACTGAAGACCAGCAGGGGAAAGTCCCTGCCATGGAGCGCTTCGAGGTCGCTGAGGCGCGATTGCAGCAGCGCAAGCTTGTCGGGCAGCCAGAAATCGTCCTGGTCGCAGAGCGCCACATAGGGGGCGCTGGTGGCCGCCAATGCGGTCTCGAAATTGCGCAGGACCCCCTTGCGCGGCGTCGAGGGCAGCTGCGTGATATCGAGGGCGCCGGCATGGCGGGCGATTACCGCCAGCGTTCCGTCGCTGGAGCCATCATCGGAGACGAACAGGCGCATGTTGCTGTGGGTCTGGGCAGCGATGCTGTCGAGCATATCGTCGAGATAGGGCGCGCCATTATAGGTGGCCATGGCGATGTCGACGGTGGGCAGGGCGGATCGGGGCATGGCGGTGTGTGTCCTGGCCATTAATTGCTCGTGCGCCCGCAGCGGCGACAGCGCCGGAAAAAGCCGGCTCGCGAGGCCCCCGACGGGCGTTTCTCAGCGCACCCAGATGCCGGCGACCGCGAGGCTCCCGCTTGGCTGCCGCGCCCTATTAGTCCGGCTAAAATTGTGTAGCGTCAACAGGTTTGCTGTCGAGCTGGCGGATTTGCATAGCACCCTTGCGCGGCTGTCTCAGTTGTCTATCGACGCGCTCTGGCATATCGTCGTGGCGCTGGCGGGTGAGGTAACATGGCACTTCGTATTGGCCTATTGTGGCATGCATTTGGGTGGCCCAATCTGGGCGTCGATGCGTTGAGCCGAACCAATATTGCGATCCTGCGGGAAGCTGCGGCGCGTTCCGGGGAGCGGGCCGAATTCGTGTTGCTGGGCAAGCCCGGCAATGTCGCCCCGACCGGTCCCGACATCGAGCAGGCGCCGTATTTCCGCATCCGCAACCTCGTCGATGGCCGGCTGGGCCGGTATATGGCGGCGGTCAAGTCCTGCGACATGATCGTTGATATCTGTGCGGGGGATGGCTTCACCTCCATCTATGGCAATTTCCAGTTCGGTCTGCATGCCATGACCAAGTTTGCGGCGCTGCGCAGCGGCCGGCCGCTGGTCTTTGCGCCGCAGACCATAGGGCCGTTCGAAACGCCCTGGACGCGCGCCATCGCCACCTATCTGATCAACCGCTCCCGCTTCACCTTTGCCCGCGATGGCAAGTCCAGCGAGGCGTTTCATGCTCTCAAGCTGCAGGCGCCCTTTGCCGAAGTGGTGGACGTGGCCTTCCGCCTGCCCTTTGACAAGCCGGAAAAGGTCGACGGCGCGCGGGTGCGGGTGGGGATCAATGTCTCGGGCCTGCTATTTTATCACGGCGACCGTTTTCAACTCACCGCAGACTATCCCACGGTGACCCGCCGGCTGATCCAGGCCTTTATTGATCGCGGGGCCGAAGTCTGGCTGGTCTCGCATGTGCTGGGCGATACGGATTCAACGGAGAATGACGACAAGGCGGTGAGCGAGATGGCCAAGGCCTTCCCGGCCGCCAAAGTGGCACCGAAATTCCGCAATGCCGAAGAGGCCAAGAGCTTCATTGCCGGGCTGGATTTTTTCACCGGCGGGCGCATGCATGCCTGTATCGGCGCCTTTTCCGCCGGCGTGCCGGTCGCGCCCTTTGCCTATAGCCGCAAGTTCAACGGCCTGTTCGATACGCTGGGTTATGATCGCTATATTGACGGGCGCGCCGTGGACACGCTGACGGCGGTCGAACAGACCATTGCCGCCTATGATGCGCGCGATCAGCTGGCGCTCGAGATCGGCAGAAGCATGGTGGAGGCGCGGCGGCGGCTGGCCATCTATGAGGACAAGCTGGTCGAGCTGATGGGCGAGATCATTGCAGCGCGGGGGCCACAGGGCCAGCTTGGCGCCCCGGCTGGCGCTTTGGCGCCGGCAACCGCCAGCTAGACCGGACCGGCTCATGCGTGATCGCATCGCCATGGCGCTCTCGGTACTGACGCGCATGGGGGCAGGGCTGCTGGTATTTGTCCTGATGGCGCGCGGTCTTGGTCCGGAGTCTTTCGGGCTTGTCGTCACGGTGATGGCCTATGCCACGCTGGCCTCGCTGGTCACCGATTTCGGCTTTGCCTCGAAAACCCTGCGCGACATTGCGGCCGACCGGGCAAGGGGCGGGGAAATCCTCAATGCCAGCCTCAACGTCAAGATCTACTTCACGGCGCTGGTCATCGTCCTGGGAACAGTGGCCGTGCTGCTGCTGCCCGCGCCGCTCGAAACCCGGCTCGCCATGATCCTGCTGGCGGCCGCCGTGCTGATCGCCGCGATAGGCGATCTCAGTCTGACCGCCTATCGCGCGGTTGGCCGGTTCGCCAGCGAAACCTGGCTGACCCTGTGGAGCTCGGCGGTGCATCTGCTGGTGATCGGCTGGATTGCCCTGGCGCATGGCGATGTGCTGCTGCTGGCCGCGGCCTTTCTGGTGTCGCGCCTCGTCTATGCCGCACTGGCGCTACGCGGCTCCCTGCGGCTTTTCCCCGGCACCCGCTTCACCCTGCAGCCCCCGCGCAAAGTCCTCACCACCGCAAGCGGCGCCTGGAGCTGGGCGGTGGATAGTGGGTTGAGTTTTCTCAACGGGCAGATCGATGGCTTCATCATCGTCGCCGTATTTGGTCTGCACGCCGCCGGTATATATCAAGCCGGGGCGCGATTTGTGCAGGGCGCCTTATCTCTGGTGGCGGTCCTGGCTAATATTCACATTCCTCGCCTATCCAGAATGGCTGGACGTGAATACGGGCAAATAGCGCGTATGATTGTTGAATTCTGCCTTTTTGGTGCGATCGGATGGGTTGGTTTTTGGCTCTTCGGCCCCTTCGTTACGCAGGAGTTACTGGGGCCGGAATATGCGGCTGTTGACGCCCTTTGGCTGGGGTTCGGCAGCTTTGTGTGCGCGCGCTATGTAACCGCTGCGCTAGGTGTGCTTCTCATTGTCGAGGCAAGGCCGAACGTCCGGATCGTTGGACAGCTGGTTGGCGTTGTTGTCGCCGCGGCGGGGCTGATTTGGATCATGCCCTCGCTAGGTATCAATGTAGCGCCGTGGATAATGACCGCCGGTGCCCTTTCGACATGCGCAGTGTACGTGTTGGCGAGGCTTGCAGGGTCGAGAAGACCCTTAAGTGCTATATTTTGACCGATTTTAGATTTGTGGGCACGCAATGAATTTTATCAGAAAGTTGACTTGGAAAGCCTTCCCCCCTGATGAGTTCACCAGCGGAGCCCTTAGAAAATACTACCGTGACAATTTCGCTATTGATGTCGGGCTGTACAGCTATGGTTGTTTTGATATCCGTAGAATATATCCAAACACTACTGTAGGCCGTTATTGCTCTTTTAGTAGTAGTTCCAGAGTGGTTAACCGCAATCACGGCACATCCTATATGAGCTTCACACCTTACCTCTATGAGAAGAACATTGTGGGAGGGATTGATCGACCGATCGAACAGATACCATGCGTGATAGAGGATGATGTTTGGATTGGCCATAATGCCATTATACTTCCTGGCGCATCTCGAATTGGCCGTGGATCGGCAATAGGGGCGGGGGCCGTCGTCACCAAGGACATCCCCCCATACTCGATAGTGGCGGGCAATCCCGGACGAGTCATTCGCCAGCGGTTTTCTGACAAGCGCATATCTGAGCTTGAAGACTTGAAATGGTGGGAGTGGGACCGCGAAAAACTCACCAGATTTGCGAAGGAAAACCCTGAATTCGCTTATGGAGAGCAATGATGACAGATCAGCCTCAATTGTCTTCCCACTATGGCGTGAAAAAGCGGACCCATGACTTCCTGCGTCAAGCCAAGCGGCTCATTTATGCCGTTCCGCAGCTGTTTTCGTACTATTGGTACGACTGCATGGACTTCATAAGTCACTCCGGTGCGACGGCGCATCCAAGTGAGCGGGAGGCGAGGCTTTCTTCGATAACAGTCTATGCGCACACTATCGAGAAGGGGCTGTCGCTGCCGCAGCCGCGCCCAGGATTCGGTGAGCGCAACATAGCGCTGCTGCTTGCGGCAGTCAGAGACTATTTGGATCGCTTCGGTAGTGACGATACCTTGGCTCGTGTTCAGGGGGTGTTGCAGGCCTATATTGAATTCAACATATCCGTTGGCAAACTGGATTACCCATACAAGAAGTCGATTGACGAACTGCTGGGGCAGCTGTCTGGGGCCGCTCGTGGCGGCGTGAAGACCGTGACGCGCAAAGATCTACTTGGGAGTGTTTCGGGGGTCTCGTCCGATTTTTTCCAATCAAGGTCCAGTGTTCGCATTTTCTCGCAGGAACCGGTGGCGCTCGAGAAGATTGAGACTGCGCTTCGAGTAGCGCAGAAGTCGCCGTCCGTTTGCAACAGACAGTCTGGTTTTGTGCATGTCCTGGCCAAGCGCGAGGACATAGCGGCGGCACTGGAGCTGCAGGGCGGGGCAAAAGGTTTCTCAGATAACGTACCGATGCTCCTGGTGATCACGACGCGTACGCGAAATTTCTTCGGCCCCGAACGCAATCAGCGCTGGGTGGATGGTGGTCTGTTTGCGATGTCGCTGATCCTTGGACTCCACATGCAGGGCCTGGGGACATGTTCGCTCAACTGGTCAAAGCCGCCTAAAGCCGATGTGGCGCTGAAGAAATTGGTCGGGATTGCCAGTGATCGCTCGATCATATTCCTGTTGGCCGTGGGAGAGGTGCCAGAGGAGTATAGGGTCGCGAAATCAGAGAAACGGCCTCTATCGGAGATGTACTCTGTTGCGTGATAGCTGATCACTGTTCACGCTGGCGTGTAAAACCATATCTTCAAGGCTGCGATATTCAGCAGTATAATTTCAGTGCCGCCAGCGAATAAACCCAGGTCTTCAGTGCTCCCATCTGGTTTTGTCGCGGTTCCAGCGACTGGGGTGGGGCTGGCCACGATAAGCTGTTCTGTCGCCCGACTTGAAGGTGAGCCAGCAGTAACTATTGGCGAGGTGCCGATAGCAGAAGCTTCTAGCTGGTCCCCACAGATGCCATAGCTTCCTGCGGCGCGAGCGGTAACGTTATTTGTGGTGACCGAGTGAGAAAAGAATCCGCTTACAGCATTCGTGTTGGGGACTGCGCCAGTAAGCTGAACCCTATACCAGCCATTCCACGACGGGCTCAGAATACACCTGTGAAATGTTGCCGCACCAAAGGCTCCCGTGGCGCCGATCGACATTGTCTGCAGGTTTATAAATGCGAAGAACCCATGGGCGACATTGTCGCTAATAGATACGCGCACCCACGTGGTTGATCCGTCATATTTATAAAAGCGAGAGGCGGTATAGGTGACCCCACCGGACAACGGCAATACGCGCAAAAAGCCGTCTGAGGCACCACTGCCCTGGACCAGTCGACGCGCGCCCAGTCCCCGGATTGGCGTATCGTCGACCGGCCAGGGTGAGGCCGTCACCCCGGTCATGGCGGTGCTGGTCTCCCCACTATTGTCGGCCACCAGATTAGTCGCGGCGGGCTCTACCAGGATGCCCAGGTCGGTGATGGCGGCGACATTGGCGGCAAAGCTGCTCCACCGACCGGTGCTGTCCTGCGCATATTTGGGTGTCGAACGGGTCAGGGCAAACAATTCCGACATGGGGCGGTGCGTGCCATCCCGCATGCCGATACCGGTGCGAAAATCCACCGCATAGCGCGCATTGGCGGGCCACCAGGGCGCTACCCGAGTTGAGTTGATGTCAATTCCCAGCATCAGACCAGCCCCAGAATGGCGCTGGCCGTCGTGCCGGACGCCTTTACCTGGCGAACGCGCAGGGGGACGAAACTGCCACCGGGCACACCTGCCAGCGTCACCTCGGCACCCGATACCAGCGTGACTGACAGGCTGCCGGTGACGCCGATATAGAGCGCGCGGGTAACCTCGACTAAGTCGGTGCCGTCGGCCGGGGCTATGGCAAAGGCATGCGAGGCGGGAGCGTTGAGGGATTGGGCGTGGTCGGTGAAGCGGTCGGGCAATGCAGGTCCTCCTATGGCTGACCTGCAGTTTACGACCTGTCCCAGGCGGGGGGATAAATAGGTTGGGCAACGGCTAGGATGGTTAGGCTGCCGGCAACTCCGCTGCCATAGTGGCGCGCCTTTCTCGAGCTTTGTCCGCTTTCGCCTCGGTGTCAGCTGGCATGGTCCGACTAATGGCCAAGCTGCCTAGCGAAATAAGAAGCAAGGAAATGCTATCTGTCAGTGAGACGATGGAGAAAGTGATAGCCAGCGAGATGATACCTGCGGCCAGCGCCGCATCAATAGGATGTCGGAGCGCAATGGCCGCCTTTATGCTCGAAAGCATGAGCATACCCCAAGCCGCCAGCATGATCAGCAAGCCGATCCAGCCATTGTTTAGCAGAGTAGACAGATAGAAGTTGTCGATTGTCGCAAACGGCCCGGAACCGGTAAAATTTCCTACAAAGCTAGCCGCACGTCCGTCGCCAAATCCCCATAAAGGACTGGCTTGGATGTTGTTGAGGCCAATTTCCAGCATGAGCAGGCGCACCTGTGTACTGCCAAATTCGGTGCTGTCGCGGCCCAGGGTAATATCCTGAATCATATCCTGAGCGAAGCCCGCGAGCATGAAGAGCACTAGACCGCTGAATGTCAGTACCAGAATGCCGGCACCTATACCCAGTCGAGCGCGCTGCACCATGATCAAGGCGACGTAGATGCCAAGTGCTGCAATAGCCCCAACCAACCCGGATCGTGCGTCCGTCCATGCGAGGGCAACCCAGACCACAACCAGACATACCATTGCGACGAATTTGTAGGCTGCACCGATTTTCTCGCCCAGGGAACACACCAGCAGCGGCAGAACCCAGGCCAAATACTGCGCAAACACAATCGGATGATAAAACACCGACTTCGACCTCAGTCCGCCGCCCCGATAGGACGGGCGTAGCATTTCGGCCTGAAACTGGCTGGTGCCGCTGACACCCATGTTGAAAATCTGTCCCACTGTACGGCCCGTCTGTTGCTCGAGGAAGGCGATGACAAGGGCCACCGCCGTGGCAACGATGACAATGCGAAGCAAGGTTCTAGTGGCATGTGGCTGGGTGGACAAAATCAGCGCTGCCGGCAGCAATGGGCCCAGATAGACAATGTCCCTCAGGCTTTCTCCAATCGAATACGAAGGTATGTCGCCGAGTGCGCTTGAAATGAGCCGCCAAAGGAGCCAGGCGACGAAGAGCGCGATAGGGAGGGCATTTCCGGCAGCAGCCGACATGAGCTGTTGGCCGTAGCGCTTGTGGAAAAGCAATAAGCTGGCAAATAGTACCCAGCCAACCAAACCCAAGATATAGAACGGGGAAATGCCCAGCCCAGGAATCTGAGCGTAGCGTGGCCATATTATGGATAGCATGATCAGCGTGGCAGCAAATAAAGCAAGAAGAGACAGTCTGCTTCCTGCAATCGATTCCGGTGCCTGTCGGTCTGCCAGGTTGCCCATGATGCCACGTCTATCCTAGTTGAACGCGTTCGGTGCGGCTAACAAGTCATGCCATATATGCCTCTATACACAAGGGGGCACGCGCGAGGTCAATCTCGATCCACGCGACAATGTGCTCGCCCCCATCCCCCCGAAACAATTTTTCTCCCGCCGCCAGGTGGCGCGCATTTTTCTGCGCGGATCGGCGGCGGATGCAGCCGGTCATCTCGTGGGATTTGCCTGGCTGAGATGATTGTACCTGGGGGGCGCTGAGCCCAGCGTTTCCGGCGTTTTCCGCCTTGATCGCGGGTGCTGTCCAGCCTACCAACAGGGCTTGTTGGGTGCCCCTGCGGGGTGCAAGGATAGGAGTATGATCCCGGTGCAGAGCAGTTCGCTGAGCCATTTGCAGACGCTGGAAGCCGAGAGCATCGAGATCCTGCGCGAGGTTGCGGCCAGTTTCGAGCGGCCGGTGATGATGTATTCGATCGGCAAGGATTCCAGCGTCCTGCTGCATCTGGCGCGCAAGGCCTTCTTTCCCAGCAAGATCCCGTTTCCGCTGCTGCATGTGAACACGACCTGGAAATTTGCCGAAATGATCGCGTTTCGCGA
>CAXBHD010000114.1:0-9795 GCA_963975335.1 uncultured Devosia sp. | reverse complement strand
ATTCGGCATTCCGCTCGACGAATATCCCAAGCGCTGCGTCGAGCAGATCGCCAATTGGAAAAAGACGTCCGAAGACTACAAGAAGGCCGATCGCATCGAGGTCAAGCAGTCCAAGGAATATGCCAGCTCCATCGTCAATTCGGTCTGGACCGGCGAGCCATCGGTGATTTACGGCAATCTGCGCAATAATGGCGTCATCACCAGCCTGCCCAATAATGCGGCGGTGGAAGTGCCCTGCCTGGTCGACGACAACGGCATCCAGCCCACCTTTATCGGCGAGCTGCCGCCCCAGCTGACGGCCCTGATGCGCACCAATATCAATGTGCAGGAACTGACCGTCCGCGCCATGATGGAAGAAAACCGCGAGCACATCTACCACGCCGCGATGATGGACCCGCATACTGCCGCCGAGCTCGATCTCGAGCAGATCTGGAACGTCGTCGACGACCTCATCGAGGCGCATGGCGACATGCTGCCCGGCTGGACCCAGGGCCCGCGCAAGCAGCGCGTCGCCTGATCAACCGGCGCGCGGGTTCTCCCATCCTGCCGCCGAGAAGCGGCCCCGATGCAACCGCGTCGGGGCCGTTCTGATTTGGCACCGCGGCACGGCCGACCCACAGGGTAATCCTGATCGATCAACCACCCGCTCTACCCGCCGGACAGGCATTGCCACGAGCACCGGCGAATTCGGGCAGGTCGTGCATTGTCGGTCGCCATAGCCACGCACCGACGATCTTACCAGCCATTGCCGGCGCGGGCATAAGGAACAGCAAGAAGGGCGCCCCGAAGGGCGCCCTGTCCGGGAGGACATCTCTGAAAAGGCTAGTGGTGTCCGCCCACCACTTCGCGCAGCTCTTCCACCGAGCGTACCTTCTTGCGGGCAGCGCCGTCCCAGTCCCGCGTCTTGACCGTGGATTTGGCCATGCGGGCCTGGGCGGCCGGAACGGCATCGGCATATTGCGGCAGCCACTGCGCCTGGGCGACCATGGCCCAGACCTCGTCGGGCGTGCAGATCGCCCCCACCAGCGGGTCATGCAGCACGGCCAGCTTGAGCGTGTCGATATTGCCCGTCATCGCTGCTTCCACCGACAGCCGCTGCACCGAAACCGAGACCGAGCAGGTCGCGGCGCAGGCCGTCGGCAGGGTGATGCCCTCGATCATGTTGATGCCGAAACGATCAACGAAACCAGGGCTTTCGACGATGGCGTCATCGGGGAGATTGGTGATGATGCCATTGTTTCGGCGGTTGAAATGGCCGCGATAGACCCGGCCGGTCTCCATCGCCTCGATGATGTGGCTGGCATGCTCGCTAGTCCGCTTATGTTCAGAGAGCGGCTTGTTGGCCTGTTCCTTGAACATCGGGAAATCGGTCTCGAACCAGTTGCGGCGCTCGGTCGAATAG
Organism: uncultured Devosia sp.; assembly: GCA_963975335.1. Classification (GTDB taxonomy): domain Bacteria; phylum Pseudomonadota; class Alphaproteobacteria; order Rhizobiales; family Devosiaceae; genus Devosia. The sequence continues at coordinate 8,393 of CAXBHD010000114.1, read as the reverse complement.
CGCAGATAGCCGCCGGTTTCGCCGTGGATCCAGTCGCTCATGTCGATCCAGCGGTCGATCTCTTCGGGGCGCTTGCGATACCAGGGCAGGTATTCGCTCAGATGCCCGTTGGATTCGGTGGAATAGACCCCGAAGCGCTTGAGCACATCGATGCGCACCTTTTCCTGGCGGGAATAGACGGGATGCGCCTCAAAGCCGGCGATCAGCTCGTCCGCCTCGATCTTGCGGCCCTTGGCGCGGATGTCGATATACCAGGTCTGGTGGTTGATGCCGGCGCAGACATAGTCCAGCTCGTCATCGCTCACGCCCAGCACATTGGCGATCTGGTGCGCGCCGTGCTGTACGCCGTGGCAGAGGCCGACCACATTGACCCCACCATACATTTCGGCGGCCCAGGTATTCATCGCCATGGGATTGGCATAGTTGAGGAACAGCGCACCAGGCTCGGCTACCTCCCTGATATCCTTGCAGAAATCCAGGATCACCGGAATATTGCGCTGGCCGTAGAGAATGCCGCCGGCGCAGATCGTGTCACCCACGCACTGGTCGACGCCATATTTGAGCGGAATGGAAATGTCGGTGGCAAAGGCCTCCAGCCCGCCCACCCGCACGCAGCTCATGATATAGCGCGCCCCGGTAATGGCGGCCCGCCGATCCGTGGTGGCCGTCACCTTGGCCGGCAGCTTGTTGACCGACACGATGGTCTCGATAACCTGTTGTACCATCTCAAGATTATGCGGATTGATATCGGTGAGTGCGAACTCGCAACCGACAAATTCGGGCACTTTGAGCAGGTCGGAAATCAGCGTCCTGGTAAAGCCGATGGAGCCGGCGCCGATGACGGTAACTTTGAATGACATGGGATTCGATCCGATGCGACTGATTGGCGGAATATGCTGACATATTGCTAGCCTTTGCCGCAGCATGAATGGTAGAGAAAGCTTGTGCCATTCCGGGTAATTTTGTGCTCAGTGAACTCATCGATCATGGCCACAGGCTGCGACAGCTGACCCTGCCCAAAAGCGCGGTGCCATTTCACTGCATGGCGGTGAGTGCCGGCTACGAGCAGCGGCGCAACGAAGTCTATTCCTGGGACGGGCTGCAGCGCGGCGATGCGCCCTTCCTGGTGATCCAGCACACGCTCGAAGGCCAAGGGCGGCTCGACTTTGCCGGCATCCACTATCGCCTGACGCCCGGCCAGACCATGGTGCTCAGCCTCCCCCATGCCCATCGCTACTGGCTGGAGCGGGGGCAGCACTGGCAATATTTCTGGATGGTGCTCAATGGCCGCGAGGCGCTGCGGCTGGCGCGCGAGATCATCGACATTGCCGGCCCCGTCTCCACCCTGCCGCCCGCCGTGATCGACCGCCTGGCGGGCGCCTGCCTGACGCTGATCGCCCGCAGCGACATCACCCCGGGCGAGGCCTCCGCCGCCAGCTATGCCGCCATGGCGGCGCTGCATGACGGCGTCTTTGCCGCCAGCGCCGCGCCGCGACAGGCCCTGCCCCCGCTGATGGCCCGGCTGGTTGCCCATATCGACGCCAACCTGGACCAGCCCCTGCGCGTCGAGCGGCTGGCCATGCTGACCGGCATGAGCCGCGCCCATTTCGTGCGCCAGTTCACCCTGGCCACCGGCACGGCGCCATCGGACTATGTCCTGGCCCGCCGCATCGAACGCATCGAACGCCTGCTGCTGGCCACCGATATGAGCGTGGCTGCCATTGCCCGGGTCACCGGCTTTGCCGACGCCAATTACCTGGCCAAGGCCTTTCGGCGCCGGCGCAGCCTGTCGCCGCTGCAGTTTCGCGCCACCAACCGGCTCGCCAGCAAGGGCTGACAAGCCAGTTGCCTTGCCGCGTCAAAACAGGCAAAACGACGCTTGACGTATAGGGCAACCTGCATGACCAATCCTGTCACCCGTGACCGCCGCCATTTCGAGGACCTCGCCGTCGGCGAAGTCATCCCGCTGGGCCAGACCCAGGTGAGCAAGGCGATGATCATCGACTTCGCCACCGAATTCGACCCCTTCCCGTTTCACCTTGATGAAACCGCCGCCAAGGCCAGCCTGCTCGGCGGCCTGGCCTCGAGCGGCTGGCAGACCGGTGCGCTCAGCCTGCGCATGCTGGTCGACAGCTTTCTCAGCAAGGTCGCCTCGGCCGGCGGGCTGGGCTTTTCCGATCTGAAGTGGAAGAATCCGGTAATGGTCGATGACACGATCGGCGGCACCGTGACCATTGTCGATTTGCGCCGCTCGGCCAGCCACCCGCAATGGGGCATTGTCACGCTGGATTTCGACATTCGCAACCAGAAGGGCGCCCCGGTGCTGACCATGCGCCTGGCCAATCTGGTCGATACCCGCAATCCAGGAGTGCCGGCATGACGCGCTGGTTCGAAGACATTGTCCTGGGCGAAGTCTATCCCCTGGGCAGCCATACCTTTGACGCCGCGGAGATCGTGCGCTTCGCCACGCTCTATGATCCGCAATATTTCCATCTCGATGCCGAAGCCGCCAAGCACAGCCATTTCGGCGGATTGGTCGCCAGTGGCTGGCACACTGTCAGTGTCGGCCATCGCCTGATGGTCGATACCCTGTTTGCCGAGGAAGAGCGCCTGCGCGCCATGGGCCTGGAGCCCGGCGTCTCGGGCCCCTCGCCAGGCGTCAATGCCATGGATTTCAAGGTGCCGGTGCGCCCCGGCGACACCGTGAGCTATGAACTGGTGGTCACCGACAAGCGGGCCTCCAATTCCATTCCCGGCTGGGGATTGCTCTTCAACCGGCTGACCGCACTGAACCAGCGGGGCGAGCTGGTCTATCGCGCCGATCTGGTCGGCTTTTCCAAGCTGCGCGACTATACCATGCCGCTCAAGCGCCGGCTGCTGCTGGCGCTGAGCCAAATGCCGGTTCTGGGCCCGCTTCTCAAACGCCGCGCTTGAAAGCGCGCCGCCAGACCGGCACTGTGTGCTCATGCGCCGAATCGCCCTGCTTGCCCTGATCACCGCCCTCTCCGCCACCCCATCGCTCGCCCAGAGCTTTGAGGGCAATTGGGGCTGTCGCGACACGACCAGCGCCAAGGCCGGCATTCTGACCATCTATGGCGGGGTCTATGGCTTCGCCTCGACCACAATGGGTGATGCGTCCTCGGGCACCGGCACCATTACCGGTTACGAGGATAGCGTGGCCTTCAATGACGGGGGCCTCATGACCGCGCGCAATATCGTGGCCGGGCGCGTCGTCGCTGACCCGACCAATCTGGCTGCCATTCAGCTCGAGACCGCCGAGGCCATCGTCATGCTGTGCACGCCGCGCTAGGCGTCAGCGGCCTGCCGCCCGCTTGTATACGGGTGTTGAACTTTCCGAAAAAATGGAGAATATAGCAGCGCGGCGCCGGGCCCCTCTGGCGAGAGCGACTTTTGCTCTCGTGATGTCGGAGCTGCTCCACTTTTTCATGGAGATGGTCCGGCGATGGAATCGCTACTTGCTGCCCTGATGGGCGACTTCCTTGGTACACCCGTCTATTTCTGGGTTGCCTTCATTACGATCGTCATCGCCTTGCTGGTCTTCGATCTGGGCGTCCTGCACAAGGACGAACATGAGATCGGCGCCAAGGAAAGCCTCACCCTTTACGGCTTCTACGTCTGTATCGCCCTGGCCTTCGGTGGCTGGGTCTGGTGGCAGCGCGGTGCCGAGGCGGGGCTGGAATTTTATACCGGCTACCTGCTCGAACAGAGCCTGGCGATGGACAATATGTTCGTCATCGCCACGATCTTTGGCTTCCTCGCCATTCCCCGCATCTACCAGCATCGCGTGCTGTTCTGGGGCATTCTCGGCGTGATCCTGTTCCGCGCCGTGCTGATTGGCCTCGGCGCCGCGCTGGTCAACGAGTTCAACTGGATTCTGTTCGGCTTTGGCGCCTTCCTGGTGTTCACGGGCATCCGCATGTTCAGCCACAAGGATGAAGAGCCGAACCTCGAAGAGAACAAGGTCTATCAGTTCATCTCCAAGCGCTTCCGCGTCACCAAGGCGCTCAATGGCCGCAATTTCACGGTCAAGCAGCCCGATCCCAAGACCGGCAAGATGGTCATCTGGCTGACGCCGCTGGCGGTCGCCCTGATCATGGTGGAAGTTGTTGATCTGGTATTTGCGGTGGACTCCGTGCCGGCCGTCTTTGCGGTGACGCAGGACACCTTCATCGTCTATACCTCGAATATCTTCGCCATTCTGGGCCTGCGCTCTCTCTACTTCGCTCTCGCGGCCGCCATGAACCGCTTCCGCTACCTGCAGGTGTCGCTGGCGATCATCCTGGTCCTGGTCGGCATCAAGATCTTCCTCGTCCCGCTGCACATCCACATCGACACCCTGCTGAGCCTGCTGGTGACGCTGTCGATCCTGGCCGGTGGCGTCATCTTCTCGCTGTGGAAGACCCGCAACGAGCCCGATATCAGTGCCGTCGACAAGCCCGAAACCGGCCAGCTCGAACCCTAGGCCAAGCCAGAGTCGTGGCGGGCGGATGACCGGAAACCGGCGTCCGCCCGCTTTTTTTGGCCTGCGCAAGGATGGGGGAACCGCTATTGCTGACATGGTCTGACACGCGGAGCGACCAGGTTGCGGCAGCCAAGGAGCCCTGCCATGACCCTGATCGCCAGCTGCCATTGTGGCGCCACCCGCATTGAACTGCCAGGCCCGCCCACGCAAGCCGGCGAATGCAACTGCACCTTCTGCGCCCGGACCGGCGCCGTCTGGGCCTATTATGATCCGGGCGAGCTCACCTTCCTGTCGCGGACCGATGAGCGCAGCTACTCGACCGCCCCCGATATCCACCAGCACTATTTCTGTGGTCGCTGCGGCATGCAGACCTGGGGAGACAGTCCCAATTGGGCAAGCCTCTACAATGCCGACGGCACGCCGAAATCGGCGCAGGTGACGGGCATACCGACAGCGCGCCGCCATGGCCTCAATCTGCGGCTGGTGGACAATCTCGACTGGTCAGCCGTGACGGTGGAAAAGCTGGACGGGCGCAATAGCTGGTAGCTTCGCCCTTGCGCCGGTTGCCGCCCCGCTAGTGGCCCTCGAAGGCCATCAGGGCACTGACCGCTACGCCTTCGGCCGCCAGCTTTTCCGCCCCGCCCAGCGTGGGCAGGTCGATCACGAAGGCGGCGCCCCTTACCTCTGCCCCGGTGCGCCGCAGCAGGCCGACGGCGGCAATGGCAGTGCCGCCGGTCGCGATCAGGTCATCCACCAGCAGCACGACATGGCGGTCATCGAGCACATCGGCATGGATCTCGATCGTGTCCACGCCATATTCGAGCGCATAATTCTGCCCGATGGTCTCGCCGGGCAGCTTGCCCTTCTTGCGCACCGGAATGAAGCCCACGCCCAGAGCAATGGCCACGCCGGCGCCGAAAATGAAGCCGCGCGCCTCGATGCCGGCGACATGGGTGATGCCCTGTCCCCGATAGCGGCTGGCGATCTCTTCGACGCTTTGCTTGAATCCCTCGGGATGCTCGATCAGCGTGGTGATGTCACGAAACAGGATGCCCTTTTTGGGGTAATCCGGAATCGTGCGCACGAGGGCCTTGAGATCGAGCGACATAACTATCCTGGGAATGGGGAAAGATCAGGGAAGCCGGCGGCCCACCAGATGGCGGGCGACAACGCCGGCATTATAGGCCGCATTGCGGGTCACGGTGACCGCCACTTCGCGCGCCTTTGGATTGCTGGCGACAGCCAGAATGCCGGCCCGCACCACCGGATTGCGCGACAGGGTGACGGCTGCGCCAACGACGGTCGCGGCAAGACGAATGGCGGACATCGGCTCTCCCCTCGGCAGGTGATTTGCGTAAGGCCTATATTGCGGTGCCGCGCGCAAATGGCAAGGGTCTGAAATCGGCGTGATGGCAACGAAAAGGGCTCCACGCGGGAGCCCTTTGGAATTGATGGGTCGGTATCCTGTCGAGCGTAGCTCTCCAGGCCTAGTCGCCTGAAAACGCGCCACTGGCGCGTTTTCGCCGCGCAGCGGCCGGCGACTAGTGCTCGATGCCGGCCCAGATCTTGCGCTTGGTGCCATACATCAGGCCCGCAAACAGCACGAGGAACAGCAGCACGACAAAGCCGGTCTGCTTGCGACCCGCCAGATGCGGCTCGGCCATCCACATCATGAAGGCCGAAACGTCCGTGGAATACTGCTCGAGCGTCTCGGGAACCGGCGTCTGGCCCTCTTCCACCGCATAGGTGATCTGGCCGTCGGCCAGGGGTGGCGCCATGCCGATGGCATGGCCCGGGAAGACGTGGTTGTAATACTTGCCGGCGGGCAGCACGAAACCCTCGGGCGCTTCTTCCTCATAGCCATTGAGCAGGGCGTGGATATAATCCGGGCCGCCTTCGGAATAGCCGGTGAAGTAGTTGAAGATCCAGAACGGGAAGGCATCATGCACGCCGCGGGCCTTGGCCAGCACCGAGAAATCGGGCGGCAGGGCGCCGCCATTGGCGTCGCGGGCATCCTGCTCGCTGGCAAAGGGCGATGGCCAGCGGTCAGCCGGCACGGCCGGACGCACGCCGCCATCAGCGGTGGCATCGGCAACCTCATATTCGGCAGCCAGCGCCTTGACCTGAGCTTCCGAGAAGGACGGACCGCCCTCTTCGGCCAGGGTGCGGAAGGCGATCAGCCGGGCGCCATGGCAGCTCGAGCAGACTTCGCGAAACACCTGGAAGCCGCGCTGCAGCTGGTTCTCGTCATAGGTGCCGAAAATGCCGGCAAAGCTCCAGCTCTGCTTTTCGACATGAATGACCTCGCCGGCAGCCTGGGCCGGGCTGACGCCCGCCAGGCCCGCCAGGATGGCCAGAGTGGCCAGGATGGTCTTGGTATTGAACATGGTTCCTGCCCCTCTCTTACGCGTGCGACTTGGCAAGCACGCTCTCCGAGATGCTGGTCGGCAGGGGCCGAGGCTTCTCGATGCGGCTAAGCACGGGCAGGATGACGATGAAGTGGATGAAGTAATAGGCCGTGCAGATCTTGGAGAGCAGCACATAGACGCCATCGGCCGCCTGGGCGCCCAGATAGGTCAGGGCAATGAAGTTCACCACGAAGATCCAGTAGAACCACTTGAACATCGGCCGGAAATTGCCCGAGCGCACCTTGGATGTATCCAGCCATGGCAGCAGGAACAGGATGACGATCGAACCGCCGAAGAAGATCACGCCCAAGAGCTTGGAATTGATGAACAGCAGGTTGAAGTCGATGGCACGCAGGATCGCGTAGAAGGGCAGGAAATACCATTCTGGCACGATATGGGCCGGCGTTACCTGGCTGTTGAACTCGATATAGTTGTCCGGATGACCCAGAATGTCTGGCGCGAAGAACGCGAACCAGGCGAACGGGATCAGGAACAGCACCATGCCGAAGGCGTCCTTCATCGTGTAATACGGATGGAAGGGCAAGGTATCGCGGCTGTCCTTGACGTCGACGCCGGTCGGGTTGTTGTTGCCGGGCACATGCAGCGCCCAGATATGCAGCGCCACGACGGCGGCAATCACGAATGGCAGCAGATAGTGCAGCGAGAAGAAGCGGTTGAGCGTGGGATTGCCCACCGAAAAACCGCCGCGCAGCAGCTCGAGCAGCGGCGTGCCGATAACGGGGATAGCCGCAAAGATATTGGTGATCACCGTGGCCGCCCAGCCAGACATCTGGCCCCATGGCAGCACATAGCCCATGAAGGCCGTCGCCATCATCAGCACGAAGATCAGCACGCCCAGGATCCACAGGATCTCGCGCGGCGCCTTGTAGGAGCCGAAATACATGCCGCGGAAAATGTGGATATAGACGGCGGCAAAGAACATCGAGGCGCCCACCGCGTGGAACGACTGGATCATGCGACCGCCATTCACGTCGCGCCGGATATGCTCGACCGAATCAAAGGCCAGCGAAATATGCGGTGTGTAATGCATCGCCAGGATGATGCCGGTGACGATCTGGATGCCCAGGCACATCACCAGGATGGCCCCGAAGGTCCAGAAATAGTTGAGATTCTTGGGCGTCGGGAAATCCATCAGGTGCTCTTTGGAGAACCGGATGATTGGCAGACGCTCGTCGAACCATTTTTCGAGGCCGGAGCCGGGTGTATAAGTCGAATGTTCTGACATCGCGGAGGCCCCCACTAACCGATCTGGATCAGCGTATCGCTGATGAATTCATATGGCGGCACGACCAGGTTGGTCGGCGCGGGCCCCTGGCGGATACGGCCGGCAGTATCGAACTGCGAGCCATGGCAGGGGCAGAACCAGCCATCGAAGTCGCCCGATTCGCCGGTGGGGATGCAGCCCAGATGGGTGCAGTTGGCGATCATCACCAGCCAGTTTTCATGGCCTTCCTTGGTGCGCTCGGCATCGGTCTGGGGAT
>CAXBHD010000113.1:0-9836 GCA_963975335.1 uncultured Devosia sp. | reverse complement strand
GACGTCAGAAATGAAGGCGACGTTTTCCATCAGCTTGGCGCGCTGGGCAAAGGGATCCTCGCCCAGCACGCGGATCGTGCCCTGGCAATTGGTCAGGCCCAGCATGGCGTTGAGCGCCGTGGTCTTGCCGGCGCCATTGTGACCGATCAGGCCATAGATGCGGCCGGCGGGAATGTCGAAATCGAGGCCATGCAGGACTTCCTTGCGGCCAAAGCTCTTGCGCAGCCCCCGCGCCGAAACGATGGGGGCGCCGGCCGGCGTGGCGGTGTCGAGGGAAAGCTCATTCATGGGTCTGCCCCTGGTCGGTGTTGATGGCGGTGAGTAGGCGCGAAAGATCGAGGTCGAGCGCCTTGATCTGGGCGGCGATGCGCGGCCAGTCCTCTTTGAGGAACTTGTCCCGCTCGTGGGTCAGCAGCTCGGCGCGTGCGCCCGGTTTGACGAACATCCCCAGTCCCCTGCGTTTTTCCACCACACCGATATCGACCAGGGCATCGAAGGCCTTGGTGACCGTCAGCGGGTTGACCGAGAGCTCGCCGGCGATCTGGCGGACCGAAGGCAGTGCCTCGCCCTCCGCCACATTGCCGGCCAGGATCATCTCGGCCAGCCGCTGGCGGATCTGCACGAAGATCGGCTGGCTGGTGTGAAAGTCATCCATGTGTTTTGCCTAACTAGTGTGCTACACACCTAACACACCAATACGAGCTGTCAAGAGCATTTTCGGCTTGCCCCGCCGCATCGCCGATACTATCCAATGTGATACCAATTGGAGACCACTCATGGGCAAGCACCCGTTCAAGATCGAAATCTGCGTCGAGGGCACCGATGGCCTGATCGCCGCGCAGAATGCCGGGGCAGACCGGGTGGAGCTCTGCGCCAGCCTGATCGAGGGCGGGCTGTCGCCCAGCCTGGGGGTGATCCGCGAGGCGCTGCGGGTGGCCACCATTCCGTTCCACGTCATCATCCGGCCACGCGGCGGCGACTTTTTGTATTCCGAGGTCGAGTTCAATTCCATGCTGGAAGACATCACGGCGCTGCGCGACATGGGTAGCGTGGCGGGCGTGGTGATCGGCTGCCTCACGGCAGATGGCCGGATTGACGAGGCGCGGACCAAGGCACTGGTCGAGGCCGCAAGGCCCATGGCCGTCACCTGCCACCGCGCCTTTGACATGACGGCCGATTATCGCGACGCGATCGAGGCCCTGGTGCGCTGCGGCGTCGACCGGGTGCTGACCAGCGGCCAGCGCGACACCGCTGTCGAGGGCAGCGCCATTCTCAGGGACAGCGTGGCGATTGCCGATGGCCGCATCGTCATCATGGGCTGCGGCGAGCTCAATGCCGCCAATATCGCCCAGGTCCGGCAGCAGACCGGCGTCGACGAGATGCATTTTGCCGCGCTCACGACGCTCAAGAGTGCCATGACCTTCCGCAACCCGCATGTGGGCATGGGCGGCACGGCGATCGAGCGCGAATATGAGGTGACGGTGACCGATGAGGCCGCCGTGCGGGCCACCATCGCCGCCGCCCGCGCCGCAGCCTGAGCGCAGGGGCCGGCCCTGCGGCAGGGCGGCCCTTTTTTCTTTGGCCCGGCGGCGCTAGAAGCGGGGCCATGACGCGCAATTTTCTCTTCGCCCAGGATGCACCCGACGCCGCCACGACGCGCCTGCTGGCGACGGCGGCGCAGGTTACCGGCTTCATGAAGGGCGAGCCCGGCTTTGCCCGGTCCGGCTGGTACCAGCCAGGGGGCGACAATAGCGCCTTCATGACAGCGCTGCACCAGGCCCTGGCCGGCACCTATCGCGAGGCGGGCCCGGCCCTCTGGGCGGTGCGGCTATGGACCAATCTCATCTGGCAGCCGGCCTATCTGGCGGTGATCGGGGCCCATATTCACGGCGCCGTGCCGGACCTTGCCCAGCTCAGCCAGCAGCGGCGCGGCATTTTCGTCGATGGCTACCGGCTGGTGCCGGGCCGCCAGCAGGGGGGCGAGGTCAGCGAGCGCATCGCCCAGGCCAGCGCCCAGCTCAACATATTCACCGGCCGCCTGCTCGACGAGGTCAATGCAGAGGTCAAGCTGCGCCCCCTGCCCGCCCGGCGCCTGCTGGCCGACCGCATGCTCAGCCTGATGGTCTGGCTCAGCCAGAAGCGGCGCGACATCCCAGTCGAGGCCATCGAGGACTATTGCAGCCAATGGCTGGCCGGCATGGGCCTTACCGGCCAGGGGGCTCTCCAGACCCTCAGCGCGCCGGACGGGCGCCCGGTGCTGATCGTGCGGCGCAAGGGCTGCTGCCTCGATTATCTGCTTGATCCCGACCGGCTCTGCGCCAGCTGCCCCAAGCAGGATGACGCGGTGCGCGTGGCGCGGCAGCGCGCCAATGCATTGGCCGAGCTGGACTAGAGCGTTTTCAGGAAAAGTGGATACCGGTTTTCCGGTTCGAAAACGCGACAAACAAGGGCCTAGAACAATTTACCGCGTCGTTGACGCGGTAAATTGTTCTAGTCGAAGACTTCGTCGGGATAGACGCCCCAGAGCTCTTCCTGGCGGACAAAGCCGGCATAGCTGGCGGGGCGGCCATTGCCGGCCGGGCCGGTAGCGGTCACCTCGCACCAGGCGCCGTCACACTGCTTGAGGATGACCTTGAAGCCGGCACCGAGCCGGGCGCGCAGGGCGGCGGTATCGGCGGCACTGGCGCGCAGGGCGACCTCGCCATTGGCCAGGAGCGGGGTAGCATAGCCGGCGCGGGTGCCCTGCAACAGGTTCTGGTGTACCCAGCCTTCGGCGCCGTCGACATCGCGAATCTTGCGCCAGGTATCGAATTCCTGAACGATTTCCACCGGGATCACCGATTGGAGAAAGGTCCAGGCGACCTCATATTTCGTGCCGGGGCCGACGCGCACATTGATGGGGTCCGAGCGGGTCGAGGCAAAGCGCGGCAGCGGCAGACCACTGGGATTGCCGGCCTGGGCCAGCGCCGGCGGGGCGCAGACCAGCAGCGCCAGCAGCAGCGTGGCGAGCATGCGGGCAAAAGAGCTGGGGTGACGGCCAAAGCCGCCATGACGGGGCTGGTCAAACATGGCTTTGCAGATGAAATCGAATTGCCTTATCACTAGCCCATGATCCTTAATGGGCACTGAAGGGGCTGGTTTTCCACAGCCCCTGGCTCAACCCCGGAACCGCATGGCCAGCCATAAACCAAAAATCCTGGTCACAAGACGCCTGCCCGAGAGCATCGAGGCGCGCATGGCGACGCTGTTCGAGACCGATGTCAACGAGGCCGACGTTACCCTGACCGAGGACGATATCATTGCCGGGCTCGAGGGCAAGGATGTGCTGGTCTGCTCGATCACCGACAATGTCGATGCCGGGCTGATCGCCCGGCTGCCCCGGAGCGTCCGGCTGATCGCCCAGTTTGGCAATGGCGTCGACAATATCGATGTCGAGGCCGCCTGGGCCGCGGGACTGACAGTAACCAATACGCCTTCGGTGCTGACCGAGGACACGGCCGACATGGCCATGATGCTGATGCTGGCGCTGCCGCGGCGGCTGGTGGAAGGCACGCAGATGCTGGTGCGCGACGGGGTCTGGGCGGGCTGGTCGCCAACCTCGATGCTGGGCCACCGGCTGCGCGGCAAGGCGCTGGGCATTGTCGGCATGGGCCGCATCGGCACGGCGGTGGCGCAGCGGGCCCGCGCCTTCGGGCTGCATATCCACTATTATTCGCGCAATCGCCGGCCGCCGGCGATCGAAACCCCGCTCGAGGCGACCTATTGGCCCGATCTGGATGCCATGCTCGCGGCGGTCGACATTGTCTCGCTGCATACGCCGCTGACGCGCGAAACCTTTCACCTGCTGTCGGCCGGGCGGCTGGCGCGGATGAAACCGGGCAGCTTCGTGGTCAATGTCAGCCGGCCCGAACTGCTCGACGAGGCCGCCCTGGTGAGCCAGATCGAAGCGGGGCATCTGAGCGGCGCCGCGCTCGACGTGTTCGAGAACAAGCATGGCATCAATCCGCGGCTGCTGGCGCTGGCGGAATCCAACCAGGTTGTGCTGACGGCGCATATGGCCTCGGCAACGCTGGAAGCACGGGTGGAAATGGGCGAGACGGTGATCGTCAATATCCGCACCTTCATGGACGGTCACCAGCCACCGCACCGCGTCTTGCCGGAGGGCGGACCGCCCCGTTGAGGCCCTGGCAGGGTGGGCGGCGGGCCTGGCTGCATGGGTCCCAGATGCGCTGGCGGATTGACGGGAGCCCGCCGAGGGCATAATTGGCCGCCATGAGCAAAGATAACAAGCAAACCGGCCCGACCCAGCGCTCGCTGCGCATGGGTGAACTGGTCCGCCATGCGATGGCAGATATATTCGCCCGTGGCGATATCGATGACGATGCCCTGCGCGGCACGGTGATCACCGTGCCCGAAGTGCGCATGAGCTCCGATCTCAAGCTGGCCAATGCCTATATCATGCCGCTGGGCGGCCAGCATGCCGACGAAATCGTCGCCGCGCTGAACCGGCACCGCAAATATGTGCGTGGCCGGATTTCGCCGGCGCTGAACGTGAAATTCGCCCCCGAAGTGCGCTTCTTTGTCGACGAGACCTTCGAGGAGGCCGGCCGCATCGATGCCCTCCTGCGCTCGGAAAAGGTCAAGCGCGACCTTGCCGGTGATGACGGCGAGAGCGATTGAGCGCCCCCAAACGCGTCAAGCGCGCGGTTTCCGGCTGGGTCGTCCTCAACAAGCCCTATGACATGACCTCCACCCAGGCGGTGGGCAAGGTGCGCTGGCTGTTCAGCGCCGCCAAGGCCGGCCATGCCGGCACGCTCGACCCGCTGGCCACCGGCATCCTGCCGATTGCGCTGGGCGAGGCGACCAAGGCGGTGCCCCAGGTGCAGGACGGCACCAAGGTCTATCGCTTTGCCATTGCCTGGGGCCAGGCCACCACGACCGACGATACCGAAGGCGCTATCATCGCCACGTCCGACATCCGCCCGGACCGGGCGGCGCTCGAGGCGGTGCTGCCCGGCTTTACCGGCACGATAATGCAGCGGCCGCCGATCTTTTCGGCGCTCAAGATCGATGGCGAACGCGCCTATGACCTGGCCCGGGCCGGGGAAGCCGTCACGCTCGTGCCGCGCGAGATCGATGTCGATGCCATTGCCCTGATCGAGCATGGCAGCGAAAGCTCGGTGCTCGAGGTGACCTGCGGCAAGGGCACCTATGTGCGCTCGCTGGCCCGCGATATCGCCGAAGCATTGGGCACGCGGGGCCATGTCAGCATGCTGCACCGCTCGGCCGTCGGGCCATTCAACGATGACGATGCGCTCAGCATCGATCAGCTCGAAGCGCTGAGCCTGGACGAGCGCGACAGCCTGCTCAAGCCAGTCTGGTCGGGTTTTGCCGACCTGCCCGAGGTGCGGCTCGACGCCCTGCAGGCCAGTGCCGTGCGGCACGGCAATACCGTGCTGCTCACCGGGGCCGGCGCGCCGGTGACGCTGGACGAGTGCTGGGCGAGCTGGAAGGGCGAGGTGCTGGCCACCGGCTGGGTCGAGTTCGGTCAGTTCCGGCCGCGGCGCGTGTTCAACTAGACAGCAAAAAGGCGGGGATTTCTCCCCGCCTCGGTCATCCTAGAGAAAGATGACGACAATGATGATGAGCCAGATCGGCACGCCGAGCAGCCACAGTCCAATGCCTTTAAACATCTGATTTCCTTTTCTTAAAAGCGGCGGAAGACGTCAGCAAAGACGCTGTTGTTGTCGCGGTGATTGCCACCCTTCTGGGCTGCCCAGAAAGCGCCGATCGCCGAGATCAGCAGCGAGGCGGCAAGCAGGAAGGCGCCGATAATGGTAGTGTTGCGGGCGATGCGGGCGGCTTCGATAGCGTCCTGACGGGCCGCTTCGACGCTGGTAATGGCCTGATCGACACGCGCCTGCGCTTCCTCAGGTGTGACGCCGGTATTGGCCGCCACGACGCTGGCCAGATAGGTGCGGTCGGCTTCGGCAACGGTGCCGTCATTCATCGCGGCCTGAGCAAAGATGCGGCCGGCTTCGCCACGGGCAGCATCGGCTTCAGCCGGCTGGGTGGAGCGGAACATGGTATCGATGAAGTAGGCATTGGGATCCATGGCCTCGGCCGAACCCTCGGCAACATTGGCGGCTGCATTGGTCGCGGTGGCCGCGACATTGCCGGCCGTCGAGGCCGCTGCACCAATGCCGCCCACGGCAATCACGGTGCCCAAGATGGCAGCGCCAGCCCAGACGAGCAGGCCATGCGCACCGTCGCGCAGATCGCTTTCGTCTTCATTGGCATCGAAGTGACGGCGACGCAGGCGACCGGTCAGGTAACCACCGGCCATGAAGCTGGAAATCTGCACCCAGAGGAACCAGGTGGCGGCAACAATGCCGATGACCAGGGGATTGGCACCGGTGCCATAGCCGAAGTCGAGGAAATTGAGCCCGACCGCGGAGCCGAAGCTGATCAGCACGAGGCTGATGGCTGATGCCAGCACGATGCCGGCAATGATGGCAGGCCAATCGACATAGCTCGAATTGTCGCGATCGGTGGATGAGGATTCGATAACGGCGACGACGAGACCGACGAGATAAATGATGGAGTTCATTTTGATATGCCTTATTGATTGACGCAGGTGCCGTATCAACAGAGCGTGAGCGAAATAGTTCCCGGTTCGCGCCAAATACGGGCAGAACAAGGCGAACAAAAAAGGCGGGGTTTGCACCCCGCCCTGGTCGCAATGCCGGGAGAAAGACCTATTTCAGCGCGTCGGTAACCACGGTGGAATAGGCCCCTTCGGGCTGGGTGGTGATGATCTTCTGGTCGAGCAGGGCCTGGACCGTGCGCTCATAGGTGGCCATGTCGAGCGCCGGATCGGTGGCATCGACCAGCTTGGAGACTTCACCGGTCATATAGAGCTGGTGCTCGAGCGTGGCGGCGCCGGTTTCGTCCATGTCGACGACGATCTGGGCGGCTTCTTCCGGGTTTTCCAGGGCATAGGCCCAGCCCTGCATGGAGGCCTTGACGAAGCGCGTATAGGCGTCGACCTTGGCGGGATCGGCCAGGGTATCTTCCATGACATAGAGCCCGTCTTCGAGCAGGTCATTGCCCATTTCAGAATAGTTGAAAATGGTCAGATTGTCCGGCCCGTAGCCGGCGTCCAGCGCCTGGCCATATTCGTTATAGGTCATGACCGAGATGCAGTCGGCCTGGCCCTGGATCATGGGCTGGATGTCAAAGCTCTGCTGCAGCACGGTGACGCCGCCCGCCGAGCCGTCGGTGGCAATGCCTTCCTTGTTCATCCAGGCAAAGAAGGGATATTCATTGCCGAAAAACCAGACACCCAGCGTATGGCCGGGGAAATCGGCGACTTCGGTAATGCCGGTTTCGGTGGGGCAGATCATCATCAACCCGCTGCGCTTGAAGGGCTGGGCGATATTGACCAGCGGCACGCCCGATTCACGGGCGGCCATGCCGGCAGCCATCCAGGTGACGATGATATCGGCGCCACCGCCGGCAATGACCTGTTCGGGGGCGATATTGGGACCGCCGGGCAGGATGGTGACGTCGAGGTTTTCGGCGTCGTAAAAGCCCTTGGATTCGGCGACGAGATAGCCGGCGAACTGCGCCTGCGTCACCCATTTGAGCTGCAGGGTCAGCGCATCCTGCGCCATGGCGGCCGGCATGGCCGAGAGAGCCAGAGCGCCTGCAAGCAGGCCTGTTGCGAGAGTTTTCATTGTCGTTCCCTTTTCCCTGTTACCTGTTACGTCCGTCCACCACGGACCGACGGATGCCAGAAGGTGACGCCCCTTTCGATGAGGGCAACACCTGCGTAGAAGGCGGACCCCGCGATCGCGGCAACCGCGATCTCCGCCCAGACCAGGTCGATGGCAAGCCGCCCCACCCCGGTCGATATCCGGAAGCCCATTCCCACCACAGGCGTCCCGAAGAATTCCGCTACGATGGCGCCGATCAAGGCCAGAGTCGAATTGATCTTGAGGGCGTTGAAGATGAAGGGGCCGGCAGCGGGCAGCCGCAACTTCAAAAGGGTCTGCCAATAGGAGGCAGCATAGGTGGCCATGAGGTCGCGCTCGATGGCAGAGGCGGCGTTGAGCCCGGCCACCGTATTGACCAGCATGGGAAAGAAGGTCATGGCGACCACGACGGCCGCCTTGGACTGCCAGTCAAAGCCGAACCACATGACCATGATCGGGGCGATGCCGATAATGGGCAAAGCCGACATGAAATTGCCGATCGGCATGATGCCGGCCTTGAGGAAGGGCGAGCGGTCGACGAGAATGGCGACGCCCAGACCGGCGAGGCAACCCATGGCATAGCCGGGCAGCACCGACTTGACGAAGGTCTGTACGAAATCGGCCCAGAGAATGGGGATTTCCGTGACGAAGCGGGCCCCGATGGCCGAAGGCGGCGGCAGGATGACCGGGGGCACATTGGCGCCGCGCGTCACCACTTCCCAGATCACCAGCAAGGCGAGGCCAAAGATGGTGGGGATGAGCAGGCCGATGCCGGTTTCAGGCAAGGTGCCGGCGCGAATGGCCGCGGCAAGGCGCTCGACGAAGAGCCAGGCAAAGGCCCAGCCCGACAGCAGCGCTAGCCATTGGTGCGCGGGCAAGGTCGCGTCCTCGGGCAGGACGGCAATCAAGGCGGCGGCGGCCAGAACCGCCAGGGCGCCATCGATCCAGAGACTGTAGGGCAGGACGAAACGCGCCAGCGACAGCGTCGCCAGCCCGAAAAACAGCGCCAGCAGCGGCGCAGCACCCAGGCTGGGCAGACTGAGAACCAAGCCCACCAGGCCGGTCAGCCCGGCAGCGAGGGCCAGCACCATTTGCAGGCGCGAGAGGCCAGCGCGGTTCATGCCCGCACCCCCATGCGCGCATTGACCCAGCGCTCGGCGCTGCCGACAATGGCCACCAGAATGGCGGCAAGGCCCGCCGCGATGAAGAGCGCGGCCCAGATCTGCACGGTCTGGCCATTATAGGAGCCGGTGAGCAGGCGCACGCCCAGCCCGCCGCCGGCGGCATTGGAAAGCTCGGCCACCACGGCGCCGATCAGCGAAATGGCGATGCCCACCTTCATCGAGGCAAAGAGGAAGGGCATGGCTGCGGGCCAGCGCAGCTTCCAGAAGGCCTGCCAGGAGCTGGCATCATAGGTGCGCAGCAGGTCGAGCTGGATGGCTTCGGGGGAGCGCAGCCCCTTGACCATGCCGACCACGACCGGGAAAAAGCTCAGATACATCGAGATCAGCGCTTTGGGCACCAGCCCGGTCAGGCCCATGGCGCCGAGCCCGACCACGACCATGGGCGCCACCGCCAGAATGGGAATGGTCTGGCTGGCAATGATCCAGGGCATCAGCGAGCGGTCGGCGGCGTCATTATGGATGATGGCAACGGCCAGACCCACGCCCAGCACGGTGCCCAAGGCAAAGCCGAGCAAGGTCGCCGACAGGGTAATCCAGGCGTGAAAGGCCAGCGAGCGGCGCGAGCTGAATTCGAGCGCCACGGTGGCGTTCCAGATCTCGCCGATCACCTGATGGGGCGCCGGCAGCACCGGCTTGTCCTGGTTCCAGGTCTGAGTGGCAAAGCTGGCAAAGGGCAAATCGACCAGTTCGGCGCGGGTGTTGAGCGTGGTCTGCCAGGCCGCATTCATGGGAATGGCTGCGGCGTACCAGATGAGCAGGATGGCCAGGATTATGGTGAGGACGGGGATGAAGCGGTTCATGGCTTTCGCCCCAAGCTCGATATGTCCCCTCTCCCCTGAGGGGAGAGGGTTAGGGTGAGGGGTTCGGCGCGTCGGCCAAGCAGGGTGGCCGAGCG
>CAXBHD010000112.1:0-9995 GCA_963975335.1 uncultured Devosia sp. | reverse complement strand
TCCTTCCTGGCCGGCCAGACCGGCCGGCTGTTCCGCGAGTTCGGCTTTACCCTGGCCATTGCGGTGCTGCTGTCCTCGGTGGTCGCACTCTCCATGGGCCCGATGATCGCCTCGCGCTTCCTCAAGGCGGACAGCGCGCACCAGCATGGCGGTGTGCTGGGCGCCCTTGGCCGCGGCCTGGCCGGGTTTTATCGCGTCACGCTGCGCGTCGCCCTGGCCAATCCTTTCGTGGTGGTGCTGATCGCCCTGCTGTTCGCGGGCTCGTCCTGGTTCGTCTATGGCAATCTGCGCCAGGAAATCACCCCGCCCGAGGACCGCTCGCAGCTGTCGCTGCGCATTTCGGCGCCCAATACGGTCAGCCTCGATTATGTGCGCACGCAGATGACCACGGTGGAAGGGCTGTTGCAGCCCTATATCGAGAGCGGCGAGGTGCGGTCGCTATTCGTACTCTCCGGCTTTGGCACGGGCGGCTTCATGACCATGACCCTGGCGCCCTGGGACGAACGGGAACGCAGCCAGGATGAAATCGCCACCGAGATCAATGCGCTGATGAGTCAGGTGCCCGGCGTCAGCGCCTCGATCCGCCAGGGCAATAGCCTGGGCATTCGCGGCGGCGGCTCGGGGCTGCAGTTTGCCGTGGTCGGCTCGGACTATGCCGTGCTGGCCGATGCGGCCCAGGCCATTGCCGACCGGCTCGACGCGGATGGGCGCTTCGGTCGCGTCAGCGTCAATTTCGACACCACCCAGCCGCAGCTGACCCTTACCGTCGACCGCGCCAAGGCCGATGCGCTGGGCGTCGACATTAACGGGCTGGGGACGACGATGCAGGCCATGATCGATGGCAGCGATATCGGCAATGTCTTCATCAATGACACCAGCTATACGGTGCGCATGGTCTCGACCAGCAATCCGATCAACGATCCGCGCGACCTCGAAAGCCTGTTCATCCGCACCGGCGATGGCCGCTATGTGCCCATGTCCACCATTGCCAGCATCGAGGAGGCGGCCGTGCCGCCCTCGCTGCGTCGCGAGCAGCAGCGGCGCGCCGTGCCGGTGACGGCGAGCCTTGATGGCGGCATCGCCCTGGGCGACGCCTATTACCAGACGCTGGACATGGCGCGAGACCTGCTGCCCGAAGGCGTCTCGATCATTCCGCTGGCCGAGGCGCGCACCATTGGCGAGGCCAATAATGGCCTCTTGATCACGTTCGGCTTTGCCCTGGTCATCATCCTGCTGGTCCTGGCGGCGCAGTTCGAGAGCCTGTGGAGCGCCATCATCGTCATGACCACGGTGCCGTTCGGGGTGGCGGCCGGGCTCTATGCGCTGCTGGTCACGGGGGGAAGTCTCAATATCTTCAGCCAGATCGGCCTGGTGCTGGTGGTGGGCATCATGGCCAAGAACGGCATTCTGATCGTCGAATTCGCCAATCAGCTGCGCGATCAGGGAAGGTCCGTGCGCGCGGCCATCGAGGAGGCCTCCAATATCCGCTTGCGGCCGGTGATGATGACCATGATCGCCACCATTCTGGGTGGGTTGCCGCTGGTGCTGGCTTCGGGCGCCGGCGCCGAGGCGCGCTCGGCACTGGGCTGGGTCATGGTGGGCGGCCTCAGCTTTGCCGCCATCTCCACGCTCTATCTGACGCCCGCGGCCTATCTGCTGCTGGCGCGCTTTTCCAAGCCCAAGGCCGAGGAAGAGGCGCGGCTGGAACGCGAGCTCGACGCCGCCAATGCCGCGCCAGCGCCCGCCGAGTAGCCGACTACGCCGCCGGCGGGTTGGCCAGCGCCTCGGCGACCGCCAGCTCGGCCATGGCCAGGGCTGCCGCGCGGGTCTTGGCCGCGGCGATGAAGCGGCCATTATGGCAGAAGCTGGCGCCGGGCACGCCGCTGGCGGCCTCGAGATCGGCATTGGTCAGGCCGGCCCAGGCCGCCGGCAGATCGGCGCGCACGGCAAAACCCTCGTCGTCGCGCCGAATGGTGGTGAGGCACCAGTCGGCCCCGCGGGGATGGACGACGAACAGCAGGTGATCGGCGCCTGCCTTGACCACGGCAGGCCTGAACGGCATGCCCATGGGCAGCTCAAGCACCCGCCCGTGGCCGGCCGCCGCAATGGCGCCCGCCACGAGCCCCTCGGCGCGCAGCTTGGCATCGCTGCGGGCAATGCGCGCCTCGACGAAGGCGCGGGCAATGGCGAGCGCGGCGTAAAAGCCGCGATCTTCGGCATCAGGGTCGGTTTCGTCGAATACCGGCTTGAGGGTTTCGAGCAGCGCCGGCAGCGTCAGGCCGGCCAGCGGCCCTGCCACCGAAGGGCTCAGGGCGCCATTGTCCATCAGGTCGATGGGCAGCACAAAGCTGGCGTCGAACGATGCGTGGACCGCGTCGACATGCCCCTCCGGCAGGCCGGCGGCCGCCAGATAGTCGTGGCCAAAATGCTTCCAGACCAGGCCGAACGAGCTATAGGGCTGGCCGTCATCGCGCAATGGCGCGCCACGCTGATGGTGATCGAATATGCCGCTGGCCGCGTCATAGGCACCGCCGACATCGTAGATCAGGCGATCGGATCCGGGGGTAATCCATTCGGGGGCGCGGCTGCGCACAATCTGCGCCTGGGGAAACAACCGGGTCAGGATGACGCTCGATAGCAGCTCGTCGGCATGGAAACCACCCGAATGGGTGACGAGAAAAGCTGGATTCATGCCGAAAGTGCCTTTGTCAAATGCGGCTGGGCCGCCCGGAGATGGCTCCAGATAGCCGGTGTCGGCGGTCGGCTCAAGCCTTGTCCGCGACCGCCGTCCACGGGGCCAGACATGCCGGCGGCCCGGACCAGAGCCAGGCGGAACGGTTTACGGCCGGGGATGGTTGTGCTGGTATCAATTGCAGGCAAGGAGTTGCACCATGGATCATTCTGGATTTACGCCCCTCGATAGCAGCGAGCTGACATCGGACACGCTCAAGGGCGCGACAATCCATGGCGCCAACAGCGCCGTGGTCGGCCAGGTGTCGCATCTGGTCGGCAGCGGCGCCGCCTGCCAGGTCATTGTCGATGTCGGCGGCTTTCTGGGCCTGGGGGCCAAGCCGGTCGCGGTGGGGCTGGGTCAGCTCTCCTTCATGCGGGACGAGCAGGGCAAGGTGCAGGCCGACACCGGCTGGACCAAGGATCAGCTGCTATCGATGCCCGCCTATGCGGACTGAGCCTGACGCAGGCACCCGCGGCTCTGCCATGCCAGGTTATTGATCGGGATCAACACATTGGCCGCAGCCGCCGCTAAAGTGACACCCACAGTCTTGGGAGATCGCAGATGGAAATTCGCAATATCGTCGTTGGCTTCAGCATCGACGCTGTCGATCCGGCACTGGTCGCCTTTGCGGCCGATCTGGCCGCCACGCACAAGGCCAGCCTGACCGGTTTTGCCGCGGCCGAGCCTCCCGTGGTCGCCAGCATGGGGGCTGGGGATGTCGCCGCAGCGCTCTATACCGAGCAGCTCAACGAGATCGAAGCGGCGATCAGAGCGGCGCGGGACCGGTTTGTGGAGCTCGTGCCCGCCGGCGTGGCCTATGACTGGATGGGCGGCGTGCAGCAGCCGGCGCTCGGACTGATCGGCGCCGCGCGCAAGACCGACCTGATTGTCGTCGCCTCTCCCGGCGAGACCGGTGATGACGGCTATCGCAGCATTGATCTGGGCACCCTGCTGCTCTCGGCTGGCCGCCCCGTGCTGATTGCTGCCGAGGGGGCGCCCAAGCTCAAGGCCAGTTCGATCATCGTGGCCTGGAAGGACACCAAGGAGGCCCGCCGCGCCATTGCCGATGCGATGCCCCTGCTGCAGGCCGCCAGCGATGTGCAGGTGGTGGTGATCAGTGAGGGCAATCTCGGGCCGGAGCGTGACAGCATGCTCGACGTGGTGGCCTGGCTCAAGACCCATGCCGTCAAGGCGCGCGGCGATGTGCTGCCCAATCGCGGCGGCACGGCGCAATCCATTCAGGATGCGGCCAGGGCGGCCGGTGCCGATCTGATCGTCAGCGGCGCCTATGGCCATAGCCGGCTGCGTGAATGGCTTGTCGGGGGCATGACGCGCGATCTGCTGGCGGCGCCGGGCATCCACCGGTTTCTGTCAAACTAGGGCGCGGCCCGGCGGCAGGGGCAGTCTCTCAGCGCGTCCAGAGCCTTGGCCAATAGACATCGCTGTCAAAATCGGCCGGGATCGGCGACAGGCGCGCAATCGCCGTGGCCGCATATTCCACCTGCAGGGCATAGTGCCGGATATCGTCCGGCATGGGCTGTCCGGTGATGAATTCGCGGGTACGCCATTCGTTCAGCCTGATGGCGCGGAGCCGGCGGCGGGCTTCCGCCTCGACATCTTCGACCAGAATGGCTGCCGGCGCCGGCTGCTGCGGGGACCAGCTTGGCTCGGTCCATTCTCTGCTGCCCTCGATCACCGCGAAACGCACTGGGTCCTCTGCTCTCTGGCCTTCCGCCCCTGTGGCGCCGCCTCTGTCATCAGAATGTCATCGACCCCTTACCGAAACGGTAACGAGGTGGCTTGGCAAGCGGTTTGGCCATGCTAGCATGGCCTACATGACCATCCTCTACGTCATGGCTGCGCAAGCCGAATACGGCCCCCATCTCCAGTCCAGGATCAATCCGCTGATCACCGGGGTGGGGCCGGTCGAAGCCGCCATTGCCGTGACGCGCGCCTTGGCGGAGGCGCGTCCGCTGCCGCGTCTGGTCGTGTCGCTGGGCTCGGCCGGGTCACGCCAGCTGGCGCAATGCGGCGTGTACCAGGCCACTTCTGTCAGTTATCGCGACATGGACGCGTCGGCACTGGGCTTTGCCAAGGGGCAGACGCCGTTCCTCGACCAGGCGCCCGAACAGGCGCTGTCTCCCCTCATCGCCGGCCTTGCAACCGCGCGGCTATCGACGGGTGCCAATGTCGTCTCGGGCGCCGCCTATGACGGGATTGATGCCGATATGGTGGATATGGAAACCTTTGCCGTGCTGCGGGCATGCCAGACATTCGGCGTGCCTCTGGTGGCGGTGCGCGGCATTTCCGATGGCGCAGCCGAACTGGGCCACATCGATGACTGGACGCAATATCTGCATATCATCGACGAAAAGCTGGCCGCCGCGGTCGATCTGATCGCGGTAGCCGTGGCCACCGGTCGGATCTAGCGCCCGGCAGCTTTCTTGTCGCGCCGGGACCGCCGCCACATGCTCCACTTGCGCAGGCCGCGGACAATGGCCAGGTTCACCGGACCCTGCAGGAAGGCCAGATCGAGCGCGAGCAGCAGCAGGCCCAGCGGCAGCATCCAGATGCCAAGCACGGGCAGGAAGCTGAAAATGCCGCCCAGGATGAGCAGGATGGCCAGGGGGATGCGGAACCAGCGGGCGCCCGGGCGTCGCAGATGGGCCAGTACACCTGCTGCCTGAGGCACCTTGCGGGCGATGCGGTCGAACTGGCGATCAAGGCGGGCGCGGCTCTTGGCCATGGGGACCCCTTTGGGCGACGTAGACAATGCTCTGCTCATGTAGTGCGCCGCAGCCGCTCCGCCAAGTGGAACTTCCGCGACGGCGCAGAGTTGACTGCATATAACCACAAGGAGCGTCTCCATGGCCACGGCAGCACAGCGCGCATTCGAGCGCGCAGAACACAGCGGCGAAGCAATTACCGAAAATCTGGCGCATCAGATCGCGGCCCTGCGCAAGCAGGTCGATCAGATGTCGCATTCGGTGCAGTCCTATTATGGCAGTCACGCCCTGGATGACTTGCAGCACAATGCCCAGGCGCTGGCCCATGAAGTGCGGCAGCAGAGCCGCGTCGTCGCCCGTCAGGTCGGGCGCCAGGCCAATATCGCCGGCAGGGCCGTGCAGGAAAACCCGGTGCCCGCCGTCGTGGTGCTGGGAACCATTGCTCTGCTGGCCACGCTGCTGTTCACGCGGGACTAGGCCAGAGACGAATTCCGGGGCGCGTTAGCAGTTTGCTAACCGTCCCGGACAGGGCTTGCTTAAGCCTAATGGGCCATTGTCAGTCGATACTGATTTTGATCGACCGACGGAGACTGACCCATGACGATAACCCAAGCCATGCTGCGAATGCTGGCGCTGGTTGTCATGGGCAGCGCTTTGGGCGGCTGCAGCCTGTTCGGCATCAGCTTCGGCACTGCCCAGCTTTCGCCCAAGGAATGCCTGATGCGGGCCATGTATTTTGAGTCCAACCGCTCCAGCATGGAGGGCATGGTGGCGGTCGGTACGGTGGTGATGAACCGTCTCAACGATCCGCGCTACCCCAAATCAGTCTGTGCCGTGGTCGGCCAGAAAAACCAGTTCGCCCAGGGTGTGCTGACCAAGAAGATGACCGATAGCGGTGCCGTGCTGGCGTCGCAGGCTGCCGATCAGGTGCTGTCAGGCATGCGGCATCCGGGCGTGCGCAATGCCCAGCATTTTCACACCGCCGGGCTGCGCTTCCCCTATAACAATATGCATTACGTGCTCGAGGCCGGCGGCAACGAGTTCTACGAGAAATACTGACGGCGACCCTAGAAGTCGCCGCCGATATCGAAGCCGCCATCCCCGAAATCATCGCCGCCGCCCGCATCGCCGCTATCGCCCTGGTCGGCGGTGTCGTCGGCCTGCCCGGTACTATCCGTTTCGGCCGCCTGGGCGCCACCAAACAGGCCGCCAAAGGCATTGATCAGCATCATGCCGCCGGCCACGCCCAAGGCGGTCTGGGCGGCCCCGGCGAGGAAACCACCCTGCTGGCCGCCCCGGCCGGGTCGATCGTCCTCGGCGCGGTCCCAGGGACCGCGGGCGCGCTGTCGGCCCTCGAGTTCGGCAATACGGGACTGGGCATCGCGCAAGGCCTGTTCCTGGGCAACCACGGTTTGCGCCAGGTAATAGGGCGCCGCTGGAAAACCACGCAGCCGCGCCTGGATATGCGCCTCGGCGGCGCCATCGCGCGGCGCGCTGTTGCGGGCAACATCCTCGATCCTGTCAAACAGGTCGTCGATGATCTGCTGGTCTCGGCTGTGCTGGTCTTGCTGGCTGGACATGGCGGGGCTCCCTGAGCGGTGTCTGCCCTAAAGATGGGAGCCGCCGCCGCCGGTGCAATGGGCCGTCGCGCTTTTCACCGCTTAGTACTGGTCTGCAAGACATAGCCGATGACAATGGCCACGGCCTCGTAGAGCTCGATGGGAATGGTGTCGTCGATCTCGATGCCGCTCAAGGCCTGCGCCAGCACTGGATTGGCCTCGATAACCACGTCATGGTCGCGGGCCAGCGCCACAATGCGTTCGGCAACGAGACCGCGTCCCTTGGCAATCACGCGCGGGGCTTCGCGGGTACCCCTCTCATATTGCAGCGCGACCGCCAGCGCCCGGTCCTTGGGTTCCTCGCTCATGTCATGGCATCCACCAGATGGCCGGAATTGACCGGCGGCTGGGCGGCTGGCGGCGCGCCATGGCGCACGATGATCGCTCCAGGTGTCAGCCCGATGCCGCTCAGGGTGCTTCGCAGGGCGTCGATATCGGCCTCCAGCGCCGTCGCCGTGGCCGGTTCGATGGCCCAGAGCATGATGGTGGTGGCCTGGCCGCGCAGGGAGACCTGGGCGCCGACCTCCCCCAGATCGGGCAAGGTGATGGCAAAGCGCAGCTGCCAGCCACGCTCGGCGACGCTCTCGCCCGGGCTCTGATCATCGCGGTGAATCTGCAGCTGCAGCAGCGTCTGGTGGCCGGCAATGACCACGGGCAGCTCCATGCTCCACTCGGCGCCCTTGAGCGCGGGATCCGGCAGGGAAGCATGCTGGTGCAGCTGCAGGCGGGACAGCGCTGCCTCGGTGCGGTCGAGCAGGTGTTTGCCGACCTCATCGGCTGGCGCGGCCGGATCGATGGGCGGAATATCCGACCCGGTGACCCGGGGGAACTTGCCGCGCAGGGGCGGCGCAATCTGGGCTGGCGCGGCGATGACCGGCAGTTGCGGCCCCAGCCAGCCGGCCAGCGTCTGGCGCAGCGTCAGCAGCGCGGTTTTCAGATCGGCCTGGGGCGCCAGCAGCGGGGTGCCGGCGCGGGCCAGCCCGGCTTCCTGGAAAATGCCGGCATTCAGCACGGCCTTTTGCAGGGCGCTGCCGTCCAGCTTGCCGCCGCCAAGATCGAGCTGGCTGGCCAGCACCTGCCGGGCAGCGCGGGCCACGGGCTCGGGCAAGGCCACGCTGCGGGCGATGGCGTTGAGCGCGGTGGTGAGGCCGGCAATGCTGTTCTGCTGCGGCAGGGCATTCTGCACCATCTGCGCCAAAGCGGCCTGGGGCGTACTGGGCAGGGCAGCGCTCACCGGTATTGGTGGGGCCGCCGGCGCGGACGGAGCGGCAGTGGTCGGCGCCATTGCCGCCGCTGCTGCGCCTGGGGCCATGGTCGCAGCCCTGGGCGCCGCCGCGGCGCCGGGCGGTAGCGAGGCGCTTGCCGGATTTGCCTGAGGCGCCTGCGCATAGGGGATGGCGGGGCGCAGCGCCGCCGATGGCTGGGTTGGCGGCCCTGACGGGTTGGGCAAAGGGCTGGGGCCAGCGGCCGGCGGATTGGCCACGGCCGCTGACGGTGCCGCTGGCACTGGCGCTGGCGTGCCGGCCGTAGCGGGCGCCGCAGCCGGTATGGCGGCGGGCGTGACCGGCGCTGCAGGACCTGGCGCATTGCCCGGAGCGGCCGATGCAACCGCGGGCACCGATGGAGGGGTCGCATTCGGCGCGGGGCCTGGAATGGCGGCTGGTGTCGCCGTGGCGGCCGGATTGGGTATGGCGGCGGCGCTGGTCGCCGCCGGGCTCGATTGTGGCTGTGGGGCGGCAATGGCTGGCGCGGCAGTCGACGCGGCCGGGGCTGCAGGGGTCGCCGGGACCGTCGGGCTGGCCGCCGCCGGCGCGAGCTGCAGGGCCAGCCGCAGCTGGGCGCCACTGCCCTGCACCTCAAAGCGCAGCGCCTCGCCAGCCTTGACCAGGGTGGGCAGCACAATATTGAGCATCTGGCCGGCAAGCTGCAGCTGGGTGCCACCATTGGGAGCCGGGCCGATGACGGTTGCCGTGACCACCTGCCCCGCCTTGAGCGCAAGAGCCTGCAGCGCCGAGCTGCGCGCGGCCGTGACGATCTGGGGTAGCTGGCCAGGGATAAGCATGATGTATCCGCCCCCGCCGCACCGTGCGGCAGCGCTAGCCTAGCGCATCAGCAGCATTCGCTGATTCTGTCCTGCTTGGGAAACTTAACAGGAGGTGACCGGCTGCGGCGGCAGGCCTGTTTCAGTCGGGCCGGATATCGGTATAGGCCTTGGTGGCCGGCTTGCCGCGAAAGGTCACCCAGAAGAAGTTGAGCGTATAGGTCCCGGCGGTGCGGAACACGCCTTCCTTTTCGAGACGGCGGCCCGAGGTCATCATCTTGAGCGCGAAGGTCCATTTCACCGCCCCGACCTTGGAGAGCCGCACGGCCACGTCAGTGTCCTCGCCGAAGAACTCGATCGAGCGGTCATAGCCGCCGACGCGCTGCCAGGCCTCGCGCTTGAAGATGAAATTGCCCCCCTGCACCACCGAGCCGACGCGCAGAATGTAGCGGTTGAGCACATAGATCAGCCAGGTCAGGCCGTAGAACATGTTGACCAGGAAGCGGTTCCACACGCTCATGTCGTAATAGACATAGGGGCCGCTGAGGCAGACCAGCTTCGGATCGCGGGCGAATTCGGCAAAGACCGTATCGAGCCAGCCGGCCGGCACAATGGTGTCGCTGTCGATATTGGCGACCAGGTCGAAGCCCTCGGTGGCGGCAAAGCCGGCATCGCGGGCATTGACCAGGCCCTTTTTGGGCTCATCGACCACATGCACCGTGGGAAACCCGCGGGCAATCTCGCCGGTACGGTCGGTGGAGGCATTGTTGACCACGATGATCTGGGCATCGGCGCCGGCGCGGGCGATCTCGGCCACCACCGATTCCAGGCATTTGCCGATCAGCGCCTCTTCATTATAGGCGGGTATGACGAAT
>CAXBHD010000111.1:0-10027 GCA_963975335.1 uncultured Devosia sp. | reverse complement strand
CCTGTAACCCCGGTTGGAAACACCGGAGGGGTCAGCTGGTTGGCCGACGCGAGCGAGGCGCAATATACTTATCATCGCTCTGGGCGCAAGGGATCACGACGCTGCGATGACAATTGTTTTTGTCGCCGGGGGACGCCACCTTGTGAGGGGTGCCGCGGGCATGGCACAAACAGCCGCTGCGCGGGGCACTTCAGGCAGGCCAGCCAAGACTTATCCCCCGGCGCACAGGACATGTGGATGCGGCTGATTGTGAGAGCTTTGGGCACCTGGCTGGTCGGCCTGGCGCTGGTATTGCTGGTTATCGATGGCACGCGGTCGCTGGGGGCGAATGCGGTGGTGCTGACAAGCCTGGCGCAGCTGTGGACACAGCTGCATGCCGAAAGCCTGACGGGGCTCGAGCATTTCGTGGATACGCGGCTGTTCGGCGACCTGCTGCAGGCGGGACTGACGGCGCTGCTGAACTATCCGGCCTTTGCCATTTTCGGCGTGCCGGGCGTGCTGCTGGCGCTGCTGGGGCGGACGCCGCGGCGCGAGCACTTCCTGCGGCAGGACCAGTTCTGAGCGGGGGTAACATTTTTCGGCAACTGGCCGAATAGGCCATGAAAGGAAATCGCATGTTTTTCAAATCCAAGCCTTCCAGCATCCCCACCGCCGCAGAGGCGCTGCCCGGCCGCGACACGCAAATGGCCGTGGCGCCTGAGCATTTCGTCAATGGCGCGGCGCTCAAGGGCCCCTATCCGGCCGAGGCGGAAACCATCTATCTGGCGCTGGGCTGCTTCTGGGGCGCCGAGCGCCTATTCTGGCAATTGCCGGGGGTTATCGTCACCGCCGTGGGCTATCAGGGCGGCAGCACGCCCAATCCGAGCTATGAGGAAGTCTGTTCCGGCCGCACCGGCCATACCGAGGCGGTGAAGGTGGTTTTCGACCCCAGCCAGGTCAGCCTCGAGAGCGTGCTCAAGACGTTCTGGGAGGAGCATAACCCGACCCAGGGCATGCCCCAGGGCAATGATGTGGGCACCCAGTATCGCAGCGCGATCTACACCACCTCGCCCGAGCAGGCGGCGGCCGTCGACAAGAGCCGGGCGGCCTATCAGCAGGCCCTGACCGCAAGAGGGCTGGGCGCGATCACGACCGAGATCAAGCCGGCCGGCGAATTCTACTATGCCGAAACCTATCACCAGCAATATCTGGCCAAGAATCCGGCCGGCTATTGCGGGCTGCAGGGGACCGGCGTGAGCTGCCCGATCGGCCTGGGCGTGGCAGCCGAGTAAAAACGCGGTCACATGACAGTCGATGTCTCGCCACCGGGAACGTTAAAACGTCAACATATGGTGTCGCATGAGCGTGACCGTTGAGGCGCTGACGCACCGGGCAGGCTTTGAGGCCTTTGTGCTGGGCCTGCCCGGCGTGGTCGTGGTGCGGCAATGGCGCGACGATTCGGTCGCCAAGGTGGGCGGCAAGATCTTTGCCCTGCTCGATCGCGATCCGGGCGAGGTCTGGCTCAAAGTGTCCGACATGGCCTTCGAGCTGCTGACCGAACTCGATGGCATAAGGCCGGCACCGTATTTTGCGCGGGCCGGATGGGTGGCCATTGCCCCGGCCAGCCCGCTGACCGGGACAGAGATCGCCGCCTATATCGTGGAGGCGCATCGCCTGGTGGCCAGCCGGCTGACCCGCAAGCTGCGCACCGAGCTGGGGCTCGAGGCGCTTATGGCGGCAGCACCGCAAAGAGCTTGAGCACGCTGCCGGGCGGGGTGACATCGGCGAGCCAGGCCGGCAGGGTGTTGCTGGCATAAAGGCTGGCGAAACTGTCGGGCGCCCGGCCGGGCAGGCCCGCGACCTCGGGCATGGACGGACAGAGCACGACGAGGCTGATGCCGCGGCTGGCCAGCATGGGGCGAACCTGGTCCAGCGGATCGTTGAAGAAGCGGAAGGCGTCGCGCACCCCCTGCTGGTTGCGGTGATAGGGCGCGGCCACCACCGCATGGGGGGTATAGAGCAGGATATGGGCGCCCAGATCGATGGGCGACATGATGGGCTGGGCCGGCAGCGCCGCCAATTGGGCAAAGGCGGCCGGCAGCAGGCAGGCTTCCTTGCCGGCACGGGCCTGGGCCATGGCCTGGGCGGGACCGGGCGCCAGATTGACCAGCAGGGTGACGAGCAGGCTGAGGACGACGCCGGCAAAGACCAGCCAGCTGCCAAACAGGGCCAGCATGAAGGCGGGGCGCGGCTGAGCGAGATAAAGCCGGCGGGCCTCCAGAATCAACCAGGCCGCGGCGGGCATGGCCGGCATGATGGCCAGGCGGGCGCCGCGCACCTGCAGCAGCATGACCAGGGCGGCGCCGACGAGGAAGGCCAGGAGCATGCCCCATTGGGCGCGATCCTGGGGCACAAACAGCACGCGATAGAGCATGACGGCAAGGGCCAGCAGGACCGGGATGCCCACGGCCAGGCCATAGGCGGGCAATTCGCCCAGGCTGGTGAACCAGGGCTTGGCCTCGACGATATTGGCGATCCAGTTGGCCTGCAGCCAGGGATCGAGCCCGCCATAGGGACCGGCCAGGCATTGCGGCCAGACCAGCAGCACGAGCGCCAGACCGATGGCACCGGGCAGCGCGAGGCTGACCAGGCGCCACCAGGGGGAAGCGGCGGGGCGCAGGCTGGCCAGGGTAAAGGTCAGGGCAACCACCAGCGCCAGAGCCACATAGACCGGGGAGAGCACGTCGCAGGCGGGCTCCAGCCAGCGGCCGGGCGGGCGGAACAGGGCCAGATGCGCCAGGGCGCCGGCGGCGAAGGCCAGACCGAATTGGCGCATGGTGGCCGCCTGGCGGGCATCGGCGACAAAGAGCAGGCCAAAGGCGGCGCTGGCGGCGGCAAGGGTGGGCAGGGATTCGGTGGCAATGGCGAGGGAAGTCGCCGCGAGCAGGCCGCAGAAAATGGCAAAGCGCGGGCGGCGCACCGCCTCGACGGCGGTCCAGGCGGTGGCCAGGGTGAGCAGAATGATGACGCCATGATGATCGACGCGGCCGGGGGTGAATTCGGCGGCGATGGCGGGGCTCAGCACCGGCAGGACCACGGCGGGCAGGACCCCGCCCGGACCCAGCAGGCGGTTGGCCAGCAGGGCGCTGATCCAGAGGACGCCTGCCAGCAGCAGCATGGGCCAGAGATAGCCGGCAATAATGGTGGCCGCGCCGAGGCCGAGCAGCGGCGACAGGGCGATGACGAGGCCGGCCAAAGGCAGATCGACCAGGCGCGACCAGTGCAGTTCGGCGCCAAAGGGGGTGTTGAGGCGATGGGCCGTCAGATCATACCAGGGCTGGCCCTGGATGAAATCGATGACCCGGACCATGCGCATGGCATCATCGGTATCGGCGAAGAGCGGCGTGAGGTCGCGGCTGAGAAACTGTCGGCCGGCCAGGATGGTGGCGGTGATGACGGCAACCAGCAGGACCAGGCGCCAATCGGGTCTTTGGGAGGGGCTGGATGGGGTCACGGCGGGTTCCTGCGGCTGAGCGGGCGCAGTTTGGACCGGTCCGGTTAAGATGAGGTTTGACGGCCGATAATAAAACAAGCTATGGCTTTTTTTATTAGGGCATGCCGGCACGGGAGACAGCTTATGACCGAGGAGAGCAGCCAGAGCGGGCGTTGGGCCGAGGTTTTCAGCCCGCATTATGCCGCGGCCACGACGATCCTCGCCCTTGGGGTAGCGCTGCTGGCCTTCAATGTCTTCATGACCTCGACGGCACTGCCGATTGCCGTGCAGGAACTGGGCGGCGTGCCGCTGATTGCCTGGGCACTGACGCTGTTTCTGGTCTTTGCCATTATGGGGGGCGCCGGGGCCGCGCTGTTCAAGCAATTGGTGGGCGCGCGCATGGCGCTGCTGGTATCGGCGGGGGTGTTCCTGCTCGGATCGCTGATCGCGGGGATGGCCTCCAGCATGGCCATGGTGCTGCTGGGTCGGGCGCTGCAGGGCCTGGGCGAGGGCGTGGTCGCGGCGATCTGCTTTGCGCTGATCCCGGTGCTGTTTCCGGCGCGGCTCGTCCCCAAAGTCTTCGGCATGCAGGCCATGGTGTGGGCGATAGCCTCGTTTGGCGGCCCGCTGGTGGCGGGGCTGCTGACCGAATGGGTTTCGTGGCGGGCGGCCTTTCTGGTCAGCGTGCCCATGGCAATGGTCTTTGCCAGCATGGTGCTGGTCGTGGTGCCTGACGACAAGGACGCCGCGGCGGCCGAGGGGCATGCCGGCTTTCCCGGGCTGCGCCTGTTGCTGGTGGGGGGCGCCATTGTGCTGGTGTCGCTGGCCGGGCTGACCGCGCCCCTGACCGCGGCGGGCCTATTGGCGATGGCGGCAGCCGCGCTGGTGGGCATGGCCGTGCTCGACAAGGGCAGCCGCAGCAGGCTGATGCCGCCGGATGCCTTCCGGCCCGGCTCGGTGGTGGGCGCCGGCCTCTGGGTGGTGCTGCTGATGCCGGTGGCGAGCGCGACATCGGCGGTCTATCTGGTGCTTTTGCTGCTGCAGATGTGGGGCTATGGGCCGACACTGGCGGGCGCCGTGGCGGCAGTGATGGCGGTGGCCTGGAGCCTGGCCGCCATTGGCGTGGCCAATGTCAGCGCGCAGCGCACGCGGATGGGCCTGATGGTGCTGGGCCCCGTGCTGCTGATGCTAGGCCTTGCCGGGGTGCTGGCGGGCCTGCTGAACGGGCAGATCGGCGTGGTGGTGCTGGCCCAGATTGCCATCGGGGCCGGGTTCGGCCTGGGCAATAGCAGCCTTTATGTGACGCTGATGGGCGCGGCCGGCAGCGCGGAGCGCGACCGGGTGGCCGCGCTGGTGCCCACGACGCAATCGGCCGGCAATGCCATCGGGGCGGCACTGGCGGGGCTGGCGGCCAATCTGGCCGGCTATGCCAGCGCGATCGACAGCGCGGGCTTTGGGCAGGCGATCATTGCGGTATTTGCCCTGGGTGCCGGGGTGGCAGCATTGGCGGTGATCGCCGCGCTGCGGATGATCGGCCTGATGGCGATGGCGGCCCCTCCCCGGTGCCAGCCGCCGAATAGGGACCAGCGGGACATCGCCGGTGCCCAGCAGCACGCGACAGCGGCTTGTGCCGAAAATTTTGCCTCGCCCGGCAAGCCGCGAAAAAGCAACGCGCGGCAAATAGTTAGCGGATAGCCCTACAGCAGCGGCGCGCGACAATAAAAACTTATGCAGAATTTACGCAATGGTTTCGAAATCATTTCGGAAAATAATGGCGGCCAAGCAAGGGGTGAGATTCACGCCTGGCCTGCGACAGATGTGGGCCGATAGAGACAGCACGAGCGGAGTATCTGATGAGTACAGCACTCGAATTTGAACCCTCTGACAGCGGGCGAGACAGTGTCCTGGCGCCCCCCACCAACCAGTTCGTGACCTTTTCGGCGGGCGATCGCGGTTATGGCGTGGACATTATGGCGGTGCGCGAGATTCGCAGCTGGTCGCCGACCACGGAACTGCCCGACGGCGCCTATTCGGCCTGCGGCGTGCTCGACATCCGCGGCACCGTGGTCGAGGTGCATGACCTTTCGGCCATGCTGGGCGGCCAGCGGCTGAATGCGGCGCCGGGCCATGTGGTGCTGGTGGTATCGCTGGGCGAGACCACGGTGGGCATTCTGGTGGACTCGGTGTCCGACATCATCTTTGCCAAGGATGACGAATTCCGCGATGCGCCCGCTTCGGGCGGCGATCCGGCCAGCGCCAAGGTATCGCGCCTGGTGCGCCAGGAAGACCGGCTGATCGCCATTCTCAACCTGCCGGCGCTGTTTCCCTATGTGAGCATGCACTAGGCCGACCAAGCGGCGCCGCCAGGCTGCGGCGCCCAGACCGTTTGTGCCCGACCGATGCCAAGCCCGCCTCCGGCGCAGTGCTGGCAGACCTGCAGCCGGCTTGCCGGCAGCAATTGCCCTGCGCCATAGTGCCCGCCAAAGGGCAGCGACAGGAGTGGGTCAGTGGTCACGCGTGGGTTTACCGGACGTCCCCCAGCGGCAGCACAGCGCGAACGCGTGCCGCCCGGCCAGCATCTGGTGGATTATTTTCCGGTGCTGACGGCCGGCACCACACCCCGCATCGCGCCGGAAGACTGGCGCTTCACCCTCAAGGTGGGCCCGCGCCCGATCAAGAGCTGGAACTGGGCCGAATTCAACGCCTTGCCGATGACCAAAATGGTGCGCGACATCCATTGCGTCACCAGCTGGTCAAAGCTCGACACGGCCTGGGAAGGCGTGCTGATCGACGATATCCTGGCCGATGCCGGTATTGCAGCGCCGACCGGCTTTACGCTGGCCCATAGTGTGGATGGCTATTCGACCAACCTGCCCGTAGCCGACCTGACCGAGGGCAAGGCCATGGTGGCGCTCAAATATGGCGGTCAGCCGCTGGAACGCGACCATGGCGGGCCGGCGCGACTATTGGTGCCGCACCTTTACTTCTGGAAATCGGCCAAATGGGTCAATGGCTTGCAGTTCACCGAGCGGGACGAGGCCGGATTCTGGGAATTGCGCGGCTATCACATGCTGGGCGATCCCTGGCGCGAGCAGCGCTATAGCGGTGACTGAACGCCCCCTGGCGCGCGGCGACAAAGCAGAATGGCAGGAGGCGCAGCTCGTCGAGATCGGCGCCCTAACGGCGACCGTCAAACGGCTGGTGCTGGAGCTGCCGCATGACATGGCCTTTCGCCCCGGCCAGCATGTGGACCTGCGGCTGAGTGCGCCCGATGGCTATCAGGCGGTGCGCAGCTATTCGATCGCCTCGGCGCCGGGCACCAGCGGCCGCACCCGCCGCATCGAGCTGGCAATCGAGCTTTTGGACAATGGCGAGGTATCGCCGTTTTTCCACGCCGTGGCCGAAGTGGGCGACAGTATCGAGCTGCGCGGCCCGCTGGGCGGGCATTTTGTCTGGCGGCCGGAGGATGGCGGACCGCTGCTGCTGATCGGCGGCGGGGCCGGGGTGGCGCCATTGATGGCCATGCTGCGGCAGCGGCAGCTGGCGCCGGCGCAGGTGCCCGCCGTCCTGCTGCTGGCGAGCCGGACGCTGGAGACCGTGCTCTATCGCGACGAATTGCTGGAAATGGACAGGGCGGGCGCCGGCTTTGCCCTGCGCCTGGCGCTGTCGGGCGGGCCGCGCCGGCGCGACGTCGACTACGAGCGGCGGGTGGATGCGGCCATGCTGGGGGATGTCATCAGCCTGTTGCCCGGCCTGCCGCGATATGTCCTGATCTGCGGGAGCAATGGCTTCGTCAATGCAGCGGCCGATAGGGTGGTGGCAGCGGGCGTGGCGGCGGCGGTGGTGCGCACCGAGCGCTATGGCGGCTGAGCCGCAAAAAGGGGCGGCAGCTGCCGCTACCGCCCCCAGGAATGTCAGGGAGAAACCGCTCGCGCGTGTCAGCCGCGCGGCTGTGGCACAATGCGCAGATAGGGCTTGAGTTCCTTCCAGCCCTCGGGGAATTTGGCCTTGGCGGCCTCGTTATTGAGGGAAGCAGCGATGATGACGTCATCGCCATTTTCCCAGTTCACCGGCGTTGCCACCGAATGCTTGGCGGTCAGCTGCAGGCTGTCGATGACGCGCAGCACCTCGTTGAAGTTGCGGCCGGTGGAGGCGGGATATTCGATCTTGAGCTTGACCTTCTTGTCGGGCCCGATGACGAAGACCGAGCGGACGGTCAGGCTATTGTCGGCATTGGGATGGATCATGTCATAGGCGCGGGCCACCGACCCATCGGTATCGGCCAGGAGCGGGAAATTGAGCGCGGTGCCCTGGGTTTCCTCGATATCCTTGGCCCAGCCGGCGTGATCCTCGAGCTTGTCGACGCTCAGCCCCAGCACCTTGACGCCGCGCTTGTCGAATTCGGGCTTGAGCTTGGCGGTAAAGCCCAGTTCGGTGGTGCAGACCGGGGTGAAATTCTTGGGATGGCTGAACAGCACGGCCCAGGAGCCGTCAATATAGTCATAGAAATGGATCGGGCCCTCGCTGGAATCAGCGGTGAAATCGGGGGCGGTATCGCCAATCAAGATCGACATGGTGCTCTTCCTTCCGGGCCCGAAGGCCATTGCTGTTGCCTAGAATATCGCATTGACCGGGCCGGATTGAAGCGGCGCGGGGGGGAATGTTTTTGTGTTGTGCCGGGCGGTTGCGCCATGGCGTTCCATGCCGGCCGGCCTGGCCAGCATGGGGGCAGGATTACTGCGCGGCCGGGCGCGAGGGGGCGCCATTGCTCCAGACCACCTGCTCGGTATCGAGGGGAATGACCGACAGGCTCATCTTGCCGCTGCCCTGCTGGATCTCGCGGGCATGGGCCAGATAGATCAGCGAATTGTTGGCGGCGTCATAGATGCGGCTGACGCGCAGCGACTTCCAGATCAGCGAGCGCGCCTCCTTGAAGATCTCCTCGCCGCCCGAGCGGGTGGCGATATCGCCAATGGTGATGGGGCCGGTGACCGAGCAATCAAGCGCCGAATAGGAGGGATCCTCGAACCAGTTGCCCTGCTGCAGCCGATCGATGAAGGAGCGGTTGAAATAGGCCAGGTGGCAGACCACGCCATCGACTTCCGGATCGGCCAGGGCATCGACGGCAATGTCATTGCCGGTCCAGTCGACGCCGACGCTGCCGACCTCGCGGCTATCGCCACAGGCGGCAAGGGTGAGGGCGACCAGGGCGGTCACGGCGAGGGTGGCAAAACGGTTCATGCAGGGCTCCGGGGTTGCCCGCCACAAATGGGCCGCATTGGCTGCGGGCGCAAGGGTTCAGCGCTGGTTTTCGCGCAGATGGCGCTCGAGCAGGCGGACCAGCAGGGAGAGCGAAATGGTCAGCGTGAGATAGAGCAAGGCCACGACATTATAGGTTTCAAAAAAGAGGAAGGTGCCCGAGGAATAGACCTTGCCCAATTGGGTAATGTCCTGGACGCCGAGGGCCGAGACCAGAGCGCTGTCCTTGATCATCGAGACGAAATCATTGGCCAGAGGCGGCAGGATGGTGCGCAAGGCCTGGGGGGCGATGACGAGGCGGAAGCATTTGAAGCGGCTGAGGCCGAGCGAGCGGGCCGCCTCGAGCTGGCCGCGATCGACCGCCTCGATGCCGGCGCGGAAGATTTCGGCGATGAAGGCGGAATAGCAGATGGTGAGCGCGACAATGGCGCGCCAGGCAAAATCGAACTGGCGCACGGTGACGACGGCGTCAACGGGGGCCAGCAGCCAGTTGAGACCCGCGACCAGAGCGGGGGCGCCGACAAAGGCGACGTAAAAGAGAAAGACCAGGACCGGAATGCCGCGGATGATTTCGACATAGAAGGTGGCCAGCTCGCGCAGCAGGCGGTTGCCCGAGGTGCGGGCCAGGGCGATGAGCAGGCCCAAAGCGGTGGCGGCGGTGAAGGCGACGCCGGTGACCCAGAGCGTGGTGCCCAGCCCGCCCGAGACGGCGGCAAAGATCTGGGCATAGCCGGCATTGGTGGCAATGCCCCAATAGCCCAGCACGAAGAGCAGCAGAATGGCCAGCAGCCACCAGGGCAGGCGGGCGAGCGGAGAGGGTTTGCGCGGGATATAGGTCATTGTCGGCAGCTGTTACCCGCAAAAAAGGCGGCCGTCACCTGCCCGGCGGGCGGGCGACGACCGCATGATCAGGCCAAGCGGGCTAATGGGCGGAATTGTATTGGTAGAACCACTTCTGCTGCAAAGCTTCCATGGTGCCATCGGCCTTGATCTCTGCCAAAGCGGCATTGATGGGGGCGAGCAGGTCGGAGCCGGGCGTGAGGATGAAGCCGAAATCCTCGGTGCCCAAAGGCGTGCCGACGACTTTGAAGGCGCCCGGATTGGCGCCGATATAGCCATTGGCCGAGGTCTGATCCATCAGCACGGTATCGACATCATTGGCCAGCAGGGCCTGGACCGAGGCGCCAAAGGTGTCAAAGAGCTTGATGCGCGGATTGGCCTCGTCGCCATCGAGCACATTATAGACCGCGACATAGAAATTGGTGGTGCCTGCCTGGGCGCCAACCAGCAGATCGG
>CAXBHD010000110.1:0-10073 GCA_963975335.1 uncultured Devosia sp. | reverse complement strand
TAGAAACTGTCCGAGCAGTTGCGCAGCAGGAAGGCCTTTTGCAGGCTGGCAATGGTGCGGGCGACAGCGGTGGCCGAGGCGAAGGGGCCGAAATAGTCGCCCTTGCGGCGGCGGGTGCCACGATGCTTGGTCAGCTCGGGCGCCTCGTGATCGCCGGTGATCAGGATATAGGGAAAGCTCTTGTCGTCGCGCAGCAGCACGTTGAAGCGCGGCTTGAGCCGCTTGATCATATTGGCTTCGAGCAGCAGGGCTTCGGATTCGGTCTCGGTGCGGACGAATTCCATGCTGACCGTGGCCGCGATCATGCGCTGCAGGCGGATTTCGAGCGCTTCGGGACGGGTATAATTGGTGACGCGCGCCTTGAGATTGCGCGCCTTGCCGACATACATGACCGCGCCTTCGGCATCGAGCATGCGATAGACGCCGGGCGCGGCGGGCAAAGTGCGCACGAAATCGCGGATGACGGCAGGGCCGCTGGGGCGGGGCGGGATGGTGGGCGTGTCGTCGGTCATTGCGGCTCGGTCGGCAGGCGGGGCGTGGGGCCGCGGCGGGCGGGGAATTCGAGATGGCGGCCGCCATCAAGCGCCAGCATCTGGCCGGTCATGGAAGGCGTGGCAAGCAGCATCAGCACGGCCTCGGCAATGTCGTGCGGGCCGGCATGGGTCTGCAGCGGCAGGCCGGCAATGCCGGCGTCGAAGGCTGCCTGATCCTGGCGGCTATGCGGCAGGACCGGGCCGGGGCCGATGGCATTGACGCGGATGGCCGGCGCCAGCGACTGGGCCAGGGTGCGGGTAGCGGTCCAGAGCACGGATTTGGAAAGGGTATAGCTGAAATAGGCCGGCGCGGGATGCAGCACGCGCTCGTCGATGATGTTGACGATATTGCCGCGTGCGCCGGCGGGAAGCTGGGCGGCGAAATCGCGGGCAAGAAAGATCGGGGCTTCGGCATGGATGGCGAAGTGGCGATCCCAGAGGACTTCGTCAAGGTCGGTGGCGCTGTCGGGCTCGAACAGGGAGGCATTGTTGATCAGCGTGGTCAGCGGACCGAAAGGGGCGGATGCCGCGGCAATGAGGCTGGCGCGCCGGGAGCGGTCGGTGAGATCGGCCTGGACCATGGCGGCTTTACCGCCGGCGGCAGTGATGGTGTCGCGCACCGCGGCGGCGCCCTGGGCATCGGCGCGATAGTGGATGATGACGGCATGGCCGGCCCGCGCCAGGGCCTGAGCGATGGCGGCGCCGATGCGGGTGCCCGCGCCGGTGACGAGAGCAACGGGGTGCGGCGAGGATGGCGTGGATGCGGTGATCATGCTGGCAACTGGAACCTGAGGGGCGGACCATAGGCCGCTTTGAGAGGATTGTTCAACGGGTGGCGCGGGAAAGACGGCACTGGCCGGGGGACAGAGTGCCGGGGCGTGCTGACAGGGAGCGACAGCAAGCTGAGAGGCACAGGATTGCGCAGCGGCGCCATGGTCAAAGCCGGCGCTTTGCGGTAGCGCTCAAGCGCTGTGGCCGGTCAGGCGGGCGCGGCGCTGATTCCTCGAGCCACGACACCGAGCCATGTCCCTTGCCGCCATCGACAGCCGCACCGACAATGTCGGGCGGGCCATAGCGCTGACGCTGTTCACCGTGGCGGTGTTCGGTGTGCAGGACGCCATTTCCAAGCATCTGGTGCAGAGCTATTCGCCGTTCCAGGTGACGATGATGCGCTATTGGGGCTTTGCCCTGTTCGCGTTGTTTCTCGTGGTGCGGCGGGGCGGGCTGCGCCAGGCGCTGAGTTCGAAAGTGCCGTTCTGGCAGGTGCTGCGCGGCACGCTGCTGATCGTCGAGATCTGGTTTTTTGCCCTGGCGCTCCAGACTGTGCCGCTGGGCGAGCTGCAGGCGATCTCCTCGATCTACCCGCTGCTGGTGACGCTGTTCTCGATCCCGCTGCTGGGCGAAAAGGTCGGGATATTTCGCTTCGTGGCGGTGGCGGTGGGGTTTGCCGGGGCACTTGTGATCGTGCGGCCGGGCGGCCTGCCGCTCGATGCCGGGGTGGGTTTCGCCGTGATCTCCTCGACGCTCTATTCGCTCTATATCGTGCTGACCCGCAAGGTCAGCCAGTTCGACCGGGCCACGACCAGCCTGGCCTATACCGGCATTCTGGGGCTGCTGCTGTCGAGCGCGGTAGGCGTGTTCTTCTGGCAGCCCATGGCCTGGCCCGATCTGGCGCTGGTGGTGACGATGATGGCCACGACCTGCCTGGGGCACGGGCTGATGATCTATGCCCTGTCGATGGCGCCGGCCAGCACGGTACAGCCGTTCAACTATTTCGCGCTGCCCTGGGCCATCGTGCTCAGCCTGGTGGTATTCGGTCACTGGATCGACCCCATATCGCTGGTCGGCGCCGGCATCGTGGTGGCGGCGGGCCTGGTCGTCATGGCCCGCGAGCGGGTCAGGCGCGTCGCGGTCGTCGACGGCCCGATCCTGCCCGGACGGGAATGATCAGGCGAAGAACCGCGAGATCCAGACCCCGCCGGCCGCGCTGACGCCGGTGAGCACGGTGCCCCAGGCCATATCGACCGCGGCAACTGCCGGGGTGAAGCCCTGGACGGTGGACAGGTTGGTCAGATCATAGGTGCCATAGGCGACAAAGCCGAGCAGGGCGCCCATGGCCAGGGCCTTGAGCACATCGCCCTCGGCGGGGGCGGCCACCAGGGCCACGACGCCGACCAGATAGGCGAGATAGAACAGGCCGGCGATCACCAGATTGGGATTGGGCAGCAGCAGGTCGCCCAGCTCGCGCTGGTAGAAGCCCTTGCCCATGGTGGAGAGCCAGACAAAATCGAGGGGGAAGAAGATCAGCGCACAGGCGCCGTAGAGGATGAGATATTTGGTCACGATCGGCTCCTGACAGCGGGCATTGGGCTTGTTACGCGCCGGATGCGCGGCAGGATCACCCGGGCGGTGGAAGGTGGAGCGGCGCCGCCCGACAAACAGAGCGCCGCCCCCCAAAGGGGACGGCGTCTGGCATGGATCGGTTGTCGGCTTGGATCAGTTGCCGATGCAGAAATAGCCGTTGGGGCCATTGACGCAGACACTGGCGTCTGAATCCGGATATTGGGGGAAGCCATAGCCCGGATAGCCATGCGGCGGACGGGGTGGGCGACCGCCCCAATGCGGCGGGCGCGGGGGCGGGTTCCAGCGCGGTGGACGCGGATCCCAGCGCGGCGGGTGGCGATCCCAATCGTCATCCCAATCGCCGCGACCGCCAGTGGCCAGATAATTGGCCGAAACCCAGCCATCGGGACCGCGCTTTTCGACAAAGCACCAGCCGCCGCGGCACTGCTGCACATCGACGCGCTCGCCTCGGCGCAGGGTATCGAGGACTCCGTAATGGGTTCCCGGACCGGTGCGGACATTGACATTGCCGGTCGCATAGCCGGGGGCCGCCGTGGCCATGGCGGCGCTGCCCAGGAACGCCAAGGCAGCCAGACCGCCGGTAATGAATTTCTTGCTCAGAGCCATTGTCGATCTCCTAATCCTTGTAGGCCGTGATGCCTGTGTGAACACAAAACACCCCGGCGGCTGAACCCAAGCTGAATGGGTCGTTCGGATTTGGCTCAGAGGGTGAGCAGGTCGACGAAGCGCTTGAGGCGTTCGCCCAGCTTCTTGCGCTGTTTGGGCTTGAGCTCGCCCATCAGCGCCTCTTCAAGCTGGGCCCAATGATCGGCCAGACTATTGCGGATGCGGATGCCGCGCTCGCTGAGGGCGACGCCGGCTGCCAGTTCGGGGCCTACCGCCTGGCGGGTGACCAGGCCGCGATCGATCAGCCGCGACAGCCGGCTCGCCAGGCTGGCTTCGGGCAGGCCCAGTTCGGCAGCCAGGTCGGCCTCGGTGGCGCCCGAACGCCCCAGCTCGAACAGGATGGCATCGTCCCCCGGCTCGAGGCCGCGCTCGGACAGCGGCAGCAGCAGAGCGCGATGCGCCAGCTGGCCTGCCTCGATCAACCGGTACAGCGTGGAGCGTGATGAGGGTTTGGACATGAGTGGGAAAATAGTCCGAACTCCTTATGCGCGTCGATTACGCTTACAGTCTATCGTTAATCACAGAATGACCAAGGCCGGATATTGTTCACGTGGTGCAGGTGAGTTATGACGGGATTGCAATGATCTGGTGAACGGAGCGCCATGACTCAGGACCTCGCCCGCATCCGCGCTTTCGTTCAGGTCTTTGATTCCGGCGGCTTTTCGGCGGCGGCGCGGCAGC
Source organism: uncultured Devosia sp. (assembly GCA_963975335.1). Classification (GTDB taxonomy): domain Bacteria; phylum Pseudomonadota; class Alphaproteobacteria; order Rhizobiales; family Devosiaceae; genus Devosia. The sequence continues at coordinate 5,829 of CAXBHD010000110.1, read as the reverse complement.
ATGGCCGCTCCAAGGCCCTGCTCAGCAAATATGTCACCGATCTCGAGGACTATCTGGGCGTGCGGCTGATGAACCGGACGACGCGCAAGCTCAGCCTGACCGAGGCGGGCGAGGGCTATTACCGGGAAGCCAGTGCGCTGCTGCAGCAGCTTGATGATCTGGACGCCACCATTACCGACCAGACGGCCGAGCCGCGCGGGCTGCTGCGGGTATCGGCGCCGCGCAATTTCGGCGAGGATACGCTGGCCCCGGCGATTTTCGAGTTTCTGCGCCGGCACCCCAAGGTGACGCTCGATCTGCGGCTCGAGGATCGCTATGTCGATCTGGTCGATGAGGGGATCGACGTGGCGCTGCGCATTTCGACACTGGCCGATTCCTCGCTGATTGCCCGCAAGATCGCCAATATGCATGTGATCGTGGGGGCGGCGCCCGAGCTGCTGGCGCTGCATGGCACGCCCAAGCATCCCGAAGACCTGCGCCAGGTGCCGTGCATTGTCGATGTCAACCTGCAGGGGCAATCGAACTGGCGCTTCATCGAGGAAGGCAAGACCATTTCGGTCCCGATCAACGGTCCGCTGCGGGTGAATTCTCCCCTGGCCGCGCGCAAGGCGGCGATGATGGGCCTCGGATTTGTCGTATTGCCGTCCTATCTGGCCGAACCCATGATCGCTTCGGGCGAACTGGTGCCGGTGCTCACCGACTTCCTGCCCACCGGACAGACGCTGCAGGCGGTCTACCCGCATCGCCGCCATCTGGCGGGCAAGGTGCGGGCACTGATCGACCATCTGGTGGACTGGTTCCAGACCCACCCCATTCACTAGGGATATCGCGTGCGTCTTCGGGATTTAGGGCATCGGCTGGCGGGTGCAGCACTGGGTATTGTTGGGCTGGCAGTGCCGGCCGCAGCGCATCCGCATATCCTGATCGATGCCAGGGTGGCGGTGATTTTCGACGATGCCGGCGCGGTGGTGGGCCTGCAGCATGCCTGGAGCTTCGACACGGCGTTTTCGTCCTGGGTGATCCAGGGGCTGGACGTCAATGACGACCGGCAGACCAGCCCGGACGAGCTGCAGGGCCTGGCCGACGAGAATATGACGGGCCTGGCCGACTACAATTTCTATACCTATGCCGGCAATGCCGAGGCGCCGATGGAATTTGCCCCGGCCGGTGACCAGCGCATGGTTTATGCCGATGGCCATACCACGCTGAGCTATGGGCTGAATGCCCTGCAGCCCGAGCCGGTGGGCGCCCGGTTCGAGCTGGGCGTCTATGATCCGGATTATTATGTGGCGATCAGCTTTGCCGATGCCAGCGCGGTGACCCTGGTCAATGCGCCGGCCGGCTGCGGCGTTGTGCTCGAGCCGCCCAAGGAGATGGCCGATGATGTGGCCGAGCGGCTCTATGCGCTGGGCCCCGATGTGGTGGATCTGCCGGCCGACCTGGCCGCGGCTTTGCGCGGCACGCAGGGGGTGATCGTCATCGACTGCGCCGGCGCGGATGCAGCGGCGCCAAGCTCGGCGCTCGAAGCGGTGACGGCCGTGGCCGAAGCCCGGCCGGCCACCCCGTTTGGCGGGCCGCCGGCCGAAGTGGGTCTCAACCTGCCGCGCACCGGGATTTTCGGCTGGCTGGCCAGCCAGCAGCGCGATTTCTACCGGGCGCTGACGCAGGCGCTCGATGCGCTGCGCAGCGACTGGACGGCCTTCTGGGTGCTGGGCGGACTGAGCTTTATCTATGGCGTGCTGCATGCGGCGGGCCCGGGCCATGGCAAGGTGGTGATCTCCTCCTATGTGCTGGCCAATGAAACCCAGCTGCGCCGCAGCATCTGGCTGAGCGCGCTGTCGGCCATGTTGCAATCGAGTGTGGCCGTGGTCTTCGTGCTGGTGGCGGCCGGCATCCTGGGCATGACAAGCCTGGCCATGGACAATGCGGCCAACTGGATCGGCATTGCCTCCTATGGGATGGTGGCGCTGCTGGGCCTGTGGCTGATTGCCCGCAAGCTGTTTGGCTGGGGACAGCATCACCACCCGGCGCCCAAGACGGATCTGGCGCACAAGGCGCATGCGCATCTGCATGGCGCGGCTGCGCATCCCCATAATGGGCATGATCACCACGAGCATAGCCATGATCACGACCACGAGCATGGCGAGCACCTGCATATCGTGCCGCCGGCGGTGACGACCGGGTCGTGGCGGGAGCAATTGGGCGTGGTGCTGGCAGTGGGCCTGCGCCCCTGTTCGGGGGCGCTGGTCGTGCTGGTCTTTGCCCTGTCGCAGGGGCTGCTGCTGGCCGGGATTGCCGCCGTGTTCCTGATGGGCGTGGGTACCGCCATTACCGTGGCCGTGCTGGCAACGCTGGCGGTGACCGCCAAGGGACTGGCGGGGCGCATTGGCGGCGTGGACAATCCGGTGACCGCGCGGATCGTCTGGTGGCTCGAGCTGGCGGCAGCGGTGGCGGTGCTGGCCTTTGGCCTGGTGCTGCTGATTGCCAGCCTCTAGGGCGGATCACCCGGGACAGCGCGACCCATCGCCGCCTTGCGCGCCGCCATGGAGCCGCTATGGTGCGCGCCAGCCTAGAACCCCTCCAAACTGGCGCCCATGTCCGAACACCTTCCGCCCAATCATCCCGCCGTCCTGCCGCAGAAAATCGGCGTCCTGCTGCTCAATCTGGGCACGCCCGACGCCACCGATTACTGGAGCGTGCGGCGCTATCTCAAGGAATTCCTCAGCGATCGGCGGGTGATCGAGACGCCGCGCTGGCTGTGGTGGCCGCTGCTCAACCTGGTGATTCTAAGCGTGCGGCCGCAAAAGAGCGGGCAGAACTATGCATCGATCTGGGACAAGGAACACAATGCCAGCCCGCTGCTGGTGATCACGCGCAAGCAGACCGCGGCGCTGGCCGAGCGCCTGGCCGGGCATGACAATGTGATGGTCGATTTTGCCATGCGCTACGGCAATCCATCGACCAAAAGCGTGCTGGAAAAGATGGTGGCGGCCGGCTGCACCAAGATCCTGCTGGTGCCGCTCTATCCGCAGAATTCGGCGACGACGACGGCCACGGCCAATGACAAGGCTTTCGACGTGCTCAAGACCATGCGCCGGCAGCCGGCGGTGCGCACGGTGCCGGCCTATTTCGAAGACCCCAAATATATCGAGACCTTGGGCAATTCGATCCGCGATGGCGTGGCGGCGCTCGATTTCGAGCCCGATGTGATCCTCACCAGCTATCACGGCATGCCGGTGACCTATCTCGAGCGCGGCGATGTCTATCACTGCCAGTGCTACAAGACGACGCGGCTGGTGCGCGAATATCTCGGCTGGCCCAAGGAAAAGCTGATGGTGACGTTCCAGAGCCGGTTCGGCCCCACCAAGTGGCTCGAGCCCTATACCGACAAGACGCTCGAAGCCCTGCCGGGCAAGGGCATCAAGAAGGTGGCGATCCTGGCGCCGGCCTTTTCGGCCGACTGCATCGAGACGCTGGAAGAAATTTCGGTTGAAGGACGGCATCTCTTCATGGAGGCCGGTGGCGAGAATTTTGCCTATATTCCCTGCCTCAATGACAGTCCGGGCGGCATGGACATGATCGAGGATATGGTGCGGCGGGAGCTGAGCGGCTGGTTGTAATATCTGCGATCTGACGGCGAGGTACCCCCACCGCCAGCCATTCGGGCTTAGCCCTCATGGCCTTCTTCGCTTAAATCGCTCCACTGCAGCGATTTATCCCTTCGGGCCGCTCTCAAGCCCCTCAAGGGGGAGGGACAGATCGAAGTCGGGGCACAATCGAACCAAATCCACCGGGCGGTTCCTCCCCCTTCAGGGGGAGGCTAGGTGGGGGCGTTAGCTCAGCTTGCCTTCGCCGATAATGGCGCGGACCTCGTCTTCGACAATATCGAGCATGGCATTGACGGTGGCGACGGCGCGGTCGGGGTCGCCGGCCAAGACCGCATCGGCCAGGTCGCGATGGATGGGGAAGGAGGCCAGGCCGAAATCGTCGGCGCCAAAGGGTGAGGCGCCGCCGCGCTCGAGGGCGCGGTCGAGATTGGCCAGGATCTGGCCATACATGGGATTGCCCGAGGCGTCATAGATGGCGCCGTGAAAGGCGTGGTCGGCCTTGCGCCAGGGGCGGCCGGCATCGACCTCGACCAGCAGCAGATCGCAGAGCACGGAAATCTGCCGGCGCTGGGTCGGGGTGGCGGCCAGGGTGGCCTTGCGGACGACGTCGTTTTCAAGGGTGCGGCGGATTTCGATCAGGCGCAGCAGGGCCTCGCCTTCGAGCCGCACCATGGTGGGCACCAGGCCGCGCGAGGTCTGCACGCGGGCGGAGAGATAGGTGCCGTCGCCGCGGCGGCGGCGGATGATGCCCAGGCCTTCCCAGCGATTGAGCGCCTCGCGAATAGTGGAGCGGCCAACGCCCAAAGTGGCGGCCAGCGAGACTTCGGGCGGCAGGCGATCGCCGATCTTGAGGCCGGAGCGTTCGACCATGTCGGCCAGCGCATCGAGCACCGCCACACCGCGCGTTCGGGTTTCCAGCGGCTCGAGATAGTTCAGGGCACTCTGTGGTCGCACGGCGCCTGATTCTCCTGGCCTCAGCAAACGATATCCTCACACATCACAATTTGGCCGATTTGTCAGCCGTGCGATGTGGCGGTGCGCGCGGCCTGTGGCCTCAGCGACAGCAGGTCAGTAAGCGCCTCGAGCAGCAGGTCCATCTGCGGCCGCGAATTGTAGCCCTGCACCGAAAGACGGCAGATGCAGGTATCCTGCCATTTGAAGACCGGGATCTCGATGGCATATTTGTCGAGCAGGTCGAGCTTGAGCTGGTCGGTATCGCAATCGGGTATGGGCATGGCCACCATTTGCGGCGCGGAAAATTCCGGGCTGCTGAGCGGGGCAAGGCCGGTCAGCTCGCCCAGGCGGCGAGCCGTGTCCTGGGCCAAAGCCTGGCAATGGGCCTGCACGCCGGCCCAGTCATTGGCCCGGCGGAAATCGAGCGCGGCGGTGACCGCGAGCCAGGACGAGGGGTCGCGCGTGCCCTGCATTTCGAGCTCGTCGATGAAGGGGGAATTGCCGAAGGCGCCCTTGGCGCCCGGCTGCTTGGAGTTTTCGGTCCAGCCATGGCTGATGACCAGCGGGTTGATCAGCGACTGCATTTCAGGCCGGGCATGCAGAAAGGCCGAGCCCTTGGGCGCCATCATCCATTTGTGGCAGTTGCCGGCATAGAAATCGGCACCGAGGGCGTCGAGAGCAAGCGGGATATGGCCGGGGGTGTGGGCGCCGTCGATGACGCTCCAGATGCCGCGCTTGCGGGCCTCGGCAATGGCGGCCTCGATAGGGAAAAGCAGAGCGGTGGGCGAGGTGATGTGGCTGAGAAACAGCACGCGGGTGCGCTCGGTCATGCCGGCGATGACGGTATCGGTGAACTGGGCTGCATCGGTCAGGGGCAGGGGAATGGTGACGACCACGATCTCGGCGCCGGTGCGGCGGGCGACATAGGCCCAGGTCTTTTCGAGGGCAGAATATTCGTGATCGGTGGTGAGGATCTGGTCGCCCGGCTTGAGGTCGAGCGACTGCGCGACAATGTTGAGGCCGAGCGTGGCATTGGTGAGGCCGACCAGATTGTCCGGGCTGGTGCCCAGTTCGGCAGCCAGGGCGATGCGCGGCTGGCGCATATGCTCGGTGAGGTCGCGGCCGAGAAATTCGACGGGCTGGCCCTCGAGCTTGAGCTGCCAGTTCTGATAGGCGGCAAAGACCGGGCGCGGGCAGGCGCCGAAAGAGCCGTGGTTGAGGAAGACGACATCCTCGCGCAGGAGGAATTGCCGGGCAAGATTTTCGG
>CAXBHD010000109.1:0-10189 GCA_963975335.1 uncultured Devosia sp. | reverse complement strand
CATCGACTGCCGGCAGCGCGACCGCTTCACCCGCGTGCTCAAGGGCATGATCGCCATATGCACCGCGCGCTTTCCCCAGGGCACCAGCGGCGCCCAGCTCGATGTGCTGGCCCGGCAATATCTCTGGCAGGATGGCGTGACCTATAATCACGGCACCGGCCATGGCGTTGGCGCCTATCTGGGCGTGCATGAGGGGCCGGTGGGCATTTCGGCGCGCTATACCATCCCGCTCGAGGCCGGCAATGTGCTTTCCAACGAGCCGGGTTTCTACCAGGCCGGGGAATATGGCATCCGCATCGAGAACCTGATCATTGTGCAGCCGAGCCAGGATTTTCCCGGCTATCTCGATTTCGAGACGCTGACCCTGGCGCCCATCGACACGCGGCTGATCGATCGCGATCTGCTGAGCCCGGCCGAACGCGACTGGCTCAACGCCTATCATGCGCGGGTGTTCGAGGTGATCGGAGCCAGGGTCGACGATGATGTCCGCGCCTGGCTCAAGGGCGCCACCGCGGCGATCTAGACCTCAGAAGCCCAGCGGGTCATAGGTCAGGGCCCAGCTCAGCAGCCAGTGATCGTCGCTGCCCATGGCGGCGACGTCATCGACCTTCCAGCCCTGGGTCTCGCGCACCGTGGCGATGCTGAGCAGGCGCAGCTGGTCGAAATTGTGGTAGCTGACATTGATGATGGCCCGGTCGCCGCTGATCGTCGGCTCGCCGATGCTGAGATCGAACAGCAGGGCGCTGGCATCGGGCATGAAGGGATTGAAGGCCCGGGTGGCAGTGAAGGCCTCCCCCTTCATGGCGGCATCGTCGGCAAAGACATTGTTCTCCACCGCCTGCTCATAGATCGCCTGCAGACGCTGCGAATAAAAGCTGTTGGGCGCGCTGGCATGCGCGCCCGGCTGGTATTCGGCATAGATGGCGCTCACCAGCGCCTTGGGATCGTCAAAGCGCTCCGCCGCCAGCGCCGGAGCGCCCATCAGCAGCCCCGCCAGTGCCCATATCATCCCCATCTGTCGCATGCCCATACTCCCCTGTCAGCACACCAGCGCTAGCGCCCGGCCACGGCACGACTGTGATCGCGCCATGGCCAAACTGCGGCGGCAGATGACCATTTGGCAATGCGGCGTCAGTTCCCGGCGGCAGCGGCAAAGATCTCGGTCAGCCGATAGGGATACTCGCCCGCCGCATTGGCCACATCGTCGATCTTCCAGCCATCATCTTCCCAGACCAGATCATAGCTCAGCGTGTTGTTCTGGCCGAAATTGTCGAAGCTGACCGCAACCGTTGCCGTTTCCCCGTCGATCTCGGGCGTGCCGATGACCAGATTGCTCACCTCGAAATCCTGCCCGTCCACATAGGGGTCGAAATCGAGCGCTCCCATTTCCCCCACTGGCGTCGATTCCGCGTCATTGTCATAGAGCGCCTGCAGCGCCGCCGAGCGGAACACGCTGTCATCCTCGGCAAAATTGCCGTCCAGATAGGGCTGGTAGAAGGCCTCCAGCAGGGCTTCGGGCGTGGCATAGGGCTGGGCGGCGGCAAGGCCGGTCAGGGCCAGGAACAGGCCGGTGGCAAGGGCAGCAAGGCGCATCGGAAACTCCGGGATAAGGGGCGGCGGGGACGGCTTGGCTCAGTTGAACCACAGGGCAAAGTTGAAGAAATTCTCGCCAAACACCGCATTGCCGGCGGCAAAGCTCTGTGCATCGGCAATGGGGCCTTCGCGCAGGAAAGGCAAGGCCCCCTGCCCGGTCAGCAGCAGCACCAGATCGGTGCGGTCGGCCGTCTCGAAATAGGCCTTGAGATCAAAGCCCTGGCTGAAGCGCCAATGCGGGATCAGCAGTTGCCCATCGATGATCTGGTCGAGCACGTCCAGCGTCTCGCGCCAGGCGGCAACCGCCTCCGCGGTGACCGCTGGCGCGCCGAATAGCGGCGTCTGGTCCGGATTGGGGATCAGCTCGGCATTGTCGTCGGTTTCGGCCAGGATCAGCGCCCAGTTCTGCCGCGACAGCGCGGTAACCTGGCTGAGCTGGGCGGGAATGGAGGCCAGCAGCACCTTGTCGATGACCGGGAAATTGAGCGTATGGATGGCCGCAATGATATCGGCAATGCCGGCATCGCTGTCGGGATCGAGCATCAGCGTGCCGCCGCTGGCATAATCCTGCATCGGCAGGCCCGCCTGCGGGAAGACCCGGTGCAGATAGGCATCAAAGAAGCTCTCGAAATCATGGGCCAGCACCAGATCGAGATGGGCCAGCACGATCTGGCTATAGCCGGCAAACCAGATGGCATCGGCCGCGTCAAAGCCCACCGTCGCGTCAGCCATGGCCGTCACGCCCTTGGACAGCGCCTTGTCCGCCAGCGCCGGATCGGCGGCGGGCCCATCGGCCAGCTCGCCCAGCAGCGGCGCCAGGAAGGCGCCCAGCGTCTCGGCCTCACCCCTCTTGCCGTCGCCATCCAGATCGAGCCGCGCCCGGAATATATCGAGCGGCATCACATAGTCATTGCCCTCCACCCCGCCGCACAGGAACCCTTGCTGCGCCGCCGCCACGTCGCTGCGGAAATCGCTCAGCACCTTGCGCAGGGCGGCATAGCTCAGCTGTTCGGGCTGCGGATTGGCCGGCGCCGCCATTTCGGCGAGGTCGCCGCCCAGAAAGCGTGCCGCTATATCGGTGCCGGGCACGGTGGCGCCATGGCGGTAGAAATCCTGCGCCAGGCCCTCCATTGCACCCGCCAGCGTCAGCAGACCCCAGCCGAAACAGGCTTCCGGCTCACCGGTCTCCTTGCCCGGCGCCAGAGCAGCCTGTCCCTCTTCGATCGTGCCGGCATAAAGGTGGCTGGCCAGCGTAGCGCCGGCCTCGCTCGCCGGCACGGCAGCCGGCAGCAGCAGGGCGGCGGCCAGCAATCCCAGAATGCGCATATCGCTCTCCCCAGCCGACGCCGGCTATTGCCCGACGCGGGTAAACCACGCGTCTTCGCTGATCACCTCGACGCCCAGCTCTTCGGCCTTTTTGAGCTTGGAGCCGGCGCCCGGCCCCGCCACCAGAATATCGGTTTGTGCCGAAATTGAGCCCGCCACCTTGGCGCCATGCCGCTCGGCCATGGCCTTGGCCTCCGATCGGCTCATGCGCTCGAGCGAACCGGTAAACACCACCGTCTTGCCGGCAACGAGACTATCGGCCGAGACGGTGACGACATAGGGCCGGGGCCGCACCTGGGCGAGCAGCGCGTCCAGCACATCGTCATTGGCGCCATTGCCGAAAAAATCCACCAGAGCCGCAATCACCGTGCCGCCAATGCCATCCACCGAGGGAAAGACGCTGGCCGGATCCTCGGCGGCCGCCGTCAGCTTGCCGACGCGCATCAGCTCTTCCATCGTGCCAAAGGTGCGCGCCAGCATGGCCGCCGTGGTCTCCCCGATATGGCGGATACCCAGGGCAAAGATGAAGCGGTCGAGTTCGGGTTCGCGCCGCGCGTCAATGGCGGCAAAGAGCTTGTCGAGCCCCTCATAATTGCGGTCCTCGACGCTGCGCACATTCTTGCGCACCTTGCCCGAGGCGGCCTCGCGGATTTTGGCCTGTGCCTCGCGCCTTTCGGCCAAAGCCGCCTGCACTTCGGGGCGCCGATCCCTCAGGGTAAAGATATCGGCCGCGGTCTTGACCAGGCCGGCATGGAAGAACAGGTCGATATTTTCTGCCCCCAGCCCCTCAATATCGAGCGCGCCGCGCGACACGAAGTGGCGCAGCCGCTCGATGGCCTGGGCCGGGCAGATCAATTCGCCGGTGCAGCGGCGGCGCGAATCTTCCTTGCCGGTCTTTTCATTGACTTCGCGCGTCGCCGGCGAGCCGCAGACCGGGCAGGCATGGGGGAATTCATAGGGCACGGCATCGGCCGGGCGCTTGTCCAGCACCACGCGCACGATCTGGGGAATGACATCGCCGGCCCGCTGGATGACGACCGTATCGCCAATGCGGATATCGATCGGCGTCTCGCCGCGGATCGGCAGCCCGGTGCTGTCGATGCCGGCAATATAGTCCTCATTATGCAGCGTGACATTTTCCACCACGACTCCGCCCACCGTCACCGGCTCGAGCCGCGCCACCGGCGCCAGCGTGCCGGTGCGGCCGACCTGGATGTCGATCTTGCGCACCACGGTCGTCGCCTGCTCGGCCGGGAATTTATGGGCAATCGCCCAGCGCGGCTCGCCGGTGACAAAGCCCCAGCGCCGCTGCAGCTCGAGCTGGTCGACCTTGTAGACCACCCCATCAATGTCATAGCCCAGCGAGGAGCGCTGCTCCTCAATCTTGCGGTAATGCGCAATCAGCTCCTCGGCCGAGCTGGCGCGCACCATCAGCGGGGTGATCGCGAAGCCCCAGTCCTTGAACTTCTGCACCGCCTCATATTGCGTCGGCGCCGGATCGGCGCTGGTCGCGCCCCAGGCATAGGCAAAGAATCTAAGGTTCCGGCTGGCGGTGACCGACGCATCCTTCTGGCGCAGCGAGCCGGCCGCGGTATTGCGCGGATTGACATAATCCTGCCCGCCGGACGCCGCCGAACGGGCCTTGAGCGCCTGGAACTCGGCATAGGTCATATAGACCTCGCCGCGGATCTCGATGCTCTCCGGCCAGCCGGTACCCAGGAGCTTTTCGGGAATGTCCTTGATGGTGCGCAGATTGGCCGTGATGTCCTCGCCCACGGTGCCGTCGCCGCGCGTCGCCCCGCGCACGAAGACGCCGTTCTCATAGAGCAACGAGGCCGACAGGCCGTCGATCTTGGGCTCGGCGGTAAAGGCGATGTCGAGATCCCGATCGCGCTCGAAGAAGCGCTTGCCGCGGGTGATGAAATCCACCACGTCGTCGTCGGTATAGGCCTTGGCAAGGCTGAGCATGGGCACGGCATGGCGCACCTTGGCAAAGCCCTCGGCCGGCGGCGCCCCCACCGACAGCGACGGACTGTCCTCGCGCACCAGATGGGGAAAGGCCTGCTCGATGGCGTCATTGCGCCGCCGCATGCCGTCATAGGCCGCATCGGTGATCTCGGGCGCGTCCTTCTGGTGATAGGCGATATCGGCCGCGGCAATGGCCGCAGCCAGCCGCGCCAGCTCGGCATCGGCCTCGGGCTCGCTCAGATCGGTAACGGGTTTGGCGGACAGATCGGTCATCGGGCTACTCGGACGCAGAACAGTGTTACAGTTTGGGGAACATGCCCCCACCTCGCCTCCCCCTGTAGGGGAGGACCCGGCTGGCGGATAGGGCACGATCCCGCCCCGGCGCCGGCTAATCCCTCCCCTTCAGGGGGAGGTCAGGGAGGGTTCTATCCCACGCTCAGCAGCTTGCTGGCTGCCGCCCGCGCCTCGTCGGTGACAATCGCCCCGGCCAGCATGCGGGCCACCTCTTCCTGGCGGGCGGCGCTGTCGAGAGCCTTGACATGCGTGCGCATGAAGGCGCCCTCCTTGACCATCTGCTTTTCGATCAGCAGATGGCGCTGCGCCCTTGCGGCCACCTGTGGCGCATGGGTCACCGCCAGCACCTGCACCTTGCCGGCCAGCCGCGCTAGGCGCCGGCCAATGGCATCGGCCACCGCCCCGCCCACGCCGGTGTCGATTTCGTCAAAGATCAGCACCGGCGCCGAGCCGCGATCGGCCAGCACCACCTTGAGCGCCAGAAGGAACCGGCTGAGCTCGCCGCCCGAGGCCACCTTGAGCAGCGGGCCGGCCGCCGTGCCCGGATTGGTCTGCACGTGAAAGGCGATCTGATCATAGCCGGCGGCCGACAGGCGCGCCGTATCGACCTGGTGGTCGACGATGAATTTGGCTGACCCCAGCTTGAGCTCGGGCAGTTCGGCGCCCACCGCCTTGCCCAGGGCCTTGGCCGCCTTGGCGCGGCCGGCGCTCAGCGTCTCGGCCAGCTTGCGATAGGCCGCCAGTGCCCTGGCCTCGGCCTCTTCCAGGGCCACCAGCTTTGTTTCCCCGCTCTGCAGGGTTTCCAGATCGGCGGTATATTTGGCCAGCACCGCGCTGAGCGCGTCGCAGCTGGTCTGGTGCTTGCGGGCCATGGCGCGCAGAGCAAAGAGGCGCTCTTCCACCTGTTCCAGCTCGGCCGGATCATAGGCCATGTCGCGCTTGAGCGCTTCGAGAGTGTCGCTGGTGTGATCGAGGCTGACCAGCGACGCATCGATACTGTCGACAATGGGCTGGAACAGCGCGGCGCCGCCATCCACCTTGCGCATCAGCCGCCGCATCAGGCTGGCCAGCGCCGGGGCCGGCGCCGCCGGGCCATTGAGCATCTCGTCGATCTCGCCGACATCGGCGGCCGAGCGCTCCACCTGCTGCAAATGAGTGCGGCGGGCTGCCAGCTCGTCTTCCTCGCCCGGCTGCGGCTTGAGCTTGCCCAGTTCTTCCACCGTATGGCGGGCATAGTCCTCGGCGGCCAAAGCCTCGGCCACCAGTGCCTTTTGCGCCGCTACCGCCGCCTGGGCCTCGCTCAGCGTCTCCCAGGCGTCGCGCAGCTTGCCCACCATGCCCTCCAGCTCGCCAAAGGCGTCGAGGGCGGCCCGATGGGTGGCGCCATCCACCAGCGCCCGGTCGTCATGCTGGCCATGGATTTCGATGATCTGGCTGCCGACCCGGGCCAGCAGCGCCGCCGAGACCGGCTGGTCATTGATGAAGGCGCGGGTGCGGCCATCGGCAAACTGCACGCGGCGCAGGATGATGTCTTCGTCATCGGGTATGGCATTGTCGCGCAGGGCAGCGCGGGCCGGATGATCGGCGGCCAAAGCCAGCACGGCCACCACCTGCCCGCTCTCCTGGCCGCTGCGCACCAGCGAGGCATCGCCGCGCCCGCCCAGCGCCAGGGTCAGTGCATCGAGCAGAATGGACTTGCCGGCGCCGGTCTCGCCGGTCAGCACGGTCATGCCGCCGTCAAGCGCCAGGTCAAGCTGGTCGATCAGGACGATGTTGCGAACCGAGAGCGCGTTGAGCATGCGCGGTGTCATCCCAGATTGCGTGGTCGGTGGCTCAAGGCCAGGCCGTTACGTCAGGCACGTTAGCACCCCGGCAAGCCTCCGGCGAACGCCGCGATCCCCTTTCGCACAGGAAGGGACCGCTGACGAGACAGCAAGCCGCAGTTCGCCCTCGTGCACAAACGAACCGGGGCGCATCATAGCGCCCCGGAACAAACTAGCAACAAAATCTTGTGCGCCTAGTTGCGCAGGCCGGCCAGCCAGCTGCCGTCATTGACGACCGGGGCCAGCCCCTGCTTGCCGAGCAGCTCGAAAGCCTGCTTGTACCAGCTGCTATTGGGATAGTTGTGGCCCAGCACGGCAGCGGCGGTCATGGCCTCATTGGTGAGGCCCAGCGTCAGATAGCCTTCGGTCAGCCGGTACAGCGCCTCTTCGACATGGGTCGAGGTCTGCCAGGTTTCCACCACGACGCGGAAGCGGTTGATGGCGGCCGTGGTCTGGCCACTGCTCAGATAGTAGCGGCCCACCGACATTTCCTTGCCGGCCAGCTGGTCATAGGCGACCAGCAGCTTGTCCTTGGCATCGTCGACATATTCGGACTTGGGATAGTTCGAGATCAGCAGCTGATAGGTTTCGATCGCATCGACCGACAGCTGCTGGTCGCGCGTAATGTCCTTGATCTGGGCAAAGTAGGAATTCGCCTTGAGATACATGACATAGGGCGCGTCCTTGCCATTGGGATAGACGGCGAGGAAGCGGTCGGCCGCCAGGATGGCCTCATCGAGCTCATTGGCGCGATAATGGGTGAAGACCTGCATCAGCTTGGACTTTTCCACCAGCGGATCGCGCGGATGCTGGCGGTCGAGCTTTTTCAGCGTCTCGATGGCCGTCTTGAAATATTGCCGGTCAATATCCTTGAGCGCGTCCTGATAGAGCGTCGCAGCCGGAATGATCGGCTCTTCCTTGACCTTGCTGGGCCCGAACAGCGAGCACCCGGCCAGGACCGCAGCCACCAGGGCAATCGTCACAAACCGGGCGGCCCGGCTGGTGAATGCACCAAAAACATCAACTGTCACGAACTGCCCCGTCTTTCATACGAAAACCGCGTCACTGGCGGCCTACTCAGCAAATAGATCAAAACTGTGGCGTACCACCCAGGCCCGGGGCCTAGCGCACCGACCGCAGGTAGGAATTGACCGGCAACCCTTCGGGCTGCTCGTCGAAAGCCTGATATTCGAGCGGCAGCTCATCGGCATTGACGATCTGATAATTGGCTTCGCTGGAGAACAGGCCGGTCAGCACATGCGCATTGAGCGCATGCCCGCCCTTATAGGAGCGGAAACGGCCCCAGATGGGCAGCCCGCCCAGCGACAGATCGCCAATGGCGTCGAGCAGCTTGTGGCGGACGAATTCATCCTCATAGCGCAGTCCGCCCGGATTGAGGACGCGGTCGTCCTGCACGGTAATGGAATTGTCGAGGCTGGAACCCAGCGCATAGCCGGCCTGGCGCAGGATCTTGGCATCGCGGGCAAAGCCGAAAGTGCGGGCGCGCGAGACGTCGTCATAATAGCGGCGCGGCGTCCAGTCGAAGATCATGCGCTGGCGGCCGATGACCTTGCTGTCGAAGTCGATCTCGAGATCGAGCGAGCGGCCATTATAGGGCTCGAGCGCGGCAAAGGCGTCATTATTGCGCACGGTGACGGCGCGCATGATCTTGAGCAGCTTGCGCTGGGCCGGCTGGATTTCCATGCCCACCCGCAGGATGGCTTCGGCGAAGGGCCGCGCACTGCCATCCAGAATCGGGCATTCGCTGCCCTCGATGGTGATCAGCGCATTGTCGACGCCCATGCCGCTCAGCGCCGAGGTCACATGCTCGATCGTGGCAATGCTGACGCTGTCGCCCAGATCAAGCGTGGTGCACAGGGTGGTCCGGCTGACGCGGGAAAAATGCACCTGGACCGGCACGGTCGTGGTGCCATTATCCAGCGTGCGGCAGATCAGGTAACCGCTATCGACCGGCGCCGGACTGATGGTGAGATTGACCGGAAGGCCGCTATGCACGCCGTAACCAGAAAAGTCGATCGCAGCCGCAAGGGTCCGCTGGCGCGTGCTCAGTTTTTGCATACTCGAAATACTCCGACCTCATGCCCCGTTCGCCCAAGCCTGTACTAGCCAAAAAAAACTCGGTGCGGAAGCCGCACCGAGCATTGTTTCGGCTATACGCCGCGCTTGACTAACCGTGCTTGCGCAGGAAAGCGGGGATTTCGAGACTCTCCTTCTGCGGCGCCGCAGCAGGCTGGCGACCATGGCTGTCGAGGTTGCCATGAGCCCCCTCGCTGGGTGCGGCTACCCGTGAAGTCCTTGCGCCACCTGCTTCAATCGCGCTGCGGGCAGCGGCATCATCGGCTGCGGAAAAACTCGGGGCTTCCTTTTCAGCGGGCTGCGGCTGACCCAGATTGAGGCCCACATTGGAGGCCAGACGCTTGAACAGGGCGCGGGCATTGCGGGGCTCGGCATCCATACGTTCCGCCGGTTCCTGTGTCCGCCGTGCAACAACTGGCAGCTCCTCGGTGCGCGGCATGCGGCGCTGACCTTCGGGGCGAACCGCATGCGAGGGCACATAGGCGCTCGGCACAGGTGAGTCGTCGCCCATTACCGGCTCGTCATCATCCTGCGGCGCCGGAGCGGCGGCAGGGATATAGGGCTCGACCATGACGCCATCGTCTTCGGCATAGGCCGGTGCCGGCGCGGCAGGACGGGAGGCGGCAAAAGCGAAGGCCTCGGCCACGGCGGCCTCGACCTGATGCTCGATATGGGCCGTTTCCTGCACCGGAGCCGCGACCGGGCTGGGCGAGGTCACGGCGGCGCGCTCGGCGGCGGCGCGGCTGGGCTCGACCGGCACGTGGCGACGCACTTCAAGCGGGGTGCGCGAGGCATGCGGCTTGGCGGGCTCGAGCGCCTGCACCATGGTGGCATCGGTCCCCGTCGCCACCACCGACACGCGCAGCGTGCCGGTCAGGCTCGGATCATAGGTGGCGCCCAGGATGATGTTGCAGTCCACATCGACTTCTTCGCGGATGCGGCTGGCCGCTTCATCGACTTCATAAAGGGTCAGGTCCGGACCGCCGGTGATCGAGATCAGCAGGCCGCGGGCACCATGCATCGACACATCGTCGAGCAGCGGATTGGCAATGGCGGCTTCGGCGGCGTGGCGGGCACGATCTTCGCCC
>CAXBHD010000108.1:0-10208 GCA_963975335.1 uncultured Devosia sp. | reverse complement strand
TAGAAGTCCATGCCACCCATGCCGCCCATGCCGCCGCCGCCGCCGGGCATTGCCGGTGCGTCAGCCTTGGGGGCCTCAACGATCAGCGCCTCGGTGGTGATCAGCAGCGAGGCAACCGAAGCTGCGTCCTGCAGGGCGGTGCGAACCACCTTCACCGGATCGATAACGCCGAGCGCAACCAGGTCGCCATACTCGCCCGTTGCAGCATTGTAGCCGAACGTCAGCGAGCTGTTCTCGAGGATCTTGCCGACAACCACGGAGCCTTCGGCACCGGCATTGTTGGCAATCGTGCGCACTGGCTCCTGCAGGGCGCGACGGACGATGGCAATGCCGGCGTCCTGGTCGGCATTGATGCCCTTGGACTTCATGGCGGCCGAAGCACGCAGCAGCGCAACGCCACCACCGGCAACGATGCCTTCTTCAACAGCGGCGCGGGTCGCGTTCAGGGCGTCGTCGACGCGGTCCTTGCGCTCCTTGACTTCGACTTCCGTCGAGCCGCCGACCTTGATCACGGCAACGCCACCGGCCAGCTTGGCCAGACGTTCCTGCAGCTTTTCCTTGTCGTAGTCCGAAGTGCGATGTCTTCGAGCATGGCCTTGCGGCGATCGCCGAAGCCAGGCGCCTTGACAGCAGCAACCTTGAGGCCGCCACGCAGGCGGTTGACGACCAGGGTTGCCAGGGCTTCGCCGTCGATATCTTCGGCAATGATCAGCAGCGGACGCTGGCTCTGCACGACCGATTCCAAAATCGGCAGCATGGCCTGCAGGTTGCTGAGCTTCTTCTCGTGCAGCAGGATGACGGGATCTTCGAGAACCGCAGTCATCTTCTCGGCATTGGTCACGAAATAGGGGCTGAGGTAGCCGCGGTCGAACTGCATGCCTTCGACGACTTCGAGTTCGGTCTCGGCGGTCTTGGCTTCTTCGACGGTGATGACACCCTCGTTGCCGACCTTCTGCATGGCTTCAGCAATCATTTCGCCGATAGCGGTTTCGCCATTGGCCGAAATGGTGCCGACCTGGGCAACTTCGCTCGACGACTTGATCTTGGACGAAGCGGCCTTCAGCGAAGCCACGACTTCTTCGACGGCCATGTCGATGCCGCGCTTGAGATCCATCGGGTTGAAGCCGGCGGCAACAGCCTTGACGCCTTCGACAACGATGGCCTGACCCAGCACGGTCGCGGTGGTGGTGCCGTCGCCGGCCTCATCGTTGGTGCGGGAGGCGACCTCCTTCACCATCTGCGCGCCCAGGTTTTCGAAGCGGTCTTCCAGTTCGATTTCCTTGGCGACGGTCACGCCGTCCTTGGTGATGCGCGGGGCACCGAACGACTTCTCGATCACCACGTTGCGACCCTTGGGGCCGAGCGTTACCTTGACCGCATTGGCCAGGATATTGACGCCGCGCAGCATCTTGTCGCGTGCGTCAACCTTGACCTCGGTGCCGCTCCACTTGCCGAACAGCACGCGGTCGCCGGCCTTGACGTCGGGAACGACGCGGGTGCCATTGTCGTCACGGGCGCCGGGGCCGACGGCGACGATCACGCCTTCGCTCGGCTTTTCCTTGGCGGTGTCGGGGATGATGATCCCGCCTTTGGTCTTCTCTTCGCCATCGAGGCGGCGGACGACCACGCGGTCGTGCAGGGGACGGAAGCTCATGACTTGCTCCTATAGCAGCATTTTGGATGCAATTTCTCTACTGTTAGCACTCACCGTTGTAGAGTGCTAACAGGTGCTGGGGATATAGGATTGGGTCCGGTCGGAGTCAAGCTGGCGTGAACTGACTTTGTGCTCATGCGTTGATAGGGTTCACGCTTCCAACCCTACATGGCAGGCAATCATGACGCGTCAATGTCTCGACAAGGATATCAAGATCACCCCGGCCACCGGCCGAGTCCACGTCATCTTCGACGGCGCCGAAATCGCCAGTTCCATCAATGCTCTCGAACTTGACGAGCCCGGTTCGCCGCTGCGGGTTTATTTTCCACGCGCCGACATTCAGCCCGGCATTCTCGAGGAAAGCGATACCCGCACCCATTGCCCCTATAAGGGCGAAGCCTGGTACTGCACCATCAAGACCCTCACCGCCACCGGCGTCGATCAGGTCTGGTACTATCCCGATCCATGTCCTTTGGTCGCCCCCATTGCCGATATGCTGGCCTTCTGGGGTGACCGCATCGAGATCCGCTATTCCCAGGTCTAGCCGCGATCGGGCCAGGGGCGACGGCACGCATCTTTTTCGTCCAGCCCCTTCCACCCCGCGTCAAGCTGCGGCATAAGGCATTCATGACCCAGGATAACACACTTCAGATCAAGCTCCGCCTCAAGGGCGGCAGCGGCCCCAATGCCAACTGGCACTGGGAACTTCACGACGCCGCCGGCAAGGTGGTCAAGACCGGCAGTGCCGTTGGTCCCGAAAGCAAGGCTTTCACGACCGCGCGCATCGCCAAGGAAAAGCTGGAATCCGCCAAAAGCTGATTTCCCTCCCGGCGCGCCAACCTCTGCCGCGCCGGGCACTGTCTCCTGCCGCTCCCGAGCCACGAGTTGATCGTGCCCCCTTCTGCATCAGCCTTGAGGACATCCGCTGCGCCCGACGCAGCCGGTCCCCTGCGCGGCATTACCCTCAAGGTGCTCTCGGTCTGCTGCTTCGTGGTCATGGCCACGCTCCTCAAGGCCACCGAGACCATCCCCGCTGGCGAGCTGGTCTTCTTCCGCTGCTTTTTTGCCATTCTGCCGGTTGTGGCCTATCTCGCCTGGCAGCGCCGGCTGCGCATCGCGCTGACCACTCGGAATCCGCTGGGCCATGTGCTGCGCTCCTTTATCGGCGTCACCTCCATGGGCCTGGCCTTTTTCGCCCTGACGCGCCTGCCGCTGCCCGAAACCACCGCCATCGGCTATGCCTCGCCGCTGCTGATCGTGGTGTTCAGTGCGCTCCTGCTTAAGGAGCGGGTGCATGCCTTTCGCTGGTCCGCCGTGCTGCTCGGCCTGCTTGGCGTCGTCATCATCCTCTGGCCCCGGTTGACCCTGTTTTCCGGCAGCACGCCCCTGGGCAATGCCGAGACCATCGGCGCTCTGGCGGCTTTTGGCGCGGCCGTCATGTCGGCCTTCGCCATGATGCAGGTGCGCAAGCTGGTGCAGACCGAGCGCACCGAGGCCATCGTCATCTATTTCTTTGTCTGCTCCAGCCTGCTCTCGCTGCTCACCATTCCCTTCGGCTGGCAGGTGCCCACGCCTCAGCAGGCCGTTCTGCTGGTCGGCGCCGGCTTTGCCGGTGGCCTGGGCCAGCTGCTACTGACCTCATGCTACCGCTATGCCGACATGTCGGTCATAGCCCCATTCGAATATGTTTCGCTGATCCTGACCATCGTCATTGGCCTGGTGATCTTTGCCGAGGTCCCCACCGTCCCCATGCTGGCGGGGGCGCTGATCATCGTCGCCTCGGGCATAGCGGTGATCCTGCGCGAACACTATCTCGGCCTCGACCGCGTCAAGGCCCGCGAAGCCAATACGCCCTAGCTGGCGCTGGCCAGCTCCGCCCAGCCCTGCCGCTTGCGATAGATCGTCGACGGGCTGATCTCGAGCGCCGCTGCTGCCAGCGAGACATTGCCGCCAAAGCTGGCAATGGCATCCTCGATGATGCGCTGCTCCTGCTGCCACATTGGCAGGATGGCGGCTCGCCTTTCCCCACGCGACGGGCTGTCCGCCGTCGGCAGGCCGCGCGCCTCTATATCGGCCGCGCTCAGCATGGCCGGGGTGATATCGCCGCCGTCAAACATGACCACGAGGCGCCGCACCAGGTTCTGCAACTGGCGCACATTGCCCGGCCATTCGGCCGCCGACAGCAGGCTGGCCACCTCG
Source organism: uncultured Devosia sp. (assembly GCA_963975335.1). Lineage (GTDB taxonomy): Bacteria > Pseudomonadota > Alphaproteobacteria > Rhizobiales > Devosiaceae > Devosia. The sequence goes on along the minus strand of CAXBHD010000108.1, from coordinate 6,355 downwards.
CTGGAATAATCGCCGAAGCTCTTGTGCTCCTCTGCCGCATAGCGGTTGAGGAAGTGGCGGGCCAGCACCATGATATCGCTGGGGCGCTGGCGCAGCGGCGGTAGATGGATCGGCAGCACATGCAGCCGGTAGAACAGGTCCTCGCGGAATTTCTTCTCGGCGATCAGCTGCATCGGATTGCGGTTGGTGGCGCAGATCACCCGCACATCGACCCGCCGCACGGCGCCTTCGCCGACCCGGCTCAGCGTCCCGGTCTGCAGGAAGCGCAGCAGCTTGCTCTGCAGCGACAGGTCCATCTCGCCGATTTCATCGAGAAACAGCGTCCCGCCATCGGCCAGTTCGGCAGCGCCCTTGCGGTCGTCATGCGCGCCGGTAAAGGCGCCCCTGGCCACCCCGAACAATTCGCTTTCCATCAGGTCGCGCGGAATCGCGGCGCAGTTGATGGCCACCAGTCGCTTGCCGGCGCGCTGTCCCTTGGCATGCAAGGCTTCGGCGCACACATCCTTGCCCGTGCCGCTTTCCCCGGTAATGAAGACGGGTGCCGACGAGGCGGCGATGCGGCCTATCTGTTCATAGACAAACTGCATAGCGCTGGAGGCGCCGATAAAGCCGGCAAAATCGCTTGGGCCGGTTGTGCTGCGCCCCTCTATCCCCAGCGATCGGCACTTGCCATGCCGTTGGGCCAGCTCGCCGATCCGCGCCGCCATGGTCGGCCCGTTGATCGGCTTGGCCACATAATCATGCGCGCCTGCCCGCATGGCGCCGACAGCGGCCGACACGGAGGCGCCGTCCGACAGCGCCACCAGCAGGGCGCCCTGGGCCAGCCGCACGAGGCGCAGCACGGCATCGTCGCTATGCCCGGCCAGGTCGCCCAGGCTCGATAGATCGGCCAGGATTATGTCAAATACGCTGTCGCGCAGCAGCTCTGCAGCCGCCTTGCCACCCGATGCCACGGTGATGCTGGCGGTCCGGTCCAGGCATTGCGCCAGGGCATGGGCAACGGCCTGCGCCTGGACATCGTCCCGGTCGATCAGCAACAGCCGGCCACTCGGGTCGCTATTGCTTCGATTTTGCATCGCCATGCGGCCGGGTCCTCGCGTTTGGATTGATTTGATTGCCGGTTGTGGCGGCCGCCGCCGCGGTTCCACCGGTACGAAACCGATTGTTTCCCAACAGGGTAAATTTTCCGTTCCGCATTCGAGAAAATGAACACTGCATTAGACTTGATCCCAGTCCTGTCAGTCGGTTAAGTCACGCCATGCAAAAGAATTCCGAGACTACCGAATTCAACCCATTGTCGCGCGGCGTTGCTCAGTCTGGTGTTCGCATCACCAATGAGCGCGCCGTGCTGACCTTGATCACGGTTAATCCGGGCGCCTCAAATGCCGACGTTGCGCGGCTCTCGGGTCTCGGCCCACAGACCACTTCGCGCATTATTGCCGAGCTGGAGTCGCGCGGTCTGGTCATGCGCGGTGACGTGCTGCGCGGTCGCCGCGGCCAGCCGGCAACGCCGCTCTTCCTCAACCCTCAGGGTGCCCTCTCGATCGGCATCGAAATCGGTTGGCGCCATTACGAGGTGCTGGTGCTCGAAATGTCAGGCAAGACGCTGGCCAGCGTGCGCCGTAGCTATGCCTGGCCGGATGCGAACACCATTTTTGGCGAAATCGCCGCCGAAGTCGCCGCCATCAAGTCCGGGCTGACCGAGCTGCAACAGGCGCGTCTGGCCGGCATTGGCCTGGCTACCCCTTCCAAGATCGGGCGCAATATCGGCCTTGTGCGCGCGCCTGAGGGCCAGTCGGTCCTGTGGAGCAGCATTGATCCGGTCGAGCGTCTTGCCGCCGATACCGGCCTGCCGGTCCAGTGGTTCAATGATGGCAATGCCGCCTGCTGGGCCGAAATGATGGCCCAGCCAAACCCGCGCCCGCAGGGCTTTTCCTATTTCCAGATCGGCACCTTTGTCGGCGCGGGTCTGGTGGCCAATGGTGAGCTGTGGGAGGGCAATGGCCATGCCGCCAATCTGGGCTCCATGCTGGTCTGTGACGAAGACGGCAAGCCGACCTTTGTCCACCTGATCGCCTCGATCTCTGCCCTGCAGGACCTGTTGGCCGCTGCCGGCGTGACCATACCCAACGGCAGCCCTTTTAATTGGGATTGGGATGCGCTGGAGCCAGTGGTGACGCAATGGCTGGATCGAGCCGGGTTGTCTCTGGCCAAGGCCATCGTCAATACCCATGCCGTACTCGAACTGGACAAGTCAGTCATCGACGGGGTAATGCCGCGCCCCATTGTCGAGCGCCTCCTTGAGCGCGTGCAGTATCATCTGGCCACGCTGCCGACACTCACCGCAGACCATCCGCCGGTGGAGATCGGCCATCTGGGCGCCTCGGCTGCTGCCAATGGCGCCGCCCGGCTGGTCCTGTTCCAGCGCTTCTTCTCGCGTGCCTGGAAGCTGTTTTCCACCTGAGTGCACGCAATTAGCCTTGGGAAGAGCTGCCCGCGGCTTTTGTGACCCTTGGCGCGGTGCTAAGAGGGGATGCCGAATCCCGGCACGAGAAGTGGGTTTATAGGTTTGCCCGTGCAGGCACTGGTCTACACGTTCATTGCCCTAGCTGCGGCCGGTATCGGCGCCACGGCGTATTTTGGGCTGACGTTCACCCCCGCTGAAGCGATCCTGGCCGCAACCGTGTTTGGCTGTGTCTGCGTCGTGTTGCTCGAACGCAGCCTGCGCCAGCGCGCCGAAAACCGTCTCGAACGCGCCATCGAGGACCTGTCGCGCCTCCTGGCCACCGATGCTCAGGCCGGCGCCGTGCTCGGCCAGCGCATTAACGCCATGGCAGACATCAATGCCGATCATCGGCTGGAAGCCGTCGAAGCCGATATTTCCGTGCTCGGCACGGTCATCCGCCAGGTCGCAGAAGCGGTTGCCGAAATCGAGGAACGGGCGGCCAAGTCCCAGCCGGCTGCCCGGGATCGCATGATTTCGGCCGCGCCGACTCCTCAGTCGCCTGCCGCCCCGGCTCGCGAGCCCGAGCCGACCATTCCGGTGGAAATGGTGCGCCAAGCGCTTAACGAGCATCGGCTGGTTTACCATATCCAGCCCGTAGTGGTCCTGCCGCAGCGTCGGCCGCAGGGCTATGATCTGGTGCCCCGGCTGCGCATGGAAGATGGCGAGCTTGCCGACAGTGTTGATTTCCTGCCCCGCCGCGGCGGCCCCGACGTCATGCGCCACATCGAGGGCGTCGGCCTTGTTGAAGCCATCACCATCGGGCGCCGGGCCCGCTCGGGCGGCCAGCCCATCAAGCTCTATATCCCGCTGTCACGCGCCACCCTCAGCGATACTGCGGCATCGGAACAACTGCTGGCCTCGCTTGAGGCCAATAAGCTGATTGCCGAGGGCCTGATCTTTGCCATCAGCGATACCGATTGGCGCAGCCTTACCACGCCGGAACGCGCCGTGACCGATGCGGTGGCGCGCAAGGGCGCTGGCTTTTCCATCCTCGGTGTCGGATCGCTGCGCATCGATGTTGGCGACCTGGCGGGCCGCAATGTGCGCTCGCTGCGCATTGATGCCGCCCGCTTCATCGAGGCGCCCGAAAGCTTCACCGATTTTCATGCTGCCGACATCGCCAATTATGTCGCGCGCTTTGACGTCCTCCTGCTCGCCACCGGCATTGTCAGCGAACGCCAGATCGTTGAATTGCTTGAGGACGGCATTACCCTGGTCCAGGGTCCCTATATTGCAGCACCTGGTCCGGTCCGCCCCGATCTGGTGGTTGAACCCACCCGCCCGACGCGCCCCCTATTGCGCCGCGCCGAGCTTTGATCCCCATGCTCGGCGCACGGCAAACCGGCCGGCCCGCATGGGCGCGCTCCGCCCCGGCACGGCCTTGATACCCGGTTACCATGTGGTTTCCCCTTGATCCCGATGGCCAAGCTGCCACATAGAAGCGCCAACCCTGTCCGCATCGGAAAGTCGTGATGACCAGCCCGCTCCCCTCGATCTCCGGCCTTGCCGATCTCGCCGGCCACTACGATGCCGTGCTGAGCGACGTCTGGGGCGTGGTGCATAACGGCGTGGCCGCCTTTCCGCCGGCGGTCGACGCGCTGGTGCAATACCGCAAGGCCGGTGGCAAGGTGGTCTTCATCACCAATGCGCCGCGTCCCTCAGGTCCGCTGGTCGAAATGCTCGATCGTCTGGGCGTCACCCGTGACGCCTATGACGCCATCGTTTCGTCTGGCGATGCCACGCGGGTAATGATCGCAAAATATGCCGGCAAGGCCATCCATCATGTCGGCCCGCCCACCGAGGACGACGCGCTCTATGAGGGGCTCGATGTGCGTCGCGCCGATGCCGACGAGGCGGAGGCGGTGGTGGTCACCGATCTCGATACCGATGACGATACGCCCGAAATGTACCGCAGCCGCGCCCGCCACTGGCTGGCGCGCAAGCTGCCCATGATCTGTGCCAATCCCGATCGCGTTGTCGAGCATGGCGACAAGATCATCTATTGCGGCGGCGCCCTGGGCGATCTCTATGCCGCCATGGGCGGCATGGTGCTGATGGCCGGCAAGCCCTATCGGCCGATCTACGAGGAAGCCTTCCGTCTCGCCGAAGTGGCCGCGGGCAGGCCGCTCGATAAGGCGCGGGTGCTTGCTATCGGCGACAGCGTGCGCACCGATGCCACCGGCGCCGCCCAGTTCGGGCTCGACCTGCTCTTTGTCACCGGCTCCATCCATGCCGCCGAGCTCGATGCCTTCGGCAAGCCGGATCCGCAGGCCATTGCCGATCTGGTGGCCCCCAGCGGCGCCCGCATGGCAGGCTTTCTGCCGCGCCTGTCCTGGTAGGCTGGTATGAGCGCCCTCGTCCGCCTGGCCAATCTGGATACAGTGCCCGCCGCGTTGCGCGGCGCTTTTGTCGCCATCGGCAATTTTGACGGCATGCATCGCGGCCACCAGATGGTGCTGTCCACGCTCCGGGCCCGCGCCGATGCCGCCGGCGTCCCGGCCATGGTGCTGACCTTCGAGCCGCATCCGCGCGACGTCTTTGCGCCTGCGCCCTTCATGTTCCGCCTCACCGACGGCAATGCCAAGGCCCGCCTGGCCGAGGCCTTCGGGCTCGATGCCATTGCCGTGCTCGATTTCGACCGCGCTTTCTCCCAGATCGAGGCCGAGGACTTCGTTTCCCGCTTCCTCGTCGAGGCGCTCGGGGTCACCGGCGTTATTGTCGGCGCCGATTTCCATTTCGGCCGCCAGCGCCGCGGCACGCCAAATTTTCTCAAGGCGGCCGGCGATCAGCACGGCTTTGCCGTCGAAACCCTCGACCTCATGGATGAGGGCGACGAGGTGATTTCCTCCTCGCGCATCCGCGCCGCCCTGTCCGAAGGCGCCGTCACCGCCGCCAATCGGCTGCTCGGCTATCACTGGTTTTTCGATGGTTGCGTCGTCAAGGGCGACCAGCGGGGCAGGGAGCTGGGATACCCCACCGCCAATACCGTCACCCATGCCGGTTTCCAGCTGGCCCAGGGCGTCTATGCCGTGCGCGCCAGGGTTGCCGGGCGCCTGCTCGACGGCGTCGCGGCCTTTGGCAAGCCCATGTTCAACAACCAGCGCCCGCCCTTCGAGACCCATCTCTTCGATTTCGACGCCGACATTTATGGCCAGACCATTTCGGTCGCCCTGATCGGCCATATCCGCGGCCAGGAGGTGTTTTCCGGCCTTGACGAGCTGATCACGGCCATGGACCGCGACAGCGGCAGGGCCCGTGCGCTGATTAGCACCGCGCGTCCCCTGGGCGCGCTCGACAGCAAACTGGGCTTCTTTGGCTGATTGCCGCTGCCGCCCGCTGTCCCAAATCAGCCTTTGCCCCCTGGGCCCTGCCTTGCTAAAAGGCAGCCAAAATCTCCAGCATGATTGCCGTTTCCCATGACCGATACCGTCACAGGCGCCGCCGAAACCGACTATTCGGCTACCCTCTTCTTGCCGCAGACCGAGTTTCCCATGCGTGCCGGCCTGCCACAGCGCGAGCCCGACTGGCTCAAGCGCTGGGAAGACATGGATATCTACAAGCTACAGCGCGAGCAGGCCGCCGACCGGCCGCTCTTCACCATCCATGACGGCCCTCCCTATGCCAATGGCAATATCCATATCGGCCATGCGCTCAACAAGACGCTGAAGGATCTGGTCTCCCGCTCCATGCAGATGCTGGGCTTCAACTCGGCCTATGTGCCGGGTTGGGATTGCCATGGCCTGCCCATCGAGTGGAAGATCGAGGAACAGTACCGCGCCAAGGGCAAGGACAAGAACGACGTCCCGGTGGTCGAATTCCGCCAGGAATGCCGTACCTTTGCCGAGCAGT
>CAXBHD010000107.1:0-10268 GCA_963975335.1 uncultured Devosia sp. | reverse complement strand
CACATCACCCACTGGCTCATGCCCTGAAAGCGCATGACGAGGCCCAGCGACACGGCCAGGGCGCCGGGCGACATCAGCTCGTTGAGCCAGAGCCAGACGCCGGTGGCGGCGACGGCAAAGAGCAGCAGCGAATTGGACCACAAAACGGCCAGGTTGAGCACGGTGAACAGGCGCATCTGCCGATAGGCGGTGTCAAGGAACTGGTCCATCGCCTCCTTGGCATAGGTCTCCTCGCGGTTGGAATGGGAGAAGAGCTTGACCGTGGCGATATTGGTATAGCTGTCGACGATGCGGCCGGTCATCAGCGAGCGGGCATCGGCCTGTTCCTGGGAGATCTTGCCCATGCGCGGGATGAAATAGACCATCATCGACACATAGGCGGCCAGCCAGACCAGGAAGGGCACGGCGAGGCGCCAGTCGGCGGCAGCCGCCAGCACGACGGCGCCGGTGAAATAGACGACGACATAGACCAGCATGTCGAGCAGCTTCATCACCACTTCGCGCACGGCCAGCGAGGTCTGCATCAGCTTGGCGCCGATGCGACCGGCAAACTCGTCCTGGAAATAGCTCATCGACTGGCGGATGAGGTAGCGATGGCTCATCCAGCGGATGCGCTGGGGGAAGTTGCCCAGCAGCGTCTGATGCATGGTCAGCGTCGAGATCAGCGCGAAGGCGGGCAGCACGAAGACCACCATGGCCCCCATCAGCGCCAGCTTCCAGCCATCGGTCTGGATGAAGGTGGCGCGGTCGGCATCGGCCAGCCAGTTCACCACATCGCCGATAAAGCCGAAGATGATGATTTCGCCGATGGCCACCGCCGCGGCGGCAAAGGCCATCAGCGCCAGCCACTTCTTGGCGCCGTTGCTGTAATGCAGGCAGAAGGCCAGCAGGCCCTTGGGCGGCTCGACCGGATCGCCGGGCGGATAGGGATCAAGACGTCGTTCAAACCAGCGCAGCATTGTCGTTCACCATTGTTCAAGGTCCGGGCGGCACTGGCGCGGGCGCCGGACGCGCAACCACCGCAGGCACAGCAGCGGGTCGGGCGAACGGACAAGCGGGCACAGGGCCAGACGGAAAATTCAGCTATCGTGCTCAATACGCCCGCAATTGGCGCAGAGGAGCGACGGGACGCGGCCAAACCGAGTCCGCTCCGCAATGCCGTCCCAATTGGCACACAAGAGTGGACCTGAGCGGTCGCTGACGGCAGACTACACGAAAGTGCCGAGTCTGCTGTTGCGGGGCGGCCACACTTCAAATTCAGACCGACTCAAGACGGATCCGTCCATGCGCACCGAGACCGAACACACCATCTACCTCAAGGACTATGCAGCCAGCCCCTACCGGATCGTCTCGGTGGATCTCGATTTCCGCATCGGCGAGAGCCAGACGCGGGTGCGGGCCCTGCTGACGGTCGAACCGCAGGCCGAAACGCCGCCCGGCACGCCGCTGGTGCTGGATGGCGACGGGCTGGCGCTGGATTCGATCGCCATTGACGGCGCGCCGCTGGTGCTGTCGGCCTATGCGGCCGACGCGACGGGCCTGACGATCATCGAGCCGCCGCTGCGCCGCTTCGTGCTTGAAACCGAGGTGACGCTGCAGCCCGAGAGCAATACCCGCCTGATGGGGCTCTATCGCTCGGGGGGCACCTGGTGCACGCAATGCGAGGCCGAGGGCTTCCGCCGCATCACCTATTATCTCGACCGTCCGGACAATCTGGCGGTGTTCAAGGTGCGCATCACCGCGCCGCAGGCGCTGGCGCCGGTGCTGCTGTCAAATGGCAATCTGGTGGAACAGGGCAATGCCGGCGACGGCATGCACTTTGCTGTCTGGGAAGACCCCTTCCCCAAGCCGAGCTACCTGTTCGCCCTGGTGGCCGGCGATCTCGGCTCGATCACCGACAGCTTCACCACCGCCTCGGGCCGCAAGGTGGACCTGGCCATCTATTGCAGCCATGGCAAGGAAGAGCAGTGCCTGTGGGCCATGGACAGCCTCAAGCGCTCGATGGCCTGGGACGAGCGGCGCTTCGGCCGCGAATATGATCTCGACATCTTCAACATCGTCGCCGTCAGCGATTTCAACTTCGGCGCCATGGAGAACAAGGGCCTCAATATCTTCAATGACAAGCTGGTCTTTGCCCAGCCGCAGAGCGCTACCGATGCCGATTATGACGGTATCGAGCGGGTCATCGCGCATGAATATTTCCACAATTGGACCGGCAACAGAATCACTTGCCGCGACTGGTTCCAGCTCTGCCTCAAGGAGGGGCTGACGGTTTATCGCGACCAGGAATTTACCAGCGACGAGCGCAGCCGGCCGGTCAAGCGCATCTCGGACGTGGTGACGCTGCGCGGGGCGCAATTCCCCGAGGATGGCGGGCCGCTGGCGCATCCGGCGCGGCCGAGCCAGTATAGCGAGATCAACAACTTCTATACGCCCACCGTCTATGAAAAGGGCGCCGAAATCGTCCGCATGCTGGCCACGCTTTTGGGCGAGGCCGGCTTCCGTCGGGGTATGGACCTCTATTTCGAGCGCCATGACGGCCAGGCCACCACGATCGAGGCCTTCCTTGCCGTCTTCGCCGAAGCCAATGGCACCGATCTCGAGCAGTTCAAGATCTGGTATCTGCAGGCCGGCACGCCGCGCCTGAGCGTCAGCGACAGCTATGACGCGGCCAGCCAGACCTATACGCTCAACCTCAAGCAGCAGACGCTGCCGACCCCGGGCCAGAGCGACAAGCAGGCGCTGGTCCTGCCCATCAAATTTGCTTTGCTCGGGCCCAATGGCAGCGAAATGGGCTGGAGCGGGGTCAGCGGCGGCACGGTGCGCGACGACATGATCGTGCTCGATACCGACACGGCCGAGATCCGTTTCACCGGCATTGCCAACAAGCCGGTGCCCTCGCTGCTGCGCGGCTTTTCCGCGCCGGTGATCATGGAAACCACGCTCAGCCAGGAAGACCAGCTGTTCCTGGCCCAGCATGACAGCGACCCGTTCAACCGCTGGCAGGCGCTGCAGGATGTCGGCTCGGCGCTGGCGGTGGCGGCCATTGCCGGCACGCCCTGGAGCGAGGATGCCGTTTCGGCGTTGAGCCGGGCCATGGGCGAGACGCTGGCCAGCGAGACCCTCGACGACGCCTTCAAGGCCCTGGCATTGAGCCTGCCGGCAGAAGCCCAGATCAGCCGCACCCTGGGCAAGGATGTGGATCCCGACCGCGTGCATGCGGTGCGCTCCGACCTGCTCAAGGCGGTCTTCGCGCCGCTGGGCCTGCCCATGCTCAATGCCTATCTCAAGCTGTCGAGCGACGCGCCCTATGCGCCCGACGCGGCCAGCACCGGCCGGCGCAGCCTGCGCAATCGCCTGCTCGGCCTGCTGGTGGCCAGCGATGCGGCCGGCGCAGCCGGGCTGGCGGCCCAGCAATATGCCGGCGCCCGCAACATGACCGACCGGTTGGCCGCCCTCAGCGCCAGTGCCCTGGCCGCGACCGGCGATGCCGAGATCATGCTGGCCGACTTCCACGCCAATTATGCCGCCGCCGATCCGCTGGTGCTCGACAAATGGCTGAGCGTGACGGCCAGCGTACCGCATGACGGGGTGATCGAACGCATCCGGGCGGTGCTCGACGACCCGGCTTTTCCCAAGACCAATCCCAATCGGTTGCGGGCGCTGGTGGGCAGCTTCGTGATGGGCAATCCGACCCAGTTTGCCCGGGCCGATGGCGCCGGCTTCCGCTTCGTGACCGGCATTGTGGCCGAGATCGACCCGATCAACCCGCAGGTGGCGGCACGGCTTTTGACCGGGTTCCGCATCTGGCCGATGCTCGAAGCGGACCGTCGCGCGGCGGCAAAGGCCGCGCTGACTGGGCTCTCCGGCAATGGCGGGCTCAGCCGCAATACGGCGGACATCCTTTCGCGCATGTTGGCAAGCTAAATCGCGGAGAATATTGGAAGAATTTTTCTTCGCCGGCTAAGTGATTCTGCTGACTCGCAATTTTGCGGGTCGGCCCTCCGACGGGGTTTTTGCGGGTCTGGACACCGGAGTCCTGCTGATTCATTGTTCGTTAAGGGCAAATCGGATCGGGCATGCCCAGTGGCAAAACGGAGAAGTTCATGCGGTCGGCGGAGACATCCGGCGTCGGCGCCCAACAGCTGGGCGTGGACACGGGGCGGACAAAAACACGCCAGGTCAATGACAGCCGCAAGGGGCTGACACGCGCCAGTGGCCGCCCGGCAATGGCCCCCATGACCGTCGCGGTGGCGCTGACGGCCCTGTTCGCCGCCAGTCTGTTTGTCACCTATGACAGCTTCCGCACCTTTGGCGACGCCGAGCGCGAACTGGCGCTGATCGGTACGGCCTTTGCCGCCGATGTCGCCGAACTGGGCCCCGAAGCCATGGCGATCGCCGTGGATGCGCTGCCCGCCCGCTTCAATACCGTTACCCGCGCCAGCCTGGTCGCGGATCAGGCGCCAGCCGTTTCCCCCGGGCCGGGACAGAACGTCTCCCTGGGCAATCGCGGCATGCTGGCGCTGGAAGCGGCGCCGCAGGGGCTGTGGGCAACCATTGCCCAGCGCGCCGGCGTGGCCTTTGCCCTGGCCGGACTGCTGACCGCGCTGATCTGGCGGCGCGCCCAGCGTGCTTTGCCCGACAATCAGCGGCAGCATAATTACCAGACGCTGGCGGCCGCCATTCCGATGGGCGTCGCCTGCTGGACCAAGGACGGCGCGCTGGTGGTATGCAATGAGCAATATCGCGCCCGGCTCAACCTGCGCGGCAAGACCGTGACCTATCACGACGCGGTCAAGCGGATGATCGAGGGCGGCTATATGAAGCTGCTCAACGAGGACGAGAACAACCGCGTCATCGAGCTGCATCGCCAGGATGGCTCATGCCTGTTGATCGACGAGCGCCCGCTGGCCGATGGCGGCTTCATGACGCTGGTCAGCGACGTGACCGAGCGCAAGAAGACCGATACCATGCTGCATGCCATTCGCGAGGAGCAGCGCCAGCTGGCGCGGCGCTATCACGAGGAAAAGCTTAAGGCCGAGGCGGCCAGCCGCTCCAAGACCAATTTCCTGGCCCATCTCAGCCACGATATCCGCACCCCGCTCAACCACATTATCGGCTTTGCCGACCTGATGCGGCACCAGGCCTATGGCCCGCTGGGCGATGCGCGCTATGCCGATTATGTCCAGTCGATCAAGAGCTCGGGCGAGCATCTGCTGAGCTCGTTCGCCACCATTCTGGACCTGGCCGAATTCGAGAGCGGCCACAAGGCGCTGCGCCAGGATCCGGTGGCGGTCGACGACCTGCTCGACAGCGTGATGGAGCGGTTTGCCGGCCCGGCGGCGCGGGCGCGGGTGCGGCTGACGGTGAGCCAGACCAGCAATGCCGTCATCGAGGGCGACCAGCTGGGCCTGGTGCGCATGATCTCCAATATCGTCGAGAATTCGCTGCGCTTCACCCCGGCCGGCGGCCGGGTGACCCTGGCGGCCTTTGCGGCACGCGACGGCGTGGTGATCGAGATCACCGATACCGGCATGGGCATGAGCGAAGAGCGGCTGGCCAGCCTGTCGCAGCCCTTTGCCCTGGGCGACGCCACCTTTACCCGCGAGGGCATCGGTCCCGGACTGGGCATTTCCATTGCCCGCGCCATTGCCGAACTCAGCGGCGGGCATCTGGCCATCGATTCCAGCCCGGCCCTGGGGACGACGGTCGCCATCTCGCTGCCGCTGCATGTGGCCGCCCTGTCGGTTGCGGCGTGAGCTAGAGCGTCCGCGCCTTGTCATACCAGGCGGCAGCAGCCGCCATGACCTCGGCCCGCATGGCGGCCAGGTCGAGCACCAGCCGGCCGAAATCGGGATAATGGGTCAGCCCGGCCAGCAATTCCTTGAAGGCGTCAGGCCAGGGTTCGTCCTTGAGCGGGTGGATCAGCGCCGAACTCATCACCTGCAGCACGGTTGAATAGGTGCGGTGGATTTCCGCCAGCCGGGCGCCTTCGGGCACGAGGCCCAGCGCGCCCAGCCGCAGCAGCACCGGCTCGGTCGCCGCCTGCGGCAAAGCAATGGTCTTGCCGGCCACCAGCTGGGCCGACTGGGCGATGAATTCGAGATCGACCAGGCCGCCCTGGGCCATTTTGAGGTCGAAGTCGTGCCGGGCCGGCCGTTCCTTGGCCATCAGGGCCCGCATGCTGACCACATCGTCGATCGCCTTGGCGGCGTCACGCGGGCGCGACATCACTTCGGTAATGGCGTCGGCCACGACAAAGCCGAAACTGTCATCGGCCAGCACGACGCGGGCGCGGGTCAGCGCCAGATGCTCCCAGGTCCAGGCATTGTCGCGGTGATAGGAGGTAAAGCCGGACAGACTTGTCGCCAGCGGCCCGGCATTGCCCGAGGGCCGCAGCCGCATATCGGCCTCGTAAAGCACGCCTTCGGCCGTCGGCGCGGTGATGGCGGCGACGAGGCGCTGGGTCAGCCGGGTATAATACTGATTGGTGCTGAGCGGCTTGGCGCCGTCGGATTCGCCCTCGACCGCATCATAGAGCAGGATGAAATCGAGGTCGGAAGCGACGGTCATTTCCCGGCTGGCCATTTTGCCAAAGGCCAGCAGCGCCACCTTGCCGCCGGCCAATATGCCATGGCGCCGCTCGAACTCGCTGCGCACGCTGCCGAACAGGCGGTTGAGCAGCGTCTCGGCCAGGGCGGTGAACTGCTCGCCGGCGCCGCGCGCCTCAACCGTGCCCGAGAGCAGGCCGGCGGCGATGAGGAATTTCTGCTCCTGGCCGATAATGCGGGCGCGGTCGATGACCTCCTCATAGGAGCGAGCATCGGCGATAAAGGCATCGACCTTGGCCACCAGCACGTCGCGATGGGTGACGTCATTGGCAAAGGCCGGATCGATCAGCCCGTCCATGACATGGGCGCGGTGGATCACCGCCTCGGACATGCGCGGCGCCGAGGCCATCAGCTGCACCAAAAGGGTGCGCAGATTGGGGTGGTTGCGCAGCAGCGCGAAGAGCTGCACGCCGGTGGGCAGGCGCGACAGGAAATTGTCGAACTTGGCCAGTGCCTCGTCGGCATTGCCGGCATTGCTCAGCGTGGTCAGCAAAGCCGGCAGCAGTTCGGTCAGGTGCCCGCGGGCGGCCGAAGCGCGGGTGGCAGGATAGCTGCCATAGTGCCACTTGCGCACGATCTCGATGGCCTTGGACGGCTGATTGAAGCCCATGGCCGAGAGGGTTTCAAGCGTGCCCGGATCATCGTCGCTGCCGGTGAAAACCAGGTTGCCCTCGCCGCTGCCCAGGGTTTCGCCCTCGGTGAACAGTTCGGCATAATAGGCGGCGACGCGTTCGAGCGCGGCGCGATAGTCGAGCTCGAAGGCGCGCAGGTCCGCCTCGCCCATCAGCCGGCCGATGACGGCGACTTCGGCCGGCGTGCTGGGCATGACATGGGTCTGTGCATCGGTCAGCATCTGCAGGCGGTTTTCCACGGCGCGCAGATACCAATAGGTCTGGGTCAGCTCGGTGGCGGCGCGCGGGGTGATCCAGTTGGCATCGGCCAGGGCGGCCAGGGCATGGGCGGTGGGCCGCACGCGCAGGGTCTTGTCGCGGCCGCCGGCAATCAGCTGCTGGGTCTGGGTGAAGAACTCGATCTCGCGAATGCCGCCGCGGCCCAGTTTGACATTGTGGCCCTCGACCCGGATATCGCCGACCTTTTTGGCGATATTGATCTGCCGCTTCATTGCCTGGATGTCGGCAATGGTGGCAAAGTCGAGATGCTTGCGCCAGATATAGGGCGCCAGTTCCTTGAGAAAGGCCTCGCCCACCCGCCGGTCGCCGGCGCAGGGCCGCGCCTTGATCCAGGCGGCGCGCTCCCAGTTCTGGCCGCGGCTTTCATAATAGGCCAAGGCGGCGTCAAACGAGATGGCCACCGGGGTCGAGCCGGGATCGGGGCGCAGGCGCAGATCGGTGCGGAACACATAGCCATGCGCCTGGCGGTCTTCCATCAGCCCGACCAGCTTCTGCACCATGCGCGAATAGGTCTTGGTGGCTTCGACCGGGTCCTTGAGCACACCCTTGTCGAGATCGTAAAATACCACGATGTCGATGTCGGAGGAGTAGTTCAGCTCCTGGCCGCCATGCTTGCCCAAGGCAAAGACGGCAAGGCCGGAATTGGCGGCCGTCGCCTGTTCGGGCGGCAGCGTCAGCAGGCCTTTTTCGGCGGCCTGGCGCATCAGCAGGTTCAGGGCGGCGTCGAGCGCCGCATCGGCCAGGTCGGACAAAGCGGCGGTGGCCTGGGCGGTGGTCCAGGCGCCACCGGTTTCGGCAATGGCCGCCAGCAGCGCCGTGCGCCCCTTGGCAATGCGCAGCACCGGGCCCAGGGCAGCCTCGTCGGCGGCGTCCTGGCCGGCAGCGTCGACCGTGGCCAGAATATCGATCAGGGCGCCGTCGGGATTGTCCGCGAGCGCGGCGATCAGCCAGTCGACATTGGCCTGCGCCAGCGCCAGCAGATAGGGGGCCGATTCGAGCAGCGGCCCAATGGCGGCGCTACTCTTGATCAGCGCCGCGCTCTGGGCCCCTGGCAACTGCCCCATCCATGCAGCAAAGACCGGCATGTCGACTGTGGGAAGGGCATTCAGCTTTGTCACCATGCAGCACAACTAGCTTGGCGGGCCCATGGGGGCAAGGTCAGTGAGCCCGACTTTCGTCTCGCTGCAGCATGTTGTCGTCACGATGCCGGCAGATCGATCACCGCGCGCACGCCCGGCGCATTGTCCTCGACGCGGAAGCTGCCGCCATGCAGGCGCGCCACGGCATTGACCAGCGACAGGCCCAGGCCCGAGCCCGATTCCGAGCGGCTCTTTTCGAGCCGGACGAAGCGTTCGATGACCCGCTTGCGGTCGGGCTCGGCAATGCCCGGGCCATTGTCGGCCACTTCGATCAGTACGCGGTCGCCGGCCTGGCGCAGGCCGACGGTGATGCGCCCCTGCCCTTCCCCTTCGGGCTTGGCATATTTGACGGCATTTTCCAGCAGGTTGACCATGGCCTGGCCGATCAGCTCGCGATTGGCGCGCAGATGCACTGCCGGGACAATGGCGGTTTCGACCAGGATATTCTCGTCCTCGGCCACCGGGCCATAGAGTTCGGCCACATCGGCGACGATGGCGCTGACATCGATATCGCTGAGGGCACCCGAGGGCGCGCCGGCCTCGACGCGGGCGATCATCAGCAGCGCGTTGAAGGTCTGGATCAGCCGATCGCTCTCGGCAATGGTGGTTTCGAGCGCCTGCTGGCGGCTCTGGTCGCTGGCGCCCTCGCGCAGGGCCGACTCGGCCTGGTTGCGCAGTCGGGTCAGCGGCGTCTTGAGATCGTGGGCGACATTGTCGGTGACTTCCTTGAGCCCCTGCAGCAGCTGCTCGATGCGGTCGAGCATGGCGTTGAGATTGGTGGCCAGGCCATCGAATTCGTCATTGCGGCGGGTGACCGGCACGCGCTCGCTCAGATTGCCCGACATGATCTTGGTGGAGGTATCGCGAATGGCGTCGATGCGGCGCAGCACGCGCCGGGCGGTGATGCCGCCGGCAATGGTGGAAAAGACGATGATGCCGAGCACGCCGAGCAGAAAGCTCTGCACGATGATGGCCGAAAAGCCGCGCCGCTCGACCACGTCGCGGCCGACCACCAGCAGCATGCCATTGTTGAGTGCGACCGAGCGGACCACGGCATAGCCCGAATTGGGAGGCGGCGGCGCGCGTCCCTCGAGCTGGTCGGGCGTTTCGGTCAGGGCATTGGCGCGCTCATAGTCAAAGCCATAGGTGCCCGGGGTGAGCAGGACCTCGACCGGCACATCGGTGACATTGCCCAGCAGATACTGGCCGGTGGCATCGCCCAGATAATAGACGCCGGGGCCCGGGGCGCGCGATATGCGCTCGACGGCAAAGGCCAGGGCGCGAATGCCCTGGCGGGCATCGATGCGCTGCAGCGCCTGGATTTCGCGGTCGATGTCATTGGCCTGCTGGCGCTGGATCGAGACGCTGGACTGCCAGCCGATGAAACCCAGCAGCAGAATGGAAAACAGGCTGAAGATCAGGATGAAGGTCGCCGTCAACCGGACGGTGGACGTGCGCCAGAGCTGGGCGAAGCGGCTCAATCCGTGCACGGGCTACTCGCGGATCATGTAGCCGGCACCGCGCACCGTGTGCAGCAAGGGGCTGGCATGGCCCTTGTCGATCTTGGAGCGCAGGCGCGACATGTGGACGTCAATGACATTGGTCTG
>CAXBHD010000106.1:0-10409 GCA_963975335.1 uncultured Devosia sp. | reverse complement strand
GCAGCGTATCGATCAGCCCGGTGCGCAGCGGATTGATCAGCACATTGTCCACCACCAGGTCGCTGCCCTTGATGATCAGCGCCGCCACGATGGCAAAGGCGGCCGCCGATGGATCGCCGGGCACGCTGATCGCCTGCGGGCTGAGGTCGGGCAGGCCTGTCAGGGTGATCGTCACCCCCTCGCCATCGCCGGCGTCCGGCGTCACGGCGATATCGGCGCCCAGCCGCGCCAGCAGCTTTTCGCTGTGATCCTGGCTGGCCACGCGCTCATGGATCGCGCTCTGCCCGGCCACCTGCAGCCCGGCCAGCAGCAGCGCCGTCTTGCTCGTCTCGTCCGCCTCTTCCAGGCTGAGCCGCACCGGCAGCGGCAGGCTGGCGCCCACCAGGCTGATCCCGCCATCCTCCGCCCGCTCCACCCGCGCGCCCAGCGCGCTCAGTGCCTCGAGCAGGGCCGGCGGCAGGGTGTCGAATTCGGCCGCCGGGTCCGGGCTGAACCGCGTCGTCATATTATAGGGGGCCAGCAGCCCCAGCCACAGTGCCAGGCCCGCCCCCGGCGCCAGCGGCGCCGCGGCGGCCAGCAGCCCCAGCCCGCCCAGCCCCTGCACCCGCCAGTCGGCCCCATCCATGTCGATCCTCACGCCCATCTGGCGCAAGGCTGCCGCGCTGGCCAGCAGGTCAGGCGAGGCGCGCATGCCGCTGATGCGGCTGCTGCCCACCGCCAGCGCCGCCAGCAGCAGGGCGCGCAGCGATATCGCCCCGTCGCCGGGCGTCACGAAGCGCCCGCTCAGCGGCTCGGCGCCGTGGGCGGTCAGAAGGTCGGCATTGGGCTTTGCATCACTCATGGCGGGTCCGGACTTAACACGCTCGGCGCCGCTCTGGCCATCGCCCCGTCGGCCTGGCAAGCGCCTCTCCACATTTTCGGTTTGACAGGGACCGGCTTTGCTCATAACCGGACTGACCAAACCCCCGGGCCAACGCGCCCGCCAAACCCCTTGACGAGGAACATCGATGGCCAGTTCCGACCGCGGCACCAAGCGCACCGACCCTGAAACGGGCAAGAAATTCTACGATCTCAATCTCGATCCCGTGGTCTCGCCCTATACCGGCAAGAGCTATCCGCGCGCCTATTTCGAGCAGGTCGCCGTGACGGCCAAGGCGGCTCCCGCCAAGGCCAAGGCCGCGCCGGTCGAGGAAGATGAAGTCGAGGACGAGATCGACGATATCGCCGCCCCCGAAATCGTCTCCCTCGAGGAAGCCGATGCCGAGGAAGCCGGCGACGAGGATATTCCAGAGACCGATGATGTCGATGTCGAGGTCGAGGATGATCTGGGCGATGACGATGCCGATACCTTCCTCGAGGAAGACGAAGACGAGGACGACGAGCTCGGCTTTGACGTCAACACCGACGACGAGCCTTGATTTTACGTGATTTTTTGGCCGGCTGAGACTTTCAGCCGGTCAAATAAAAAAGTGTCATTTAGGCACTTGCATGGGCCGGGATCATCCAATAGGTTCCGCCTCGCTTCGGAAGGCAACTGTCCTCCAAAGACCCAAATAATGGGGCCTTAGCTCAGCTGGGAGAGCGCTTGCATGGCATGCAAGAGGTCAGCGGTTCGATCCCGCTAGGCTCCACCATTTCCTTTTCCCATCTCTGCCTGTCCGCTGCGGACCGTCACCCGGCCTGCGCCCCCGGCGTCATTCCGCCCGGATGGCGCATCATGCAGGATAGGCCCCATCACCACGGCATCGGGCCATTAGGCGCCCCCCCGCTGCTGAAGCTGCGCGCGCGCCATCCGGCAGCATTGACCGCCTCCCGCCAAAGCCGCCATGCTGATGTTCCCTGTTCGTTTCGATTCGGAGCCGCCTTGGCCGGCAAAGCTGTCCCCCTCGCTGCCGCCCGCGCCCGCCAGCTCTGGCTGGCCGCGCAGCGCCTCGAGAGCCCTGCGCCCTTCGGCGCGGGGCCTGAGGCGACCGCGGCGGCCATTGCCCATCTGGGCTATGTGCAGATCGACACCATCAATGTCATCGAGCGCTGCCATCATCACATCCTGTTCGCGCGCATCCCCGCCTATCGCCGGGCCGATCTCGTCGCCGCCCAGTCGGCCGACAAATCGGTCTTTGAATACTGGACCCATGCGCTGAGCTATGTGCCCACGGCCGATCTGCCCTTCTTCCTGCCCGCCATGGCGCAGCACCGGGCCAATCCCGGCCGCTGGTTCGGCAGCATCACCCCGGCCGAAAGCCGCAGCATGCTGGCCCGGCTGCGCGCCGAGGGCCCGCTCTCCATCCGCGACATCGATGACGATACCCTGGTCGACAAGCACCATCCCTGGGCCAGCCGCAAGCCGAGCAAGCGCGTGCTCGAAATGCTGTTCTATCAGGGCCGGGTCGCCGTCGCCGCCCGCCAGGGCATGCTCAAGACCTATGATCTGCTCGAGCGGCACTTTGCCTGGGCCGGTCGGCCCAAACCCGCCACGGCCCGCCAGATCGTGGCCTATAAGCTCGATCGCGCCTTGCGCAGCCAGGGCCTGGTGAGCCTCGATTCCATCTGCCATCTCGATGCCCCGAGCAAGCCCGCGGTCAGGGCATTGATCGAGAGCCGCGTCCGCGCCAGAAAGCTGGTGCCGCTCCTGCTCGAGGGGCAGGACAAGCCCACCCATTGGGCGGCTCCCCAGGCCCTCGACGCGCCCGCCGCGCCGCCGGGGCAGGGCGTCCATATCCTGTCCCCCTTCGATCCGCTGATCATCCAGCGCAAGCGGCTCAAGCTGCTCTTTGGCTATGATCACCTCTTTGAGGCCTATCTGCCCGCCGCCAAGCGCCGCCTGGGCTATTTCGCCCTGCCGGTCCTGCAGGGCGACAGGATCGTCGCCGCCCTCGATCTCAAGACCGACCGCGCCGCCGGCAAGCTGCTGATCCAGCAGCAGACCTGGCTGCACGATATCGGCGCCGAGGGCCGGGTCGCGGTGGACGCGGCTTTGGACCGCTTCGAGCGCTTCCAGCTGGGCGATTGAGGGCCGCCCGCGCGCCGGGCCCGATCGCGCCTAGTCGGTGCGGATCACCGCCTGGTCGCGCCCGGCATGTTTGGCGGTATAGAGCGCGGCATCGGCCTGGTTGAGCGCCGCTTCGATATCGAGGTCGAAGCGGCCATAGCGCGCCACCCCGCCAATGCTGACCGTCATGCTGAAGCTGCTGCCATCGGCTGCCCGGACGGGGTACTGCTTGACCGCCTCGCGGATGCGCTCGGCCAGCACGACGGCGTCGCGCAGCCGGCCGGTGCGGGCGATGATGGCAAATTCCTCGCCGCCAAAGCGGCCGAGCAGGTCCGTGCTTCTGAGATTGGCCGCCACGACGCTGGTAAAGGCCCGCAGCGCGTCGTCGCCGCCTGCATGCCCATAGCGGTCATTGATCGATTTGAAATGGTCGATGTCGAGCATCATCACCACTGTCGCCGCCCCCGCCGGGCGCTTGCTCTGCAGGGCGTCCTCCGCCAGGGCGAAAAAGGCGCGCCGGTTCAGCGCGCCGGTCAGATCATCGGTCGTGGCCGCCCGGTCGAGGGCTACCCGCAGCGATTCGCGCGCCGCATTCATGCAGGCCACGGTCAGCGGCCCCAGCGCCACCAGCGTGATGCCGAAGCGGATGGACATGGTATCCTCGGCGCCCACCGCGGCCACCCCCTTGAGGATCATGTCGAGAAAGAACACGCTCTGGCACCACACGGTATAGATCAGCACCAGGCCCACCGTCGCAAAGATCGGATAGAGCATCGCCACCAGGATCAGCGCCGGCAGCGGAAAGACGAAGGCGCCCGGGCCGCCAAAGACATGGCTGCAATAGCCCAGCAGGATCAGCAGCGCGAAGGCGAAGAGCCGGTGATAGCTGGCTTCCGTCCAGGGCGTGGCAAAGGTGGTCCGGGCCGTCTGGCGCAGCCGTCCCCAGACATTGTCGGGAATGGCCAGCACCAGCGGGATGAACGTGACATGGTTGGTCAGCTCGTTGGAAAACCAGAACATGAAGGCGTCGGCATAGGGCACGCCGAACATGCTGGCCGAAACCTGCGAGCCGATAATGGACGTGGCCCCCGCCGCGAGGAAAGCGGCCAGGAAGATCGCCAGGATGGACATGCCGCCCGACAGGTCCGTCGCCTGGCGGCCCAGATGCCGCAGCAGCAACGCGGCGATCAGGATGCCCGCAAAATTGGAGGCGGTCAGCGACAGCGCCGTGATCACGTCATTGCCGCTGGCCAGGTCGACCACGAGGAAGGCGGCGACGGCCGCTGCCCAGTTCAGCGGGGTGAACAGCCCGGGATAGCGCAGAAAGATCGCGGCCGTCACGGCATTGGCGGGCCAGAAGCCGGCCAGAAAGCCGAGCGGTCGTGTCGCCGTGCCGAGCACGCACAGCCCCGCCGTCAGCACAAACACCAGCACCATCGGCCAGATGATGCCTCGATGCGCCGGCAGCGCGGGCGCGTCCGGCCCGCTGCTCGGGATCGGCCTACGCACGGCAGCGGATCGGTTGTGGCATCGGCGCAGGCGGCCAAGGGCCGTCGCCGCCGTCAGCTGGGCGCCGGTCTGGGGTGACGGGCATCGTCATGGCGACCTTTCCGGGCGACAGCAGAGTGGGCCTTGGTGCCGTCTCATTACACCGCGCTAGATCTAGGCGCCGCCTGTTAATTTTTGCTTAACCAGGGCAATAGAAGCGCTTGATCATCAAATACTTAGAGCGCAGCAACTGCCGCATTTCCGGTGTCAACGAGTATAGCGGCAGATTTTTTCCGGTGCTGGCAAGTGCATGGCGGTCTTTACGTCGAAATCTGCAGCTGCGGCTTGAGCATGCCATCTGGCTGCAGCGCGTGCGGCCGCGGTGGACGCGCTACAGCATGTGAGTCTTTTCTGCTGGGGGCGAGGGGAGGGGATCCACACGCTCAAGACGGTCGCACCCGCCCGGCGCATTTTATGGGCCGCTTCCGACCCCATATCAGCCGTTAATTTGCGCTGTTGGGTTGCCTGAAAGCAGTCGTGTTGTTCGAGGCTGAGCCGTGTTGTGGAAGGTGTTTTGTAGAGCCTTCAGTGTCCGTTAACCGGAAATATTTCCACACGGCGCCTTTTGTTGAAAGCATCACTGCGTAAACGTTAGATGCAATTCAACGACAGGGGGAGCAGAGATGGGGATTTTTTCGGTCAGCGACATTACTCGCGCGATCATTATGAATGGGGTTGCAACGGCTCTTCTTTACGTCGCCAGTTTTGCGGCTTTTCCGTATCAAACGGTGACAGCGCCGGCGGCGATCATAATTTTCTTATTTGTCTGGCTTGGTTTGTCCGCCTATCAACTATTTCACCTTCGCAGACGCCGCCAGCGTCTGGCGCTTGGAGGTCGGGCAGCGCATCCAAGCATAGCTTCACAACAGAGAATGAAGGCCGCTTTCTCCACTCCGGCAATTGTACTTTACGCCTTGGTGATCGCAGGGTTGATAGCTGCACTGAAGTACCTCTAGGCGGTGATTGCTTGGGCAGACATTGTCCAGTTTATCCAGATTGGTTATCCAAAGCCGCCTGTCCGGACTCTACCCCAGAGGCGACTGCGAATGACCCCATTGCGGTCATCGGTCAAATCAAAATCTATCGCCAAAGCCGGACCTTGCTGGAGCATCATCCCCACATCCAATCGCCCCCAAATTTTCGCATCTATCTGGTTTGCATGCTGATCGCGATTATACCCAACGACGGCACGACCACTGCACTACGACGTCCAAGGTCGTCACTGTAGAAGCTGCCCGGAGCTTGTAGAGCTTCCCAAAATCCGGCGGGCCAGGACCAGCCATGGCTTGACCCACAAAAGAAATTACTTTTGGGCTCTGTCGAAAATTCCAAGGCGGGCACGGGTGTTTCCTTCCAGTTCCGGTAATGAATGGACCGGCTTCTGTCGCGTGCTGCATCGACGTCAGCAAAATAGCCAATGCCCTCTTCGTCAATTTCTTGGATCGTGCCCGAGTCTAGGCCAACAGCGATTGCACCGACATAAGCCAGCCCGTTATTGACGCATGTTCCTTCTGAATAAGCTCGTGTTAGTCCAAATTTTTGTGGGACATACCCGGTCATGTACGAGGCACTGATGCTGCTGCAGGCCGCTGAGCAGCCAAGGGGGAAGCCCACGAGCAGCACCACAGTAACCGCAGGTTTCATCCATGACATCGCTGGCCTCTTTACCAATCAAGGCTGTCATGCCGGTGGCAGCTCTCGCATCCAGCTTAAGGTAAAGCGGCCGGTCCGCAACCCACCCCCAATCCGCCACCCGCCGCTATCCCCCCACCGAACCGATCCCGCCGCCCCCGACCTTCCCATCCCCAGCCCTGCGCGCTACAAGGCTCGCCGCGAATGGGGAACGACAATGGCCACTTTTACCGACATGGCGCGCCGGGTGTATAACCACACCTGGAAGCTCGATCCGATCGTGCGCAGCCTGCTCGATACCGATTTCTATAAGCTGCTGATGCTGCAGATGATCTGGGGGCTCTATCCCAGGGTCGATGCCACGTTCAGCCTGATCAACCGCACCCGTTCGGTGCGCCTGGCCGATGAGATCGACATTGATGAATTGCGCGCCCAGCTCGATCATGTGCGCGAGCTGCGCTTCACCAAAAAGGAAATGATCTGGCTGGCCGGTAACAGCTTTTACGGCAGCAAGCAGATCTTCAGCCCCGAATTCCTCAAATGGCTGGCCGATTTCCGCTTGCCCGATTATTCGCTCGAAAAGCGCGACGGCCAGTTCGTGCTCGAATTTCCCGGCCTCTGGATGGAGACCTCCATGTGGGAAATTCCGGCCCTGGCCATTATCAACGAGCTGCGCAGCCGCGCCGCCCTCAAGCATTATGGCCCCTTCACCCTCGACGTGCTCTATGCCCGCGCCAAGGCCAAGATGTGGGAAAAGGTCGAGCGCCTGCAAAAGCTGCCCGATCTCAGGATTTCCGATTTCGGCACCCGCCGCCGCCATTCCTTCCTCTGGCAGCGCTGGTGCGTCGATGCGCTCAAGGAGGGTATTGGCGACAATTTCACCGGCACCTCCAATGTCAAGCTCGCCATGGATACCGATCTCGAGGCTCTGGGCACCAATGCCCATGAGCTGCCCATGGTGCTGGCCGCGCTCGCCAAAACCGATGCCGAGCTGCTGGCCACGCCCTATCAGGTGCTGACCGATTGGGAGCGCTATTATGGCGGCAATCTCAAGATCGTCCTGCCCGATGCCTTTGGCACCGATGCCTTCCTCCAGCATGCCCCCGATTGGGTGGCCGACTGGACCGGCTTCCGCCCCGACAGCGCCCCCGCCATTGCCGGTGGCGAGCCGATTTCCATCGTCGCCAAGGTGAGCCAGGCCAATGGCCGTCCGGCCGTCAAGCTCAGCGACAATCCGGCCAAGGCCACCGGCACGCCCGAGGAAATTGCCCGCTATATCCGCCTGTTTGGCGAAACGGGTCGGGTTGAACACGCGGTCAAGGTGTGATCTAGGCGCCACTCCTTCCATAAAGTGCCGCCGCCGAACAACCTCGGGCGGTCTGGCGCGTTAAGAGCTCGGGAACTTCCCATGCGCTAGGTTTGCATGGGGGCTCCTCAGGGGCCTATATGACGTTAGAACTTATCGATATCGCCGTCCGGGACAAGCAGTCCCATCCTCGGCTCGCCGGTCGGGTCACCGGACACGTGCGCGCCGTGCTGACCGAAACGCTGGATGGCAATGAGCATACCCATGAACTGTCGATTCCGGTCTGGGCCGACATCGCCAATGATGCCGGGCCGGGCGATGTCGACATGGCCCTGATGCTCAAGGCCGCCACCATCATTGCCCGCCTCAAGCAGTCCATCCAGGCGGCCGAATAGCCCGGTCCCGCTATTGGCCGTCCGACAGCGCCTCGAGAAAGGCCCTGCCGTCGCGGCCCAGCTCCCGTATCGGGCGCCCGGGCGCCGCGGCGGTCGCGCTGGCTGCGGCGGCCTCTGGCACCGGCGCGGTATAATGCGGCGGCCCATAGAGAAAACGGGCCTGCGCCAGGCTGGCATTGGCAATCAGGCGGCGCTCGTCGCGCACGAACCAGGTAATGGTCACCATCACCACTGCCCATATTGCAACAATCTGCCAGGCCATCACCAACCTCGTCTTGGTCGCTGCAGTGATAGACAAACAAGTCCGGCCGCCCAAGCACAATTGGGGGTTAGGATTACTGGCTAAAATTGTATCGATCGGCGCGGCGGGGCAGGGGCCTGGTGGCCGGCTCAGCCCTTCTTCTTGCTGTCGCCACCCACCGGCACGGCATAGAGCTCGAGCCGGTGGTCGACCAGCCGATAGCCCAGTCTTTTGGCAATCACGTCCTGAATCGCCTCGATTTCCTCATTGCGGAATTCGATCACCGCGCCGCTGCGGATATCGATCAGGTGGTCGTGATGCTCGTCGGGGATCAGCTCGAAGCGGGCGCGCCCATCCTTGAAGTCGTGCTTGGTGACAAGCCCGGCCTCTTCGAACAGGTTGACCGTGCGATAGACCGTCGACAGCGAAATCCGGTCATCCACCGCCGAGGCACGGTGATAGAGCTCCTCGACATCGGGATGGTCGGCCGCCGCCTCGATCACCCGGGCAATCACCCGCCGCTGGTCGGTCATGCGCATGCCCTTGGCGACGCAGGCCTCTTCCAGCGTTGGCTCCGTCTGGCTCTTGCTCACGCCGTCGCTCTCCCCGGATTTCTCATGCCACCGGGTTACCCAAGATCGCGGGCCATGACAAGCGCCGTCGCCGCGCTGCCATCGGGCTTGGGATAATAGCCCTTGCGGCTCGAAATCCGGGTAAAGCCATGCCGCTCATAGAGCTTGATGGCGGCGGCATTATCCTCGCTGACCTCGAGAAACATCCGCTTGGCCGGGCTCATCAGCAGGTCGTCGAAGGCCGCCGCCAGCAGGGCATGGCCCAGCCTTTTGCCGCGCCATTTGGGGTCCACCGCTATGGTCAGGAGCTCCGCCTCGTCGGCGGCGATGCGCACCAAAGCAAAGCCGGCAATCCGCCTTTTGGCGTCGCAGGCGACATAGACCGGCGTATCGCGCTCGCTGAGAAAACTGGCAAATTCGGCGCTCGGCCAGCCGCGATAAAAGCCCTTGGCATGGATCGCCGCCAGCGCCTCGGCATCCCTGGTCTGTCCCGGCTCGATATGCAGGCCCCCCGGCGCCATCCAGAGCTTGATCACGCCCCCGTCCTTTCCACCCGCCCGGCCGTCTGCGGCTTGGCATCGGCATCGCGGATATAGGCCGCCTCCGGTGGATGCGTCGCCGGGTCCGCCGCCGCGCCATAGCGCGCCAGCAGCGCGATATCGACAAAGGGCGAGCTGATCAGCGTGGTGTCGGGCGGCATTGCCGCCTGCGCCAGCGCCATCGGCAAGAGGTCCGGCGGCGTCACCGCCATGCCCGGCCCGGCAAAGATCTGGAAATAGGCCTCGTCCCGCCGCGCATCGAGCAGCACCGTGCTGGGCCCCGCAACGCCCAGCGACAGCGCCAATAGGCTGGGCACGCCGATCACCGGAATCCCCCGCGCCAGCCCCACGCCGCGCGCCGCGCTGAGCCCGATCCGCAGCCCGGTAAACGAGCCCGGCCCGGTCGTCGTCACCACCCGGCTCAAATCGGCATAGCCCACGCCATTGCGCGCCAATAGCGCGGCAATCCGCCCGAAAATCGCCTCGGCCTGCCCGGTGGCCATGTCGTCCACCGACACATCCACGGCCCCATCACCCAGCAGCAGCGCCAGCTGCAGCCGCGGCGCCGCCGTATCGATCGCCAGGATAATGCTCATGCCGTGCCGGCCGCATTGCGCGCCCGCGACGCCGCGGCCTCGTCCCGCTTGCGCGCCCGGGCTGCCGCCGCCGCCGCGGCCGCCCCATCGCCCAGATGCGCCGCCCCGCGCCGTGCCGCCAGGTCCATCTGCTTTTGCCGCTCCTGCGCTGCCCTGTGCTTGTCGGCGTCGCCGGCGCAATGGGGGCAGCTGATCCCCTCGTGATAGGCCGGATCGGCCCGGTCCGCCGGCGTCAGCGGATGCCGGCAGGCCCGGCACAGCGTCGCCTCGCCCTCGACCAGCCCATGGCCGACCGAAACGCGTTCGTCGAAGACGAAGCATTCCCCGGCAAACCGGCTCTCTTCCTCCGGCACCACTTCGAGATATTTGAGGATTCCCCCCTTGAGGTGAAACACTTCCTCAAAACCCTGGCTCAAGAGGTAACTCGAGGCCTTTTCGCAGCGGATTCCGCCGGTGCAGAACATGGCCACCTTCTTGTCCCGCTGGGGGTCGAGATGGGTCGCCACATAATCCTTGAACTCGGTGAAATTCCTGGTCGCCGGGTCCAGCGCCCGGCTGAACGTGCCCAGCCCCACTTCATAATCATTGCGC
>CAXBHD010000105.1:0-10440 GCA_963975335.1 uncultured Devosia sp. | reverse complement strand
ATCAACAAGGTAGACAAGCGCTTCAAGGCCCGCCAAGGCTGAGCTGTCGCCAGACACCGACTTGACTGACAGGGCCCGCGCAAGCGGGCCTTGTTGCTTCTAAGCAGTGCTTGGCCGGTATTTGCGCGACTTTGCTAACAGGGTGTTAAGACTGTCCGGCGACCGCGCTTCACCTCACGGAAGCGTGATGCTAAGGGCGTGTGGTTTGCCAATTCGTCCCGCATCCGCTCTGCGCATTTTTTAAATTATTCATTATTATCAGTACATTGATACTTTTCTGGTTGGCGGCGGGCGTTGTGCATGTGCTCTGTTCCAGGGTTCGCCGCGAGGTTGCACCATGCTGAAGGCAAGGACATTGACTGTCCTGATCAATCGGCCGATCGATGAGGTTTATGGCTTTCTGAGCCAGCCGGACAATATGGCGCGCTGGATGCCGATCGGTTCGGGACAGGCCGAGCCGGCAGAAGGCCCCCTGGTCTGGTCCTTTGTCGGGCCGGACGGGGAGATAATGGCACGCTTCAGCCCGCCCAATGACCTCTATGTGCTCGACTATACGCTGCAATCGGGCGCGCATATCTGGCAATCATCCAGCGTCAGGCTGATCCGCAATGGCAATGGCTGCGTGCTCGTGCATACGTCGGTGCAGCAGCCGCTGGTATCGGACGCCGCCTTTGAATCGGAGGCGGCCTGGATGGAAACCGACCTGCACGTGCTCAAGACCCTGCTGGAACGCTAGAGGCTGCAAGGCCAGGCTCTGCTGGCGGCCCCGGTCTTGAAACCTTGGCAATCGATCCCATTTTGGCTGGGAATGGAGAACCAGCAATGAGTTCAGATCGCCTCGCCGCCCAATATGACATCGAGAAGAAATCGCTGCTCGCCGCCTATGTGCTGTGGTTTTTCCTCGGCTATGTCGGCGCGCACCGATTCTATCTTGGCCGGCCGGTCAGCGGCTTCATCATGCTGGCACTATCGGCGCTGATCCTGCTGCTGACGCTGGTCTCCTTCGGCGTGCTGGGCTTTTTGTGGTTTGTGGTTGGCCTGTGGTGGCTGATCGATGCCCTGCTGATCCCCGGTATTGCCGCGGGCCGCAATAGCCGCATTGCCGACCGGGTGTTTGGCGGAAGGCGATAGGCGCAAAGGGCGCCGAACGCTGCTGGCTGTGTCCTCCATCCACAGGCGCCTGCCGGCAGGGTCAGGCTAGTAATTGGCACCGCCAGCAATTTCGCGCAGTTCCAGAACCACGTCCGGCAGGCCGTGGTCGATATGCAGTTGCAGGAATGCGCCAGCCAAGGCGGTGGCGGCGGCAAGATCGGGCGCTTCGAGCACCGCATAGCCGCCGATGACCTCCTTGGCCTCGGCAAAGGGGCCGTCGGTGATGGCCACGGCACCGGTGTGCCCCGTCAGGCGCCTGCCGCTGCTGGCTGGGGTGAGGCCGCCGGTCGAGACCAGACTGCCGTCCGCCAGGGCCTTTTCCATCCAGGGTCCCATGGCGTCCATCAGGCTTTGCGGGACCTGTTCGGGCTTGAGCTCGGCGGGCGGGATGATGGCGATGAAGTAGCGCATGTGGAATGTCTCCTGTGGGCGGCTTTGCAAGCCGTAGCTCTGGTCCTGTCACGACGAAGGAACCTGCCCGAATTCGACGGGGTATGCCGTTCTGGCCGTCTCGCGACGGTGGCGCTGGCCTAAGATGGCTTGATCCATGTCAATGCCGCCAGAATGCCGCGCGGGCGACTAAGCGCCTGTAATCGTGCAGGCAATTGCGTATCTCCCGGATTTTGAAGCTTTTGTGCGGCAAATCCACGTCTTTTTCGCGGAACGGATCCAGCCAAGTCCCGTTAGCCCCGTATATCCAAACAGACAGGAGAGCAACATGAACCGCAAGTTTATGTCACTATTCGTTACGTCCCTGATCGGCGGAACGGCGCTTACTACGGCAGCAATTGCCCAAACCAGTCAGGAATTTGGCAACAACGAGCAGTATTGCCTGGCCCTTGAAGCGATAAATACTGAGGAATACGACCGACTAAACCCAGAATGGATCACTGAAAGCGGTCCGGTAGTTGCCGCCGGTGATGAAGAACAGTGCCGGGTCTATTATGAAGACGCTTCGAGCGCGCTGGCTGGCAGCGATGAAGGGATTTCGGGCAGCGACGAAGGGATTTCGCGCGGCGGCCAGATCATCGTCACCCAGCCTGACCCCAGCGTCAGCGTGCAGCAGGACGCCCCCGAAGTGACGGTATCCCAGCCCGAGCCGGATGTCAGCGTCACCCAGCCACGACCCGAGATCATCGTGCGCCAGGTGCAGCCCACCATTACGGTGCAGATGCCGCGACCCATTATCACGATCGACCAACCCCAGCCTGAAATCATCGTGCGCATGCCGGACCCACAGGTCAATGTGGCAACGCCTGAGCCGGAGATAGAGGTCAACCAGGATGCACCGCAGGTTTCGGTCGAGCAGGCGCAGCCCGAGGTCAATGTGCAGCTGCCCGAGCCCGACGTAAACGTCGATGATTCAAGCGATGCCGACGTCACGGTCGACCAGGGCCAAGCCATTGTGCGGCAGCAGCAGTCGGAAGGCGGCGCCAATGTCGACATCCAGCAGAGCCAGCCTTTGGTGAGCTATGAATCGGCAGAGCCCAATGTGGTGTTCGAAGAACAGGCCGATCCGGAAATCCGGTTCACCGAGTCAGGCGAGCCCAATGTGCGGTTTGAAGACGCCGAAACGGCGCCGGGTGCTGCTCCAGACGCATCCGCCGATGCCACCGATCCCAATGCCAGCCTGCGGCAGGGCGACGAAGTCATCGATGCTGGTGACCCTCTTCCCTATCTGGCGTCCGACATGATCGGCCAGCAGATTGTCAACGCACAGGGCGAAGAGCTCGGCACGGTTGACCGCCTGGTGACCACCGGGTCGCGGAACTACGTCATTCTGGCCGAAGGTGGCTTTTTGGGCATGGGCGAACGGGAAGTCGCTCTGCCGCTCGACAGCATGTCGGTTTCCGAAGGTCGTCTGCTGATGCGGGGCATGACCGATGAGGACATCGAGGCAATGCCCGAATTCGACAGCGCGGGCGCCCAGGAAATTGATGGCGGCCAGACGGTCGAGATCGCCACGCCATAAAGGTATCTGCAAAAGCAAATCTGCGGGAGGGGCATCGCGCTCCTCCCGTGTCCCTACAAAAAGGAAAACCAGATGTTGAAGTTTCTTGGCGGCACTGTCGGTGTCATCTTTCTGATCGGGCTCATCGTTGTCATCGGCCTGCTGATGCTCATTTTCTAGCGCCGGCAGCAGGACTTTCGCATCAGTGCCGTGCCACTTTGGCTGTGGAAACGGATCCGGTCTGGGCCCGCCGCTGGCGGCACCGTGGCGATGCCCGCAATGCCGCGATGGTCGGACTGCAGACGTAAAAAGGCCCGCTTGCGCGGGCCTTTGCTTTACCGGTTTGTCGCGATGCGGCCAGTTTCCGGGCCTTTCTGCGGCGCAGAGCGACTGCGCGCTCAGCTCGAGCCGGCGCCGTCCTGGCGGACGAAGGCGATGCGCAGCATATTGGTGGCGCCCGGCGTGCCCAGGGGAATGCCGGCGGTGATGGCGATGCGGTCGCCGGGGCGGGCAAAGCCCTCCTGATAGGCGATGACGCAGGCGCGATCGACCATGTCTTCGAGCGACACGGCGTCTTCGGTCTGCACGCAATGGACGCCCCAGACCACCGACATGCGGCGGATGGTGCGCATATTGGGCGAGAGCACGATGATGGGCTTACTTGGACGCTCGCGGGCGGCGCGAATGCCGGTCGAGCCCGAGGCGGTATAGGTGACGATGGCAGCCAGATCGAGGGTTTCGGCAACCTGGCGGGTGGCGGCCGAGATGGCGTCGGCGGCAGTGGCCTCCGGCTCGGTCTGGGCGGCGCGGATGATGCCGCGATAATTGGCGTCGCCCTCGACGGCCACGGCCACCTTGTTCATGGTCGAGACGGCTTCAACCGGATAGGCGCCCGAAGCGGATTCGGCCGAGAGCATGATGGCGTCGGCACCCTCGAAGACGGCAATCGACACGTCCGAGACTTCAGCGCGGGTCGGGACCGGGGCGGTGATCATGGATTCGAGCATCTGGGTGGCCACGACCACCGGCTTGCCATAGCGGCGGGCCATGCGGATCATGCGCTTCTGCAGGCCGGGGACCTGTTCGAGCGGCAGTTCGACGCCCAGATCGCCACGAGCCACCATGATGGCGTCACTGAGCTTGATGATCTCTTCGAGGCGCTCGATGGCCTGGGGCTTTTCGATCTTGGCCATGACGCCGGCGCGGCCCTGGACGATCTTGCGCACGTCGATAATGTCTTCAGGGCGCTGCACGAAGCTCAGGGCGATCCAGTCGGCATCGGCGGCGAGGCCGGCCAGCAGATCGGCATGATCCTTTTCGGTCAGGGCACCGGTGGGCAGCAGCGTATCGGGCAGGGAGACGCCCTTCTTGTCGCTGAGCTTGCCGCCATAGACCACTTCGGTCTCGATGGCGCCATTGCCCACCTTGGTGGCCTTGAGCGAGAGCTTGCCATCGTCGAGCAGCAGGCGATCGCCGACCGAGACGCTTTCGATGATTTCGGGATGGGGCAGATAGACGCGCTCGGCATTGCCCTGGTCGTCATTATGGCTGTCGAGGGTGAACTTCTGGCCGGCCACCAGTTCCACCGAGCCGCCGGCAAACTTCCAGACGCGCAGCTTGGGACCCTGCAGATCGACCAGGATGCCGAGCGGATGGTTGAGGCGCTTTTCGACATTGCGAATGCGCTCGACCGTGGTGCGCAGCACATCGTGGCTGGCATGGCTCATATTGATGCGGAACACGTCCGCGCCGGCCTTGGCCAGTTCCTCGATCATGCGTCTCATTGCGTGTCCGTTTCTTGCGTCGTTATGTCGTCCTGCGGTGCATCCACATCGGCGGGATCGACAAGGAAAGTTGGATCTTCGAGGTCTTCGCTTCCGTCGGGGCCGACAATTGCCGGGCCGACGCCGTTCTCACTCAGCTGCAATGTCCAGTCGGAACGGTTCTGGGTGTCGATTTCAAAGAAACCGGTGCGCTCATAACCGCGGGCCAGGCAATCCTCAACCCCGAATATTGTGAAGGTTTCGTCACGTGTGCACATGAATACCGCGCCATCCCAGGCGCCGCCAGACACATCATCGGCTGCGAAGATGTAATAAAAACGACGCTGCAGATCGCCCTGGTAAAGCACGCGACAATCGCCCGGCGGGGCCTGCCACCAACCTTCGCTCATCCAGCCCCGATCCGCCCGATAGCCCAGCGCCACGGAGACCAGATTGGCGGTCTCGTTGCAGATGCGCAGATCTGCCCTGGCCGGCGTTGCGAAGAACGCCAAACCGGCAAGAGCTGAGCCGATCAGGATCGTACCGAGACGAATGGTTTAAAAATGCGAGCCGGAAATCATCAGGAAAACGTGCTTTCTTTGAGCCCATGGGGACAGATTGGTCAATGGCTAATGACCGGTTTTGGCCGAATTGGGGGCAGGTGGCGGCGCCGTGATGTGGATTGGATCACAAAGGGGTTGAACCGCAGACGAGTCTGGGGTTCAAGCAGCGCTTGATACAACGAGGTATGACCCATGGCTGAAGAGAGCGTTGCCCAGGACCAATTGCGGGCATTCATCGAGCGCATCGAGCGCATGGAAGAAGAAAAGGCCGCGATCGCCAACGACATCAAGGAAATCTATGCCGAGGCCAAGGGCAATGGCTTTGACACCAAGATCCTGCGCAAGATCGTGGCGATCCGCAAGCAGGATGCCAATGAGCGCATGGAGCAGGAGGCGCTGCTCGAGCTCTATATGAGCGCGCTGGGCATGGTGGCGGCGCCGTCGGACGACTGAGCGCAGCCAGAATACAGAATTTCAATCCGCTCGGTCGCGTCAGGCGCCGGGCGGATTTTTTGTGTCTGCGACGATGCAGAAGTGAGCGATCCCAGCCGCCCCGGACATTGTGCTACGTACCTCATCTGCGCTAGCCTTGCTGACACTCGCCAAAGAGCGAGCGCCCAAAGGGCAGGGAGGCTATCATTCGCAGTGTAGAAATTACGGGCCCGCGCCAGGCCAGGGTGAGCGAGCGCGCCGATCCGCAGGCCAAGGGCGATATTGTCAAGATCGCGGTGCTGGTGGCGCCGATGTGCACCGAGTGGCAGACCTGGCGCGCCGGCAAGCCGGCCAATGAGCTGGGGCATGAGGCCGTCGGCATCGTGGTCGACGCAGCAGGGTCCAATCGCCTCAAGCAGGGCGATCGGGTCGTGGTGATGCCGCATGCCGGCTGTGGCCGCTGTCCGGCCTGCCAGGCGGGCGAGCATATCCATTGTACCGAACAGCGCGACGTGCTGGCCGAAACCGGCTCGGCCAGCGGGATCGGCTGCTATGCGCAATTCCTGCTCAAGCCGGACTATCTGCTGCACAAGGTGCCGGACGATATCGCCACCGACCACGCGGCCATGGCGATCTGCGCGCTGGGGCCGAGCTTTACGGCCATGCAGCGCATGCAGGTGACGCCAGCGGACACTATGGTGATTTCGGGCTGCGGCGCCGTGGGGCTCGGCGCCATTGTCAATGCGCGCAGCATCGGGGCGCGGGTCATCGCGCTCGAGCTGCATCCCTATCGCGCCGCGCTGGCGCGGGCGCTGGGCGCCGAGCAGGTGCTCGATCCGCGGGCGCCGGACCTTTTGGCGCAGGTCAAGGCATTGACCGGCGGCTATGGGGCCGACGCCGCCATCGAGACCAGCAATAACGAGGCGGCGCCACCTGTCGTGCTGGAACTGGTGCGGGCGCGCGGCAGGCTGGCCTTTGTCACCTGGTCGGGCGCCCTGCCGGTCAACCGGATCACGGGCAAGGGCGTCGAGATCTATGGCAGCTGGCACTGGAACCATGACCGGTTCGGCGCGCAGATGATGGACCGGGTGCGCGAGGCGCGACCACTGCTCGACAGGCTGACCACCCACCGCTTCGCCATGGCCGATATAGGCGCGGCCTTTGCCCTGCAGGAGACCGGGGATTGCGGCAAGGTGCTGCTTTATCCCGACGGTCTGCCGACCCAGAGCCATTAGCACAGGAGAGACCGATATGACGTTCAGGCTCGGTGGCTATGGCATCGACTATGACGGCGATCCGCAGGCCTATGCGCAGGCCCATGTCGCCTTTGGCTATAATGCGGCCTATATGCCCAATATCAGCCTCGACAATCGCGACGAGATTGCCGCCCTCAACAAGGCGATGGCGGCAGCCGACGTGGTGATTGCCGAGGGCGGCGCGTGGAAAAACCTCATCGCGCATGACGCGGCGGCGCGACAAGCCAATCTCGACTATGCGGTGCATCAGCTGGCGCTGGCCGACGAGCTGGGTGCGCGCGCCTGCGTGGCGTTCCATGGCACGGTGGGGCATGCCGGCGACCCCTGGCAGCTCAGCGACAATTACGACTATGGCCCGCATCCCGACAATCAGAGCGAGGCAGGATTCCAGCGCGCGGTGGAGACGGCGCGCTATGTGATTGATGCGGTCAAACCGAAACGGGCGAAATTCTCACTCGAAATGGTCCCCTGGCTGGTGACGGACACGCCGGAAAACTACCTCAAGCTGCTCAAGGCGATCGACCGGCCGCAATTTGGCGCCCATATCGACGCGGTCAATATGGTGATCAATCCACGGCTCTACTTCAATACCGGCCGCATGATCGAGGAGGCCTTTGCCTTGCTCGGCCCCTGGATCGTTTCCTGCCACGCCAAGGATATCGTGATGCAGGGCGGGCCGGGGACCATCTCCTTTCACTTCGATGAAGTGCCGCCCGGCGCGGGCAATCTCGACTATGGGGTCTATGTGCGCGAGATCGACAGGCTGGGACGCGAGGTTCCGCTGATGCTGGAGCATTTCGACGTGCCCGGCTATCGGCGGGGCCTGGCGCATATTGCCGGGATCACCAAGCGGCTTGGCATAGCCTGAGCCGCGAGCAAGCCCGAGGGGAGGTTCAGGCCAGGATGTCGATGGTCGACCTGGCCATGCGGTCGGCCACCTTCACAATGGTGGCGGCGGCCTTGAAGTCATGTTCGGCCAACATGGTATTGACCAGTTCGGTACCCAGATCGACCTCAGCCAGGCCGGTGCCGGAGCGGGCAATCCGGCTGGCACTGGTGTCGAGGCGATCGGCGGCGCGCTGCATGCCGAGCGTGCCCGAAGCGATGGCGGAAATGGTCATGGTGCTTGCCCACTGAAAGGATCGTCGGCCGAGCAGGCACCCAAAGGGATGACGATTGGCTTAGCGCAATGGCGTCAATGCGATGGATCAGCGAAAAGACCCGGTCGCAGCCCGGTAATGTCGCCATCACCGGGCATGGAAACGGGGTCTAGAGGCGCGTCCAGGTCTGGGACTTGCAGAAGATGGCCAGCACGCAGCCCTGCATCTGCAGGGAATTGCCGGTCACCTTGCTGGTCCCCGAATAGGTCTTGTCGACGGCCGGATCGGTGATCTCGCCCTTATAGGCCTCGCCCTGTCCGTTCATCTGGCCGATCTGCCGGCCGGCAAACTGACCCGTCTTGAGCGTCACACAGAAAGCGTCGCCGCAGGGGGCGATGACGGCCGTTTCACCGCTGGCGGTTTGCCAGTTGCCTTCGATGGGTTCGGCCGCAGCGGCCGGGGACAGCAGCGCCATCACGATGGCGGCTGTCAGCATTGTGGTTTTCATCCTCACGTCATTCCTCCGGTTGACCAGCCCGCGCAGCGCGCCCCTCCTGAGCAATTCCCCCCTGGGGAGGCGAGCCTGCGCCGTCCGGCCTGTCGGGCAGCGCGGACGTAAAGGTAATCTAGCTTCCGCAAGGGTAAAGGCAAATGGAATTTGTGCCGTCAGCCGGCCTATAGCGCGGGCATGGGCGCGGGTATCGCCCGCCGCCTGCCCCATGGCAGGCGGGTACGGGTTGTCCGAGGTTCCGGGGGATATGGAGGATATTGCGGGGTGGCCGGAGGCCGGCCCGCTAGCGCTTGAGGGCGGCGACCATGGCAGCCTCGTCATAGCCCAGCGTGGTCAGCGCCGCAGCGACAATGCCGGCGCGGTCGAGGCCTGCATCGGCATACATATCGGCCTGGCTGGCATGTTCGACGAAACGATCGGGGATCATCAGCGGACGGAAGCGCAGCTTGCCATCGAGCAGGCCATTGGTGGCCAGGAAGGTGGCGACATGGCTGCCAAAGCCGCCCAGCCCGCCCTCTTCCACGCTCAGCAGCACGTCGTGGCTGCCGGCGAGGCTGGCAATGAGCTCGGTATCGAGCGGCTTCATGAAGCGGGCATCGGCAATGGTGGGATTGAGCCCGAGGGCGGCCAGCCTGTCAGCGGCGGCCAGCACTTCGCCCAGCCGCGTGCCATAGCTCAGAATGGCGATGGTGCTGCCGCCCTGGCGGAGGATGCGGCCCTTGCCGATGGGCAGGATCTGGCCGCGGGCGGGCAGGTCGACGCCCATGCCGTCGCCGCGCGGATAGCGGAAAGCGATGGGGCCGGCGTCGTAATGGGTGGCCGTGGTCACCATGTGGCGCAGTTCGGCCTCGTCGGCGGCGGCCATCTGGACGATGCCGGGAATGGCGCCGAGATAGGCGGCGTCATAATTGCCGGCATGGGTAGGGCCGTCAGCGCCGACATAGCCGGCCCGGTCGATGGCGAAGCGCACCGGCAGCTGCTGGATGGCCACGTCATGGATGACCTGGTCATAGGCGCGCTGCAGGAAGGTGGAATAGATGGCGCAGAAGGGACGCATGCCCTCGCTGGCGAGACCGGCGGCAAAGGTCACGGCGTGCTGTTCGGCAATGCCGACATCGAAGATGCGGCTGGGATGGATTTCAGCAAACTTGTCGAGGCCGGTGCCCGAGGGCATGGCGGCGGTGACGGCCACGACGCGCGGATCGTCGCTGGCTTCGGCGATCAGGGTATCGGCGAAGACGGCGGTATAGGAGGGCGCGTTGGACGGGGTCTTGGTCTGGGCGCCGGTAATGACGTTGAACTTGGAGACGCCGTGATACTTGTCGTCGGAGGCCTCGGCCGGGCCATAGCCCTTGCCCTTCTTGGTGACGACATGGACCAGGATCGGGCCCTGGGCGGCGTCGCGCACATTGTCGAGCACGGGCAGCAGGTGATCGAGATTGTGACCGTCAATGGGGCCGACATAGTAAAAGCCCAGCTCCTCGAACAGGGTGCCGCCGGTAAAGAAGGAGCGGGCGAATTCCTCGGTGCGGCGGGCCGGCTCATAGAGGAATTGGGGCAGCTTGCTGACCACCGACTTGGCGGCTTCGCGGGCACCGCGATACATCGGGCCGGACACGAGGCGTGCCAGATAGGCGCTCATGGCGCCGGTGGGCGGGGCGATGGACATGTCATTGTCGTTGAGCACGACGATGAGCCGGGCATCCATGGCG
>CAXBHD010000104.1:0-10474 GCA_963975335.1 uncultured Devosia sp. | reverse complement strand
ACGCGGTGGCGCTGCTCGATCATCTCGGTCTCGAGCGGGCGGCGGTGCTGGGCTATTCGATGGGCGCGCGGATCGCCGCCTTCATGGCCTTTGCCCATGAAGAGCGCGTTGCCTGCCTCATTCTGGGGGGCATGGGGATGAACCTGATCAACGGGCTCAGCGATGGCAATGACATCATTGCCGGGCTGCGCGCCCCCTCCCTGGACGGCCTGACCCATCCCACGGCGCGGCAGTTCCGTATCTTTGCCGACAGCACCAAGTCGGATCGGGAAGCGCTGGCCGCCTGCATGGAGACGTCGCGCGAGCCGATGGCGCGGGCGGATGTGCGGCGCATCACCGTGCCGGCGCTCGTGGCAGTGGGCGAGGCCGACAGCATGGCCGGGCCACCCGAGCCGCTGGCCGAACTACTGCCCCAGGGGGAGGCCTATGTGATCCCCAAGCGCGACCATATGCGGGCCACCGGCGACAAGGCGTTCAGGGCTGCCGGGCTGGCCTTTCTGGGCAGAACGTTTCCCGCGCACAGGGCTTCGTGAACCAAAGCCTGCGTCCAAGCTTTGTCTCGGAGAACAAAATAGCCTATATCGGTCGTCCACGATGCAGCGGAGCCGCGCCATGACCAGCAGCGCCAAGACAGTGTCCAAGTCCACGGCGGGGGTGCAGTCGATCGACCCGGTCTGGGAAGCCGTCCGGGCGGGCGCAAGACAGATTGTCGATGCGGAGCCGTCGCTGGCCAATCTGGCCATTTCTGCGGTGCTCAACCATGACAGTTTCGAGCAGGCTTTGGCGCATCGCCTGGCGGCGCGGCTCGATCATGCCGACGTCTCATCCGACCTGATCCGCCAGGCCTTTGCCGAGATTCTGCTGCAGGTGCCCGAAATCGGCGCCGATGCGCGGGTCGACCTCGCCGCGACGCTGGAACGCGACCCGGCCTGCCACCGCGCCATCGAGCCACTGCTGTTCTTCAAGGGCTATCAGGCGATCCAGACACATCGCTTTGCCCATGCCCTGTTCAAGGCGGGTCGCCGCGATTTCGCGCTCTATCTGCAGAGCCGGTCCAGCCAGGTGTTTCAGGTGGATATCAACCCCGCCGTGGTCATCGGCAAGGGCATTATGCTCGACCATGGCACGGGCCTGGTCATCGGCGAGACGGCTGTGGTGGGCGACAATGTCTCGCTGCTGCAGGGCGTGACGCTGGGCGGCACCGGCAAATCGGATCAGGATCGCCATCCCAAGATCGGCAATGGCGTGCTGATCGGTGCGGGTGCCAAGGTGCTGGGCAATATCAAAATCGGCGACTGCTCGCGCATCGGCGCCGGCTCGGTGGTGCTCAAGGAAGTGCCGCCGCGGGTGACGGTGGCCGGGGTGCCGGCCAAGGTGATCGGCGAGGCCGGCTGCGCCCAGCCAGCGCTGGTCATGGATCAGATGGTGCTCGTGCACGACATGAATGGCTGAGGCTGCAAGGCAAGGCTGCCGGTTGTCACCGCTAAAATGGCCCCCTAGAGGGGTTGTGTGCCGGGCAGGCCTGACTAGATTGCCGGCTTAACCCAAACCAGCAGGACATCGACAGTGAAGCAACCCGAGATCATCAAGCTGCAGAAGTTCCTGCAGGTGAAGTTCAACAATCCCAATATCGATGTGCGGCCCCGGCCCAAGCTGGACGATTCCGTCGAGGTCTATATCGGCGACGAGTCGATCGGCCTCATCCATGCGGATGACGAAGATGGCGACAAGTCATATATCTTCAATATGTCGATCCTCGATATCGATCTGGAAGATCTCTAGATCTCAATAGGCGCCCATGCGTGTGAGCCATTGCTCCATGCCGGCATCAAACTGGCGCCACGATTGCAGAACCGTGGCGTCAAAGGAATAGATGGCGGCGATGCCGCTGGGCAGGTGGACGGTGCGCAGGCACTTGCCGGGCCCCTCCTTCTCCTCGATTTTCAGGCATTTGGCGACAAACGGGTTGGGTGACAGCGCGTCATACCAGACGCTCTCGCCAGCATAGCCGTTTTGCGCGCGCATGGGCTTGCCGACCAGGCCCACGACGCCGCTCAGCGTTTCCTGGCTGAACTGATGCAGATAGACCCCGTCGAGCAGGCTGGCGCTGGTGCGGGCGCGGCTGCGCGGCAGCAGGGTCACGTCGACGGGCAGCGCCGTGCCATCGGTGGCCGTGAGCATGACGCGCAAGTCGATCTGATCGGTAAAGCCGGTGCGAATCTGCTCGCCGAAGCGGAACCAGGCAGCGGGAATGGCCAGTTCGCGCCCTGAAATGGTCTGGGTAACGGGATCGCCATCCGTCAGGGCGGGGACCGGCGCGCGGGCCAGACGACCCAGTTCGTCGATCAGATAGGCCGCGCCCACCGCCAACATCAATACCAGAACGGCGATGCCGGCCAGGTTATAGGCGAGGCCGTGGGGGGGATTGCCCCCGGCCGCCGGGGCGGACTGCGAACTCATTGCGTGCGTTAACCAGTTTTGCCGAGGGAAGGTGACACCTGATTGGGCAGTCAATATGCTTAATGAAGGGTTAACTACGGCAGTCGGCGCGCAGCGCCGAACGATGGGGCGGATCGGCATGTTCAAGGAATTGCTACCACTATACTTGATCGCCGTGGGGCTCTGCCTGTCGGGCGCGGGGACCCATCTCTATCAGTGGCTGGGCAAGCAGCAGGCCATGCTTCGCTATGACGGCAAGACCTTTATGGGCTCGATGGGCAATCTGGCCATGAGCTTTGTCTGCGGCCCCTATATCATGCTGCAGCTGGGCTGGCGCCAGGAAGAGGGCGGCACGATATCGATGACGTCGGCCATGGTGTCGGCGCTGGTTGCCTTTGGCTGGGCCTTCATCACGGGCCTGATGTTCATGGGTGCCTATGTGGCCTTCTTGCATTAGCGGAGGGGTGGCCGACATCCCGGCGCAGCCGGCAGAGCTGCACCCAAAATAACGAGGCCAGCGTCGCTAGACGCTGGCCTCATTCATCAGACCGCCATGAGGACAGACTTATCAGGGAAAGCCTTGGGCGGGTCCGGAACTGGATCAGGCGCTAGTTGATCCCGGCGGTGGCGGTGACCACTTCGCGGTTGTCGATCATGTCGACCCACTGGCCGGCATGGGCCTGGGACTGGCGCTTGATGAATTTGTAGGGCGTGGCATTCCACAGATCGACGGAGCCAACCTGGTTGTCGAGCACCAGGTCGCCACGGTCGGTGCGCACCATGAGTACGGCGTGTCCCTCGTCATTGGCCTGCTTGACCACGGCCAGCAGCAGCGCGCTGGCAGGCCAGCCGGCATTGATCAGTTCGCGGCGCTTGGCCAAAGCATAGTCTTCGCAATCGCCATAGCCGTTGGGGTAGGTCCAGAATTCGTTGGTCTGGTAGAGGTCCTGGTCGGTGACCGGCACGACGGTGGCGTTGACCTGGGCATTGACGGACAGCAATTGCTGCCAGCGCATGTCGTCCAGCGCGACGGCCGGGACGATCTGGGCATTGGCGCGGCACTCATCGGGCCGGTTCTGGCAGAATTCGGCGTGGCCGACGGGAATGCTTGTCGTGCCCGCATTGGTCTGGACGAATGCAATGTTGGTGGTGTCGAGGGCCCGGGCCGGCGCGGCCAGTGCCGCCAGGCTCATGAGGGCGCCGAGCAGTGTGGCGGCCAGTCCCAGTTTGTTGGTGTGCATTGCGTGATCTCCCTGATGGAGACCACGTTAGAGAGGGCGGCTTGCCCTGATCCGAAAACTGCCGAGTAGTTTTTATGCGTATTGTATCGATTGGATTGGCGATCGATTAACCATGCAGATCAGGTATTTGGGCGGGACGGCTGAGCGCCCGGTCCATACCGGGCCCGCCCTGTGCAGGGCGGGTGCGCGCAGGCTCAGTTCATGCGGAGATTCTGCTGCACGACCGTCAGCATTTCCTGGGCCGAGACGAATTCCACCGCGACGCCATTGGGGAAATGACGGGTGACCCGGGCGCGCATGCGGCCCAGGGTGACCGAAGTGCCCATGGCGGGGCGAACATCGAGCTCGATGGCGGCGCCGGAAAGCGAGATGTCGATGATCTTGCAATTATAGCGCCGTCCGTCGTCGAGCACGAGGGTGGAATGGCGGATGTCGGGGACGACGCGTTCGTGCCGACGGTCCTCGGGCAGACCAAGCACGTCCTTGTTGGCCAGCCAGGTCAGCTGGGCGGCCATCTTGTCGCGCTTGCGCGGCGAGGCTGCCAGATCCATGACAAAGCCGCCATCGATCTGGCTGAGAATGGTGCCTTCGATGCGGCCGAGGGAATCGAGATAGGCGATGACCTTTTCGCCGACGTCACCAGCCGCCGGGGCGATGACAACAGCATCGCCGGGCGACATGGCCAGTACCTGGCAGGGAAATTCGCGGCGATCGGCCAACATGTAGCGGCCCAGGATGGAGACCTCAACGCGCTGATACTTGCCTGCAATCGCGGCCGTACGGGCGGGGGCAACGAACTGGGGGGAGGGGAGGTCGTCGCTAAGCATCTGGCTGCCAAACCCTTGGTGTTTGGCACCTATACTAGCCGGTCTTGGTTAACGCATGGTTCTGCCGCGCCGGCCATTGCGCGGCAAATGCCGCGCAAACTGTTGCTGGCGCGTTAGAGCGGCGCTTACTGACGCCCGCCGTCGATGACGGCCAGATGGGCATAGCGACGGGCGGTGCGACCGAATACCATGGCCGGCATGGCAGAGGGGGCCGTGTGGTTGGCATAACCGCTATCGGGACCGACATTGGTGGCGACTTCGCGCACCTTGTCCTGCAGGGCAATATCGTCAGGCCAGATCAGGCGCAGGCCGGTGATGCGCTGCTCCATGATGGGCTGGACGCCGAGCCAATAGGGCTCATCAAGGGCGGTCATGGCGCCAAGCAGGCGGGTATGGGTGGAGCCGTTGTGACGCAGGGGCATCAGGATGGTCTCAAAGCTCACCTTGGTATGCAGCGCCGTGGTGCCCTGGAACGTCACCAGTGCCACGGCATGGTCTTCGGTCACGGCGCGGATCAGGGTATCCATGGCGTCGCCATCGCGCTCATGCCAAAGCCCGGAGA
This sequence comes from uncultured Devosia sp., assembly GCA_963975335.1. Taxonomy (GTDB): domain Bacteria; phylum Pseudomonadota; class Alphaproteobacteria; order Rhizobiales; family Devosiaceae; genus Devosia. Next base: position 5,405 of record CAXBHD010000104.1, on the reverse strand, counting down.
AGGAGCGGCCCTTGAGTTCGCGGCAATAGCTGGTGCACAAATGCGAGCCGGCGAGCCGGAAGGAGAACTTGTCACCTTCGTCGAGCTCCAGGATAAACGTATTGGCCAAAGCCTCACGGATCTGCGTGGGATCGATATCCTTCCGCTCGGGCGCGCTGCGCGACCCGCGGATGGAATTCCAATAGTCATAGAGCGTCTTGGTGCTCGTCTTCTGCATGTTGCTTGACCCGCCATACGTGCATCCACGTTCCCCCTGATGGAACGCTTCTGCGGTAAGGGGACTTTCGCAAAACCCCGCGGCAAAAGCGCTCTTAAACAATAGTTAAGGTTAACGTGGGTGTCCCAATGTGGAAAAGAAGGCCGTAAGCCGCAGCCCATCAGCGAGTCGGAGAGAAGTGATGTCTGAACAAGGTTCGTTGCCGGACAATGTCCCGCCAGCCGGCCGCGAGCCCGTCTTCCTGCTGCCGGGATCGGTAACGGCGGTGATCGGCCTGCTGATCGCCATTCATCTGGCATCAACCCTGGTTCTTAACCAGGACGGGCTGCTGCAGGTCATGTTCTGGCTGGCCTTTCAACCGCTGCGCATCGTGGCGGCGGCCACCGATCCGACGCTGGCCGTGCCGCTGCTCTGGACACCTTTTACCCATGCGCTGCTGCATGGTGGATGGGATCACCTGCTGTTCAATGCGGTCTGGTTTGCCATTTTCGCCACGCCGGTGGCGCGGCGCTATGGGGCAGGGCCGATGCTGGCGCTGTTCTTCATCTCCGCCGCGGCCGGCGCGGCGCTGTTTGCGGCGACCGCGCTCTATTCGGGTGCCTATCTGATCGGCGCCTCCGGCGGCGTATCGGGCCTGACGGGGGCGGCGGTGCGTTTCATCTTCCAGCCGGTGCTCGTGGTCCAGCATCCCGAAACCGGGCAGCGGGTAATTGTGGGGCGCAGGCTGGCCAGCTTCAGCGATGCATGGCGCGACGCGCGCACGCGCAGCTTCGTGCTGATCTGGGTGGTGCTGAATGCTGCCGTGCCGCTGCTGCCGCTGTTTACCGGCAATGCCGTTTCCGTCGCCTGGCAGGCCCATCTGGGCGGCTTCGTCGCGGGATTTGTCCTGGTGGGGCTCTTTGAGCGGCGCCGCTAAGCCTCAGGCCTTGCCGGAATAGACCTCGGCGGGGTCAAACAGCCGCTCGAGGCCGGTATCCTCCAGCCTGGCCACGCCATCGACCATGGTGGCGCGACGGTAGAAGCAGGACTTGCGACCGGTGTGACAGGCGGCGCCGCGGCCGGCCTGGTTGACCACCAAAACCATGGCGTCCTGATCGCAATCGGTACGCAGTTCGACAACTTCCTGCAGTTCGCCCGAAGTCTCGCCCTTTTTCCAGAGCGTGCCGCGCGAGCGCGACCAGTAATGGGCAATGCCGGTCTGCAGGGTCAGCGCCAGGGCCTCGGCATTCATATGGGCCAGCATCAGCACGTCATTGCTGCCGGCCTCCACCGTTACCACCGTGACGAGGCCGGCGCTGTCAAAGCGTGGCGCGAAGGCGGCGCCCTCCTCGATCTGGTCATGGCTGAGGCTGGCGGGGTCGGTGAAGATTGTGCTCATCCCCCTTCCTAGCGCCGACGGCGATTTCGATCCAGAGCCTTTGTCGGCCAACCGGCCGCGACCCGCAGCAGGGGGCAAAAAAATGCGTCAGGTGAGAGCTTTGAGGTGAGCGCATGAGCATTACCCGCTCGCGAGCGGGTGACAGGGAAGCGCGAGGCTGTAGACTGCGCTCGATCAGGTAGGAGTGATCAGACAAGAGGAGCGAGCACATGAAACGACTGATAGTCTGCGGGCTGATCTGGGCGACTGCCGGTGGCGCCGCACAGGCCCTGCCCGTCACCGTTACAGCCGGTGGAACGGCCTTTGAAGGCGGACCAGCCTTCGAGATGCGGCTCGGCGATGTGGTGATCGGCACCGGCCAGGTGGCCGACCCGGTCCCCGAGGGCGGTGAGGAATTCAGCTTCGAGGTCGATGACGCGCTGTTTGCGGGCAATCCCGAGCTTTCTCTTGTCTTGACCAATGATCGCTATGTTGAAGGTGCCGGCGACCGCAATCTCGAGATCTTCAAGGTTCAGGTGGGGGCGCTGGAACTTCTGCCGGCCGATTTCCTGCTCGATGGCCCGAACGACCAAGACCAGCCCTTTACCGGCCTGCTCGGCAGCAATTCACGCATTGCCCATGTCAGCGCACCGCCTGCGGGGTGGATTTCGTCGGTGGACGTGACAACCGAGACAGCTGTGCCAGCAGAGACGCCGGCCGTGACAGCGACGGCAGAGACACCAGAAACTCGTGCGACCGATGCGCCGGTCGCCGTGGAAGAGACGCCGGAGGTCGCCGAGGCTGCGCCTGCCGCCGCGCCAGCGCCTGCGGCCGAGCCAGCGCCTGCGGCCGCGCCAGCGCCTGCGGCCGAGCCGGTGGCGCCCATGGCTGAGTCAGCGGCGCCGGTGGCGGAAATGCCTGAAGTTGAGCCGGCTCTCGCTTGCGGGCCCGCCGTGACGGTTACCGGCTTTGCCAATAATGCCGTTACCTTGACGGCCGCACAGCAGGCAATCCTCAGCGAGGCTCTGGACAGCCTGGCCGGTTGCAGTCTGGTGGTGACGGGCTATTCCAGTCAGGCGGGGTCGGATGCGCTCAACCAGGCGGTGTCCGAGGCAAGGGCGCAGGCCGTAGCCGACTACCTTGCCGGCAGCGATACGCCGCCTGAGGCGGTGGAAGTGGTCGGCTTCGGCTCGACGGCGCAGTTTGATGGCGGCGCCGCGGGCAATCGACGGGTTGTGGTCGAGGTCAGTCCCTAGGGGGCGAGAGGGGCGGTCAGCCTGACCGCCCCAGCTGCTATCGCCGCGCGATCATGGCGAGGAAACGATCCTGCTCGACGCGGTCCTCGGCGAAGACGCCGGTAAAGCGGTGGGTGATGGTGGAGGCGCCATGGGCCCGGACACCGCGCATCGACATGCACATATGCTCGGCCTCGAGCATGACGGCAGCGCCGCGTGGATTGAGGTGCTCATTGATGGCGTCGACGATCTGGGCCGTCAGGTTTTCCTGGGTCTGGAGGCGGCGGGCGAAGACTTCCACCAGGCGGGCCAGCTTGGAGAGGCCGACGACTCCGTCATGGGGCAGATAGGCGATATGCGCCTTGCCAATGAAGGGCACCATGTGGTGCTCGCAATGGGAATTGAAGGGAATGTCGCGTACCAGGACGATATCGTCATAGCCGCCGACCTCCCTGAACGTCTTGGAGAGCACCGCGCCGGCGTCCTGGCCATAGCCGGCAAAGAATTCGCCAAAGGCGCGGGTGACGCGGGCAGGGGTCTCAAGCAGGCCCTCGCGGGCCGGGTCGTCACCGGCCCAGGCGATCAGGGTGCGTACGGCTGCCTCGGCCTCGTCCTGGGTGGGGCGGGGTGGGGCGGCAGCGGGCGAAAGAACGGTGCCGATCGGCTTTGGCTGGGCATCCATGGTCGGCTCCTGTGCGTGAGGCCTTGTTACGCGGATGCCGCGAAGTTGGACCAGTGTGCTCAACGTCCTGACAGTTCGCTGGCGAGCCCCTATATAAGGATCGACGCCTAGGGCGACAAGAAACAGAATGTTGGTTGATGGAACTCAGCGATCTCTATTCGCAGAAGATACTTGATCTGGCGGGCAATGCCCTGCAGCCGCCAAGGCTGGCTGCGCCGGATGGCAGCGCCCGCAAGGTGAGCCGGGTCTGCGGCTCGGTCGTCGACGTCGATGTGACAATCGCCGATGGCATCATCACCGGCTATGGGCATGATATATCGGCCTGCGCCCTGGGACAGACGTCGGCGGCGGTGGTGGCGCGGGAAATTGTCGGCACGCCGGTCGATGCTTTCCGGCGGGTGCGGGCAGAGATGCATGCCATGCTCAAGGAGGATGGTGCGCCACCCACGGGCAAGTGGAGCGACCTGGCCTATCTCGAGCCGGTGCGGGACTATCCGGCCCGACACCTGTCGACGCTGCTGGTGTTTGATGCGGTGGTTGCGGCAATCGAAAAAGCTGAATCCGCTGAATCGGTTAGGGCGGCCGGCTGATGGATGGATTCACGTCCGGTTTCTGGCGCATTGTCGACCTGCCGTTCAAGTTCGCGGCGGTGCTGCTGATCACCATCTATCGCTATACGCTGTCGGCCTTTGCCGGCAGGACCTGTCGCCATCTGCCCAGCTGCTCGGAATATACCGGCGATGCGATCTGGAAATTCGGCTTCTGGCCGGGCGGCTGGATGGGGCTGGCCCGCTTCGTGCGCTGTCGTCCCGGCGGCACGGATGGCTATGATCCGGTGCCGGAAGGTGTGCCGGTCGGTGCGCGCTGGTATCGGCCATGGACTTATGGGCGCTGGAAATAATCGTCAGGCATGCTAGACAGACGCCCTTGCCGCAATAATTGCGGCATGATCCCTATTTCTGGAGATTGAAAATGACGATCAAGGTGACGTTTCCCGACGGTGCAGCTCGCGACTATCCGCGTGGCACCACCGGGACCACCATCGTCGAAGGCATCTCCAAGAGCCTGGCCAAGAAAACCGTCGCCATGCGCTGGAACGGCGTGCTCAGCGATCTGAGCGACGCGCCGGAAGCCGATGGCCGCATTGAATTCGTGACGCGCGACAGCGGCTCCAAGGATGTGCTGGAGCTGATCCGCCATGATGCCGCCCATGTGCTGGCCGAAGCGGTGCAGGAGCTCTGGCCCGATACGCAGGTCACGATCGGGCCGGTGATCGAGAACGGCTTCTATTACGACTTCAAGCGCGACACGCCATTCTCGGAAGAGGACTTCCCGGCCATTGAAAAGAAGATGGCCGAGATCATCGAGCGTGGTGCCGCCTTCACCAAGGAAATCTGGAGCCGCGACCAGGCCAAGGACTTCTTTGCCGCGCGTGGCGAGAATTTCAAGGTCGAGCTGGTCGACGCGATTCCGGCCGACCAGAGCCTCAAAATGTACAAGCAGGGCCAGTGGATCGACCTCTGTCGCGGGCCGCATATGCGCTCGGTCAAGGACGTGGGCATGGCCTTCAAGCTGACCAAGGTGGCCGGCGCCTATTGGCGCGGCGACAGCAATAATCCGGTGCTGAGCCGGATCTACGGCACCGCCTTTGCGACGCGCGAAGAGCTCGACGCCTATCTGCATATGGTGGAAGAGGCCGAAAAGCGCGACCACCGCAAGATCGGCCAGGAAATGGACCTCTACCATTTCCAGTCCGAGGCGCAGGGCAGCGTGTTCTGGCATCCCAAGGGCTATGTGCTCTACAATCAGATGGAGGCCTATATCCGCCGCCGTCTGAACGGCTCGGGCTATCAGGAAGTCAAGACGCCGCAGCTGATGAGCTCCAAGTTTTGGGAGCAGTCGGGCCATTGGGGC
>CAXBHD010000103.1:0-10554 GCA_963975335.1 uncultured Devosia sp. | reverse complement strand
CCCAAACATGATCATCATGTTGATGGTCATGCCCAGCATCTGCACGACAAGAAAGGCGATCATGAACGAGATCGGGATCGACATGCCGATCATGATGGCGGCGCGCCAGCCCAGAGTCGCGATACAGGTGATCAGCACCAGCGCCACGGCCGTCAGCACCGCCGCTTCGAGCGAGCGGAACATGCCGCGCGTCGTATCGGCCTGATCGATCAGGAAGCTGGTTTCGATGGCCTGCGGCCAGTTGGCGGTGAACGCCTGGGTAACGCTGCGAACCTGCTCGGACACGTCGATGACATTGGTGCCCAGACGCTTCGATACGCCCAGCGTAATGGCGGGCTCGCCATTCACCTGTGCATATTCGGTGGCGTCTTCGAAGGTGCGGGTCACCGTGGCGACGTCGCCGAAGGTCACCACCGTATCGCCAACCGTCTTGAGCGGCAGCGAATAGACGTCCTGGGCGTTCTTGATCAGCCCGGGCACTTCGACATTGAACGAACCCTGGCCCGAATCCAGCGTGCCGCCGGGCACCACCATATTGTTCTTTGCCAGCGCATCGAACAGCTGCGACGCCGTCAGGTCATAGGCCTCGAGGCGGTTGAGGTCGATGGTGACCTCGAGCACTTCGTCGCGTGAACCCGAAAGGCTCACGGTCTGCACGTCGGCAATGCCTTCGAGCTCCTCCTGCAGGTCCTTGGAGCGGCGCACCAGCTCGCGCTCCGGCACATTGCCATAGACCGCCACCGAAATGACCGGCATGTCGGTGAAGGAGATTTCCGTCACCGTGGGCTCGGTTGCGTCGTCGGGTAGTTCTGAGGACACGCCATCGAGCGCCGCCCGGACATCGGCCAGGGCCTGGTCCTTGTCGGCACTCACGTTGAATTCCAGAAACACCGAAGCATGCCCGGTGGTCGAGGTGGAGGAGTAATTCTCCAGCCCGTCGATTTCCTTGATCCGGTCCTCGATCGGTTTGGCCAGCAATTGTTCGGCGTCGCGCGGGGCGACGCCGGTCTGGGTGACCGAGACGTAGAAATACGGAATATCGATTGCCGGGAAGCTTTCCTTGGGCAGTGTCGAATAGGCCATGAAGCCTGCCCCGAGCAGCAGCACCATGACCGTCAGAACGACACGCGGCATCCGGAGGATGCGTTCGATGAAATCCAGCATGGCTTAGCTCGCTGTTACATTGGTGGCGTCAACCGCCTGGCCGTCAATGACATATTCCTGGCCGACGGTAATGACATCGACCGATACGGGCAGTCCCAGCACCCACACGCCCTCGCGGGTATCGCTGGCAATTCGCACGGGCATGAAGCTGACAGTGCCGTCGACCACGGCCTGCACGCCAAGCACGCCATCGGCGTTCAGTGTCAGGCTCGACTGGGGCAGCAGATGCGCCGGTGCCGTACCCATATTGACGGTCGCCGTCGCCGTGATGCCGTCGCGGATCGCGCCGTCGGCATTGGGCAGCTCGATTTCGACCGGAAAGGACCGCGTTGCTGCATCGGCAGTGGCGGCAATGAAGGTGACTTCGCCATCGACCTTCTGGTCGGTAATCGTGGTGATCTGGGCGGGCAGGCCCAGCTTGGCCAGGCCGATCCGCACTTCGGGCACCTGGCCGATGAACAGCATCGGGTCGAGCTGGACAATGGTCGCGCAGGGCTGCCCCTGGGCCAGCATGGCGCCGGCAACCGCCAGCGGATCCTGCACCACGCCGGCGACCTTCGCCTTGATCTCGGTACGATCGAGCTCCGCCTGGGCATTTTCCAGGGCTGCTTCGGCCGAAGTCACACCGGCCTGGGCCGATGACAGCGCCACTTCAACGGCGCGGGCGCTGTTGGCCGTGGCCACACCACGGCTGCGCAGATCGGCATTGGTGTCAAAGTCGGCCTGTGCCTGCGCCAGGGCAGCATTGGCCTGCGCCAGGCCGGCTTCTGCCTGGGCGAGTGCGGCAGCGCGCGTCCCCTGGTCCAGCGTGCACAGCGGGTCGCCAACGGCTACCTTCTGGCCCTTGGTGACATGGACAGTGTCGATAATGCCGCTCGTCTCGGCTACCGCGCCCACCGATGACTTGGCGGATGTGCGGCCGCGCAGCTCGACTTCAATGGAGAAGGGCTGGGCCACATAGGTCGAGGTCCGCACCGATTGCAGCGACGCATTGGAACCATGCTGGCCCTCAATGCGTTGGGCAATGGTCAGGGTGGGGTCTATATTGGTAGTGCTATGGTGTTCAGCCAGAACGCCTGCTTCAGCCAGCTGGGTGGCGATGGGGCCGTGTTCTTCGCCTTCGATGATCGAAATGATCGGGCGTTCACCCTCGCCGGGGCCATTGCCGCCCATGACCAGCGTGCCCGTCGCCAGCCAGGCGCCGGTGAGAACAATGATCAACAAGGCAATGCCGTAAGAAAATAATGCACGCATAGAAAACTCGCCCCTTTACTCAGCCGCGTCTTTGACTGGCTCGGCTCGCGCTAATGTGATCAGTTCGTGCATATGGGTGCGCATGTGCTGTTCAGCAAGCTCCATAATGGCACGACCGTAATTTATTACCCATGTGTCTGCCGCATTGCAGTTGTGCTTGGCCGCGGCTTCTTCGATATGCTTGAGCTTGTCGACGCGCGTCTGCAGGAATTCATTGCACCGCGCCTCCACCAGGCTGCGCGGCAAGATATGGGCAAAGCGCGCAAACAGCAGAAAGGCACTGCGGAACATGTCGTCGCCCAGCGGCTGAGCCAGTTGCTCTGCAAATTCCTCGCGCCCGGCCTGCGTGATGGAGTAGATTTTCCGCGCTGGTTTGCCGTCCTGCTGTTCGGTCCGGCTGGTCACCATCTTTTCGTCTTCAAGCTTGGCCAGGGCCGGATAGATCGAGCCAAAACTGGCTTCGATGAAGTAGGAACACTCGCCCTCGACGCACTGGCGCCGGATTTCATACCCGGTCGATTCGCCCTCATAGAGGATCGACAGGCACAGGGTTCGGACATTCATACGCGCGCTCCGTCACGATATGCTGAGCTGATATATGCTGGTTCATTATATGGCAGGCATGAATCGTGCAAGTTCTACGGCGCCCTGGACCGTTCAGATCAGCTAGCCGCAGCTTGCATGGCTTGCCGTCAGCCCAGAAGGCGCGCCATTTCCGCCGCCGCTGTGCACAGCCCTGCCAGGGCAGCGTGCCCATGCGAGCGGCTGGCGACAATCCGCAGGGCAGGGCGCTGCGAAACGGTGATCGGCTGCTTGCCGAGGGGCTTGCCGGAGCCCGTATCGCAGGCATAGGCCCCATTGGCGTCCCCGACAAAGGCCTCTCCCGTGACCGGCGCCAGCACCACGCCCAGCACCGGAACGCCGTCTTCCACCAGCGCGATATTGACGGTGAACTCGCCATTGCGCTTGATGAATTCCTTGGTGCCGTCCAGCGGATCCACCACGAAATAGCGCCTGCCCAGCTCTGGGATGATCCCGGCGGCGACGCTTTCCTCTCCGAGGACCGGAATGCCGGTGGGCGCCAGGTGGCGCAGGATGATCGCCTCGGCGGCCTGGTCTGCCTCGGTTACTGGCGAGCCGTCGATCTTGGCGACGGCGCTGATCGTGCGGCCATAGACCTCGAGGATTACCTGCGCCGCGGCAATGGCCGCATCCAGCACCAGCATGGTCAAGGCACTATCGCCGGGCGCCTGTTCCAGGTTGCTCATGGGCTCCACCACGCTCATTCAGTTGCCGATCTCGACATCGAGACCCAGATCGAGCGGCGCCGCCGCCATCGTGATCTGGCTGGTCGAGATATAGTCCACGCCGGTCTCGCCAATGGCCCGCACCCGCTCGAGCCGCACCCCGCCCGAGGCTTCCAGCCGGGCCCGCCCGGCATTGATCGCCACCGCCTGGCGCAGCATGTCATTGTCCATATTGTCGAGCAGGATGACTCGCGCGCCGGCGGCCAGTGCCTCTTCCAGCTCGGCCAGGTCCTGTACCTCGATCTCGATCGCCACCAGATGCCCGGCAAAGGCCGCCGCCGCAGCATAGGCCGCTGTAACGCTGCCGGCCACGGCAATATGGTTGTCCTTGATCAGGATGGCATCGTCGAGCGCAAAGCGGTGATTGGCACCGCCGCCGCAGCGCACGGCATATTTCTCGAAGGCCCGCAGGCCCGGCGTCGTCTTGCGCGTGTCGCAGATCTGCGCCCCCGTGCCGGCCACGGCATCGGCATAGATCCGCGTCAGCGTGGCGATGCCGCTCAGATGGTTGAGAAAGTTGAGCGCCACCCGCTCGGCCGACATGACCAACCGGGCCGGGCCCGTCACGGTGGCCACGACGCCACCCACCCCGATCCGGTCGCCATCGGCCACCAGCGGGGTGAACACCACCCCGTCGCCCACCAGTCGAAACGCTGCCGCAGCGAGATCGAGCCCCGCAATCACCCCGGCTTCGCGCGCCGAGACACTGGCCGTGGCCTGGGCCTCTGGGCTGAGCACCGCCTGGCTGGTCAGGTCGCCGGCCAGGCCCAGATCTTCCGCGAGCGCCGCGGCAACGGCGCGCTCCACCAGATGACGCGGCAATTGGGCAGGCAGACGGTCGGGACGCGACATGGCAGGGGCCTCTGGACTATGCCGCTGATGTACGCGCCGCGCCCGATCGTGGCAACCGGATGCTGATCCCTAATGGTGCTGCTTTTGCGTGTGGTCGGCCGTGATGATCGCCGCGGTCAGGCTCCCGATCGCCGGATAGAGCGGGATCAGGCAGGCCTGCAATGCGTGATAGATATCGGGCTTGCCGACAAACAGCCGCGACGTCGGCACCAGGTCTTCGGTCAACTCGCTCAGCCAGCCGCCCCGCGCATGGTCGATCACATGGTTCTCGGCAAAATCCCACAGCTTGCGGTACCAGATCTGGAAATAGTCGTCCCGGTCATAGGCGCTCAGAAACGCCGCCGCCCCGATCGCCTCGCCGACCGGCCACCACAGCTTTTCGCGCATCACCGGCTGGTTGTCCCAGTCCAGTGTATAGAAGAAGCCGCCATGCTGGTGATCCCAGCCCAGTTCGATCGACTGGCGGAACAGGTTGCGCGCCGCATCCGTCATCCAGCTGATGCGCTTGTCGCCCAGGATCCACAGCTGCATCAGCAACCTCGCCCATTCCAGCCAGTGCCCGGGCGTCGTGCCCGAGGGGCGGAACATTTCATTGCCCTCATAATGCTTGTCGAGCGCCCAGTTGGCGTCGAAATGCTCGGCCACCCGGTGCCCCAGCGGCACGGCATGCTTGGCCACGATCAGCTCGGCAATCCGTTCCGCCTTGGCCAGATAGTCCCGCTCGCCGGTCGCCTCATAGGCGGCCATCAGCGCCTCGGTCATGTGCATATTGGCGTTCTGCCCGCGATAGGGCAGCAGGCTCGACCAGTCCTGGGTGAATTCGTCGCGCACGGCGCCAACGCTCTCGTCCCAGAACTTGGTATTGATCACCGCCGTCACATCGGCCAGCATCTGGTCGGCCAGCGGATGGCCAACCAGCTTGGCGCTCGAGGCCGCCAGCAGCACGAAGGCATGGCCATAGGCCTGCTTGGAGCCATCGGTGACGCCATTGTCGTCCAGCCCCCAGACATAGCCGCCATGCACGGCATCGCGATGCTGGTTCCAGATATAGTTCATGCCATGGTCGAGCAGCTCGCCCGAGCCGGGCCGGCCGATCAGGCTGCCAATGGCGGCGCAATGCACCATGCGCGTGGTGACATGGATCTGGCGCACCGCATTCTCGTCATTGACCGGCAGCCCGTCATCGTCCAGTTCGAAAAATCCGCCCTTGGGATTGAGCGAGGGGCCTTCGAAGAAATCGAACAGGTTATTGGCCTGCCGCATCAGATATTGCCGGTGAAACGGCCGGCTTGACCAGGGGCTGGAATTGGTTTTCGGCAGGGTTTGGCTGGCGTCGGTCATCATGGCTCCCGGCCGGCTGCTGCTGCCGGCACCTCAATCGGAGCGAGCTATAGCGCCCCGATGAGAACGTTGCAATTCTTCGCCCCGGCCGCAGGCAAAATCGCTCTAATGGAGCGATTTTAGGGGCAAAGGCCATGAGGGCCATGCCCGAATGGCTAAGCTGAAGCGGTCATCGAAACCGCTTCCCAAGTCGCCCAGTCTTGATGGCCTCAGCCCTTGGCATACCAGGCCACGACCCGCGCCACTTCGTCGGCCGAGCCCAGCACGACCGGCACCCGCTGGTGGATTTCGCTCGGCACCACGTCGAGCACGCTCTGCTGGCCGGTGGTCGATTCCCCGCCGGCCGCTTTGACCAGCAGCGCCATCGGATTGCCCTCATAGAGCAGCCGCAGCCTGCCGCCCTTGGCCGCGTTCTCGCTGTCGAGCGGATACATGAAGATCCCGCCGCGCAGCAAGATCCGGTGCACATCGGCCACCATCGAGCCGATCCAGCGCATATTGTAGCGCTTGCCCGCCGGCCCGGTTTCCCCGGCCACGTTCTCGGCGACATAGCCCCTGGTGGCGGCATCCCACAGCCGCTCGCGCGCCGTATTGATGGCATATTCCGCCGACGCCGCCGGCACGGCGAGCTTTTCTGTGGTCAGGACAAAGACGCCAGCCTCGTCCAGCGTGAATGCTGCCGCGCTGGGCCCGAAGGTGATGACAAAACTCGTCGCCGGCCCATAGGCGGCATAGCCGGCGCCCAGCTGCGCCGAGCCGGGCTGCAGCAGCCCCTTGCTGGCGTCGAGAATGGAAAAGATCGTCCCCACTGTCACATTGACGTCGAGGTTGGAGGAGCCATCCAGCGGATCGGTCGCCACCAGATAGCGCCCCTGATTCTGCAGATGAACCGCTTCATCCAGTTCCTCGGATACCAGAATCGAAACCGCCGGATTGCGCCCTATGTGATTCAAAACAATGTCGTTTGAGATCACGTCGAGCGCCTTCTGGTCCTCGCCCTGCACATTGGTATGCCCGGCCAGGCCAGTCTGCCCGGTGATTGCGGCTTGGCGCAGCACCCCGGCAATCTCCACGCTCGCGGTCGCCATGGTGGTCATCACCGAGGCGAGGTCGGCGTCAACATTCTGGGCAGCAAGCCAGTCGGCAAGGGTGGTCATGGTCGGGCCTGGGTTGGGAAAGCTCTGCCCCCACTCTCCCCATGCAGCCCGTCGGCACAATCCGACTTTGGCATGAGCTCACTTCCACATGCCGCGCATCTGCGCCGAAATATCCATGCGCACCGGGGCCGGGGATAGGCCCTCGATATGGGCCGGGGTCACCGGCGGCCACAATATGTCCTCGAACAGCCCCACCATGGCGCGCGGAATGAACCGGCTGCGCTGCGCGTAAAGGTGCCGGTCGCCATGCTTGGCCTGCTGCGTCACGAAAAACCGCTGCGGCACGATCAGGTTGAGCTCGTCGCGCGCCCGCGTCATCGCCACATAGAGCAGCCGCCGCTCTTCCTCCAGCTCATGCGTCGAGCCGGTGCCCAGGTCCGAGGGCATGCAGCCATCCACCACATTGAGCACATGCACCGCCTTCCATTCCTGCCCCTTGGCCGAATGGATGGTCGAGAGGATGAGGTAATCCTCGTCCAGCAGCGGCACGCCCGCCTGGTCACTGGTGGCGTCGGGCGGATCGAGCGTCAGCTCGGTAAGAAAGCGCTCGCGGCTCGGATAGCCCCCGGCAATCTGCTCGAGCTGGATAATGTCCTGCACCCGCACCATGGCGTCGTCATAGGCCTGCTCCAGCAGCGGCTCATACCACAGTCGCGCATAGCCCAGTTCCGCCGGCCAGCCGGCATCACGCCGCGCCAGCCGGCCCATCAGCTCCACCAGCCCGCCCCAGCTTTCGCCCGCCCGTACCGGCACCGGGATTTCCCCCAGCGCCCAGATCGGGTCCGGCCCGCTGGCCATGGCGTCCAGCACCCGCCCGGCCGTGCCCGGCCCGACGCCAGGCAGCAATTGCAGCACCCGGAAGCCCGCCACCCGGTCGCGCGGATTTTCCGCCCAGCGCAATATCGCCAGCAGGTCCTTGATATGGGCGGCGTCGAGAAATTTGAGCCCGCCGAATTTGACGAAGGGGATATTGCGCCGCGTCAGCTCGATTTCGAGCGGCCCGGCATGGCTCGAGGTGCGGAACAGCACCGCCTGGCTCTTGAGGGCCATGCCGGCCTCGCGTGCCTCGAGCACCTTATGCACCACATAGCGGGCCTGGTCGGCCTCGTCGCGCACCGTCACCAGCAGCGGCTTGGCGTCCGACTGTCGCTCGGTCCACAGATTCTTGGTAAAGCGCTCTTGGGCCAGCTCGATCACCGCATTGGCTGCGCTTAGGATCGGCTGTGTCGAGCGGTAATTGCGGTCGAGCGTCACGATATCGGCCGGCGGCGAAAAGGCCTCCGGAAAGTCGAGAATATTGCGCACCGTCGCCGCCCGGAACGAGTAAATCGACTGCGCATCGTCGCCCACCACCGTCAGCCCATGCCCCAGCGGCCGCAGCGCCAGCAGCACCGAGGATTGCAGCCTGTTGGTGTCCTGATATTCATCCACCAGCACGTGGTCGAACCGCGCCGCGACCTCTGCCGCCATGGCCGGTTCGGCCATCATCCCGGCCCAGTAGAGCAGCAGGTCGTCGTAATCGAGCACGTTCTGGCTCTGCTTGGCCGCCACATAGAAGCTGAACAATTCGCGCAGTTCTTTGCCCCACATGGCGCACCACGGAAATGTCGTCTTGAGCACGCTGTCGAGCTCGTCCTGTGCATTGACCACCCGCGAATAGATGGCAAGGCACGTGCCCTTGGTGGGGAACCGGCTCTTGGCCTCGGACAATTTGAGCTCGTGCCGCACCAGGTTCATCAGGTCGGCGGAATCCTCGCGGTCATGAATGGTGAAGGCCGGGTCGAGCCCGATCTGCGTGGCATGTTCGCGCAGCAGCCTTGCCCCGATGCCGTGGAAGGTCCCGGCCCAGCTCAGCGCATCGGTCACTGCCCCGGCGCTGGTGCCCAGCACCTGCGCGGCGATCCGCTCCACCCGCCGACCCATTTCGCTGGCCGCGCGGCGCGAAAACGTCATCAGCAGGATGCGCCTGGGATCGGCGCCGCCGACGATCAGATGCGCCACCCGATGCGCCAGCGTATTGGTCTTGCCCGAGCCGGCCCCGGCAATCACCAGCAGGGGGCCGGGCGCCGCTTGGCCCGTGCCGTGCTCGACGGCGCGGCGCTGCTGCGGATTGAGCGCGTCAAGATAGGCGGGGCTGGCAAGCACGAATCGACACCTTTGGGTTACCGGCCCAGAGGAGTCTATTCTGCTTTTGTTCGCAAGCGGTGAACGTCCGGCCAGGGCCCCCCCGCCCCATCAGGGGCAGGGCGGGCGCCCTATTCCTGCGCCAGGTCGGCCATCAGCCCGGCGGCGACCGTCAGCCGCGACACGGTCAGCGCGCCCTGCGTCAGCTCGGCCACGGCCGCCGATGTCCGCGCAATGCCGGCCGCGTTCCGCTGCTTCCAGTCCACCAGCTTGCCGGTGACCATTTCGCCCTCGGCCCGCAGCACATCGGCGGTCAGGTCGCGCTGCGCCCGCATCAGATTGGCCAGGGCCCGGTCCAGCGCCATGCGGTCGAACCGGTCATGCAGCAGCAGAGCCCGGCTTTGCGCGATTACCGGCCACAGTCTGAACGTCTCGAACACGCCGAAAAATGCCTCTGCGCCATCGGCCACCGGGACCCCGGCGCGTTCGCTGACCAGCACGATGTCGCTGGCATAGCCCAGCACCGGCAGCTCGGCGATCCGCTCCGCCAGGGCCTCGGGCACGCCCTTGTCGACCAGGCTCTGCGCCATTGCCGCCACGCCTTCGGCCAGCGAGGCGGGCAGGGTGCTGGCAATCATCTGGCGCAGCGCCGCAACGCCCGCGCCATGCCGCGCCACCAGCCCGTCCAGCCCCTGCGTCACCTCGGCATTGCGCAGGAACCACAGGCTTTCCTGACGCAGCAGCGCCATCACCTCGGCATACAGCCCCAGTTGCACATCGCCATCCACCATGGTGTCCAGGCTGTCGATGGCGGCATTCAGCGCCGTCAGCCCATAGGCGTCGCGCGTCGCCGCATAGGCCAGCGCCACTTCGCCCGGGCTGGCGCTGGTGGCCGCCGTCAGCTCGCTGACAAAGGCCGGTCCGCCGCGATTGATGATCGCATTGGCCAGCACGGTGGCGATCACCTCCCGCTTCAGCCGGTGCTGCGCCACCGCCTGCGGATAGGTCTGGTGCAGGCTGTCGGGGAAGTAGCGATAGAGCTCGCCCGCCAGATAGGCATCGTCCATATCGTGCCCATCGAGCAGGTCGGCATAGAGCACCAGCTTGGCATAGGCCAGGATCACCGCCAGCTCCGGTCGCACCAGCCCCTTGCCGGTCGCGGCCCGGGCGTCGAGCACGGTCTCGCTGGGCAGGAATTCCACTGCCCGGTCGAGCAGGCCGCGCGCCTGCAGGCTCTCGATCAGCTCGCGATGGTCGGGCAGTTCGCCCAGGCCCGCCCGCTCGGCCAGCGAAATGGCCAGGCTCTGCAGGTAATTGTTGCGCAACACCAGGTCGGCGACCTCGTCGGTCATCGA
>CAXBHD010000102.1:0-10720 GCA_963975335.1 uncultured Devosia sp. | reverse complement strand
GATGGCGGCGGCATCATTCTCGATATGCTGTGCCACTGGCGCTATGTGCTCGATAACCTCTTTGGCGAGGTCAAGGCCGTCTCGTGCCTGGGCGCCACCCATATTCCCGAGCGGGTCGACGAGAAGGGCAACCGCTACAAGGCCGATACCGATGACGCGGCCTATGCCACGTTCGAGCTGGAGGGCGGGGTGATCGCCCAGATCAATTCGAGCTGGACCACCCGCGTGCGCCGCGACGACCTCGTGACCTTCCATGTCACGCCCAAGCCGGTCTGGAATCCCGATCAGCCGCAGACGATGAACTTCTTCAACGATTGGGAAGAAGTGCCGGACAACTGGCCGGCGCAGAATGGCTTCAAGGCGCAGTGGGAAATGTTCCTGCGGCATGTCGCCGAAGATGCGCCCTGGGAATATGGACTCGAAGCGGGCGCCAAGGGCGTGCAGCTGGCCGAACTGGGGCTCAAGAGCTGGGCCGAACGGCGCTGGCTGGATGTGCCCAGGCTGGAATTCTAGCCAATCGCAGGGTGGGGCAACACCTCACTCACCCACGGTGTCATTCCGGCTCAGCCCGGGATGGCATCGAATTCGTTGAGACATTTGAGGATCTCGACCATGCCAAGCATCAACCTGCCCAATCCCGACCGCTCCATCACGGCCTACACCCTGAGCGGCGAGCCCATCCCCTTCATCCGGCACAACGCGACGGACTTTTCCCGCATCGCCTATGCCGCCGCCCATGTGGTGGCTGACCCGCTGGCCAATAATGATCCCTGGCTCACGCCCGCGATCGACTGGGAGACAACGCTCAAATTCCGCCACCGCCTCTGGGATCTGGGCCTGGGCGTCGCCGAAGCCATGGATACCGCCCAGCGCGGCATGGGCCTGGGCTGGCCCGAGGCGCAGGAGTTGATCCGCCGCGCCCAGGCCGAGGCGCGCAGCCGCGAGGACAGTCTCATCGCCTATGGCGCCGGTACTGACCACCTGGTGCCCGGCCCCGATGTCACCATCGACCAGATCATCGCCGCCTATGAAGAGCAGGTCGGCTTTGTCGAGGGCCAGGGCGGCCGGGTCATCCTGATGGCCAGCCGCGCCCTCGCCGCCGCGGCCAAGACGCCTGACGATTATGCCAGGGTCTATGACCGCATCCTCAGCCAGGTAAAGCAGCCGGTGATCATGCATTGGCTGGGCGACATGTTCGATCCGGCTCTGGCGGGCTATTGGGGCTATGTCGATGCCGATGCGGCCATGGCGGTCTGCCTCGACGTCATCGCCGCCAATGCCGCAAAGGTCGACGGCATCAAGATCTCGCTGCTTTCGGCGGAAAAGGAGATCGCCATGCGCCGGCGCCTGCCCGCTGCGGTCAAGATGTATACTGGCGACGACTTCAACTATGCCGAGCTGATCGCCGGCGACGACCAGGGCTATTCCCACGCTTTGCTCGGCATTTTCGACGCCATTGCGCCGGCCGCCTCGGCCGCGCTGGCCGCTCTGGGCAAAGGCCATAATGACGAATTCTTCGACCTGCTGGAGCCGACCGTGCCGCTGAGCCGGCATATCTTTGCCACCCCGACCCGCTTCTACAAGACCGGCGTGGTGTTCCTGGCCTATCTCAACGGCCTGCAGGATCACTTCACCATGGTGGGTGGACAGCAATCGACCCGCTCGCTGCAGCACCTTGCCGAACTGTTCCGCCTCGCCGACAAGGCGCGCGTGCTGGCCGATCCCGATCTGGCCGCGAGCCGCATGAAGGCGGTCCTCGCCATGCACGGGGTGACGGCATGACCCAGCGCGCCATTTCGCTCAACCTGGCCACGACGCGCCAGGTCTGGGGCTTTGCCGAGGCGGTGGAAGGGTGCCTGCGCGCCGGTATCACCGCCATTTCCCCCTGGCGCGACCAGATCGCCGCCATTGGCCTCGGTGAAGCCGCTCGCATCGTGCGCGACAACAAGATCCAGGTGACCGGGGTCTGTCGCGGCGGCATGTTTCCGGCCGAAACCGCGGCCGGTCGCCAGGCGCAGATCGATGATAACCTCCATGCCATAGACGAAGCGGCCGCGCTCAATGCCGACTGCCTCGTGCTGGTGGTGGGGGGATTGCCCGGCAGCTCCAAGGACCTGCCCGGCGCGCGGCAGATGGTGACCGATGGCATTGCCGCCATGCTGCCGCATGCCAGGGCCTCGGGGGTCAAGATCGCCATCGAGCCGCTGCACCCGATGTATGCCGCCGACCGGGCCTGCGTGAACACGATCGATCAGGCGCTCGATATCTGCGAAACGCTGGGGGAAACCGTGGGCGTGGCGATCGACGTCTACCATGTCTGGTGGGATCCACAGCTGGCCAGTGCCATTGCCCGGGCCGGGCGGATGAACCGCATCTTTGCCCATCACATCTGCGACTGGCTGGTGCCGACCAGGGACATGCTGCTCGACCGCGGCATGATGGGGGATGGCGTCATCGATCTGCCTTCCATCCGCCAGATGATTGAAGAAGCCGGTTTTTACGGGCCGCAGGAAGTGGAAATCTTCAGCCAGGACAATTGGTGGAAGCGCCCCGGAGACGAGGTTCTCGCGGTCATCAAGGAGCGCGTCGCCACGGTCTGCTGACAAGGAAAAACCCCCGGGACCAGCCCGGGGGTTTGTCTAGGCGCAGCGCTTAGGACGCGCGGGTATAGGACAGGGTCTGGCAGAGGACCGCAGCGCGGCAACCCTGGATTTCAACGGTATCGGCAGACACCTGGGTGATGGTGGCTTCGGCGCTCATGCCACCGGCAACCAAGGCGCCCTTCCATTCATTTTCGGCGGTCTGTTCGGCTTCGATGACCTGCTGACCGACAAAGGCCAGGTTTTCCTCCGTCGCCGAATCGCCTTCCAGATTGGTCAGCGTGGCGCAGAGCGTGGTGCCATCGCCGCAGGCCTGGAATTCAAACGAGGTGCCCCACTGGTCAACAAAGGTACCGGTCGGGAGAGCCTCCTGGGCTGACACGCCCGAAACGGCAAAACCAGCGCACAGGGCAGTTACGGCAAGGGTGGATTTCAAGATATGCATGATAGTCTCCGTCGCGACAGCACCCGCCCAAGGCAGTCGCTCATGTTTGTGGATGTCTGCCCAACGCGGGCAAACGCGCATTGGTTGCCCAGCCAATCATGACCATTTAGCGGCGAAAGGTGGCCGCCATCTCGATATGCGTGGATTGGGTGAACTGATCCACGGCCACCAGATCGCTCATCGTATAGCCGCCTGCCACCAGGATTGCGGCATCGCGGGCAAAGGTGCGCGGGTCGCAGGCGGCCATGACAATGGTCTTGACCTTGGACTTGGCCAACTCGCGCGTCTGGGCCTCGGCGCCCGAACGGGGCGGGTCGAGCACGACGAAATCGTAATTGAGCTCATATTGCGTCAGCGGATCGCGGAACAGGTCCTGCGTCTTGGCGGTGACCTCGCGCAGGCCCTTGGTGAAGCGCCGCGCCTGGTCCAGCGCGGCAATGCCGGCCCGGTCATTGTCGAAGGCCTTGACCGGATGGTTTTCGGCGAGGCGCAGGGCAAAGGGGCCAAGGCCACAGAACAGGTCGGCCACCGTCTTGACCTTGCGGTCGACGGCGCCCAGCACATACTCGGCCAGGAGATTTTCGGCGGCGGCGGTGGCCTGGAGGAAGCTGCCAATGGGCAGCTCGACCCGAGCCCGGCCCATTTCGACGATAGGCGGCTGGGCCTGCAGCACCATTTCGCCATTCATGGCGAGGCGCGCCATCTTGAAACGCGCCACCAGCGGCGCCACCCGGTCATTGCGGGCCTGTTTCTTTTCGGTCCGAATGGCGACGTCGAGGCCGGACAGGGTGGCGACCAGGCTCACATCGGCTTCGCCCACTGCCTGAAATACCGCCCGGGCGATATCGGGCGCCTTGGCGAGGCCGGGCACCAGAATGGGGCAGGCATTGATGTCATGCACTTCGTGGCTGCGCAGCCGCATATAGCCCACGCCCTCGCGGCGGGCATGTAGCGTGGCGCGGCGGCGCCCTGCCCCGGCGGCGTCGATAAAGCGCGATACCGGCAGGTCGATGCCGGCAAAGCGCAGCGGGGTTTCGATGAGGCCGATCTTGAAGGCTTCATAACTGGGGCGATCCAGGTGCTGCAGCTGGCAGCCGCCACAGGCGCCAAAATGCGGACAGAAGGGTTCGACACGGTTGTCGGCCGGCGCAATCACACCCAGCAGCGTGGCCCGATCGCCGTCAATGTCGAGCTCGACGCGTTCGCCGGGTAGGGCGAAGGGGACGAAGACCTTGGCGCCGTCGATCTCGGCAATGCCTTCGCCCTTGTGGCCGAGGCTGGTAATGGTGGCGATGGTGGTCATGGTGATCCGGGGCTTGCTGAAGAGGTTCAGTAACGGCAAGCCCGGGTCAGGTCTAGTGCAGTGGGCGTGTGGCCCATTCGAGCAGGCTGGCCAGACCCACAAAAGGCACGCCGGCATGTTCGCTCAGCCCCGAGGCGCAGGTGCTGACGGTCGAGACCCCCAGAGTGCAGCCAGCGGGGATGTCCTGCTTCACAAAGCGGGTGGCATGCGCGTTGAGTTCGGGCACGAACAGGCCCTTGTCGCCGGCATAGCCGCAGCAGGTGACCGAGCTCAGCACCGCAATGGTCTCGGCACAGGCCCGCGCTATGGTCTCGGTCAGCGGCTGTTCGGCCAGGCGCTGGGCCGAGCAGTTATGGTGCACCGCCACGACGGGCAGCTTTTGCGTGATCGTGAGCCGCGGCAGCAGCTGGGCCAGCAGGAACTGGGCCGAATCGAGCACCGGGGCATCACCGGGAAAATCGCGCAGATGCTTGGCGCAGGTTGAGGCATCGGTGACAACGCTCAGCCGTCCGGCCTCCGACAGGGCCGACAGTTCGCGTGTCAGCGCGCCACCGACCCGCGCCGCCTCTTCGGGGAAACCCTTGGACTGAAAGGGCTGGCCACAGCATTGGCCGGTGAGGTGATCGGGCATGATGACGTCAAAGCCGGCGCGCTCGAGCAAAGCCAGCATGGCATCGGGTACCGATAGCAGGCCCTGCTCCGTCGGCGGCGCGCCGAACATGCGGGTGGCGCAGCTGGGAAAGTAAACGATCGACGGGCGCCCGCTCTGGGCGATGGGCACCGGAAAGCCGCTGCGGCGCGGATCCTGCCGCGTGTCGCGCGGTTTTGGCGCGCCGGGACCACGATGCAGTTCCGACGACAGGCGCGGCAGGCGCTTGCCGCTGACACGGCGCGCCGTTTCGGTCACTGCCGCGACTGCAGGGGCCGGAACAATGCGCCGCGCGGCATCGGCCAGACCCAGGCCGGCACGCATCAGGCTTTCAACGCTGCCGCGATGGTCGGCGACCAGGCCGGCCACGGCCCGCGCCGTGCCACCGCGCCGCTGGGCGTGCTGGCCCATGATCATGGTGCCGGTTTCGATGCCCACCGGACAGCGCACCGAACAGAGATTGCAGGCGGCGCAGGTATCGAGGCCGGGATATTGGAAGTCATCGTCGAGGCGCGCGAGGCGCGCCGGGTCCTCGCCGCTGGCGCGCAGCCGCTCGCGTTCGCGGGTGACGGCAATGCGCTGGCGCGGCGACAGGGTCATCTGGTGGCTGGGGCAGGCCGGCTCGCAGAAGCCGCATTCGATGCAGAGATCGACCAGTTCATCGGCCGGCGGCATGACCTTGAGATGCTTGATATGGATCTTGTCGTCGGGATTGAGCAGCACGCCGGGATTGAGCAGGCCCTCGGGATCAAACAGCTGCTTGATCTGGTGCATCAGCCCATAGGCCTTGGCGCCCCATTCGGCCTCGACAAAGGGGGCGATGGCGCGGCCGGTACCGTGCTCGGCCTTGAGCGAGCCCTGATACTGGACCGAGACCAGGTCGCTCAGCGCCTTAGAAAAGCTGTCGAACTTGTCGGCCGCCCCGGCTTGCGAAAAGTCGTCGCTCATCTGGAAGTGCAGATTGCCGGCCAAAGCGTGGCCGAAGATGATGGCATCCTCATAACCATGCGCATCGAGCAAAGCGCGCATGTCGATGACGAATTCGGCGAGGCGTTCGATCGGCGCGGCCACATCTTCGGTCAGCATGGACGTGCCCTTGGGGCGCGCCGCGCCGCCCGAGGCGAAAAAGCCCTTGCGGATGTCCCAGAGGGCATGACTGCGGCTGGCATCGGTGGAAAAATCGACATGGGTAGCGCCATGGCGGGTCAGCAGCTCCACCGCCTTGGCCACTTCGGCCGCGAGCGTGGCCGCATCGGGCGCCGTCACATCGATCAGCACGGCTGGCGAATTTTCCGTCAGCCAGGGCAAAAGCGGCGCCATGGGCGCCAGATGCTCGACGGTGGCGAGCGCCCGGCGCTCGATATATTCGGCAGCCGTCACGCCCGTGGTCAGCTGCACGCCGCCATTGGCCATCTCGATAATGGCCCGGCCGGCCGATTGCGGATCGGCAAAGGGCACCAAAGCGGTGGATTTGAACGGATGCTCGGGGACGGTGTTGTAGGTCACTTCGGCAACGAAGCCGAGCGTGCCCTCGGAACCGACCATCAGATGGATCAGGATGTCGAGCGGGTCGTGATAATCGACCAGGGCATTGAGCGAATAGCCCACGGTATTCTTGATGGCATATTTGCGGGTGATCAGCGCCACCAGGTCCGGGTCGGCCATTACCTGGTGATGCAGCTGGTGCAGGCCCTCCAGCATGGCGGCGTGGCTCTTGCGGAAGGCGGCGCAGCTTTGCGCATCGCCCGAATCGAGCAGGGTGCCATCGGTCAGCACCAGGCGCAGCCGCGCCATGGTGTGATAGGTATTCTGGCTGACGCCGCAGCACATGCCGGACGAATTATTGTTGACCACGCCGCCGATCTTGCAGGTGGCCTGGCTGGCCGGATCGGGCCCGATCTTCTTGTTATAGGGCTTGAGCGCGGCATTGGCCTGGGCGACGATAATGGCCGGCCCCAGGGTGATCTGTTCGGCGCCGGGATGGATGGCGAGCTTGCGCCAGCCATCGCCGAGCACGGCCAATACGCCATCGGTCACTGCCTGGCCCGATAGGGAGGTCCCCGCCGCCCGAAAGGTGATGGGCAGGTGTTCGGCCCGCGCCGCGGCCATGACGGCGCGTACCTCGTCCTCGGAATTGATGAAGACCACCGCGGCCGGGATCAGCCGATAGGCGCTGGCATCGCCGCTCCAGGCATAGGTCATCAGCGGATCGGTAAACATCTGCCCGCGCAGCTGGCCCTTGAGGCGCGCGACGAGACGTTGACCGGCGGCATGGCGTTCGGGCGTGACCTGATGCACCGGCGATGGGGCGGACGGCGCTGGCTGGGAGGCATTGTGCTGCATGCATAAGCACTAACATGTCAGCGCAGCGCTGCGAAGGGCGATCACGTCCGATCCGGTTTCCGCCGTGCGCTCTGACGCCGATCGCCGGCAGGCCCTTCAGCCGCCAATATCCTCCCCCCATTGGGGGGAGGGCTTGGGACATCAATTGGGTTCAGATGTCGATATCGTCCTCGCTCAGCGCCTCGATCTCGGCGGCAGCGCGCTTGAGGATTTCGGCGGCATGACGCTGCTGGTCCTCGCTGCCCCGGCGCGCCTTCTTGATGGCGGCCTTGACGTCGCGCCGGGCCGCATTGAGCTCGGGCACGACATCCTTGAGGTCGCGGTCGGCCTCGGGGGCCGCAGCGGGGCCACGGCCATCCCGATCCTGCTGGGCCGACCAGTCGGCCTTGGCAAAGTCGCGGAAGCGCTGCATGCGTTCGCCGGCCTTGGCCAGGAAGGCCAGGGTCGATTCGATGGCCTCGCGATTGTCGCTGAGATGGGCGCGCCCCTCATCGGTAATGGTATAGAGCTTCTTGTTGCCATCGCTATGGCTGGTGGCGTAGCCGGCCTCCTCAAGAAAGGTCAGGGCCGGATAGACCACGCCGGGGCTGGGCGAATAGAAACCGCCCGATTTTTCCTCGATGGCCTTGATCAGGTCATAGCCGTGACGGGGCTGCTGCTCGATCAGATAGAGCGCCACCATGCGCAGATCGCCCGAGGCGAGCATGCGGCCAATGCGGAAATTGCCCCCCATATTGCCCCAGTTCTCCGCGCTGTCGACGCCGGCGGCGAGCCGGCCCCAGCCGCGGCGGGCCATGGCTTCCATGCGGCGCCAATTGGGTTCGCCGTCCTTCCAATAGGTCATGATTGCTCTCCGATATAACTTAACTTCGTTAAGCCACAGATCGGTGCGCCGTCACACAGTTTCAAGATATATCGCAGAATAATCCGACGCCTCACCATGGCGGCAGCGAACAGCAAAAAGCCCGCAGCAGGGCTGCGGGCTTGAGACGCCGGAAGGCTAGAATCAGGCGGCTTTGGCGTCGTCCGCCGGGGTCACCGCCCTGTCGAACTGGCCATGCTTGCGGAAGCGCCAGAGATAGCTTGGCAGAATGGTATCCATCGAGGTCGGGGTGATGCCCATGCCGGCAAAGGTCCGCTTTTCCTTGATGGCGGCGTCGGAAACGACATTGTCGACGCTGAGCAGTTCGACCTGATCGGCGGTGAGGAGCGGGGGAAAAGGCAGGATGGACATGACGCCGGCCAGCAGCTTGGCAACGCCGAAAGGCAGCGGCAGCAGCGGCCGGTTGCGCAGCGCCTCGCGCTGCACCCGTTCCATCAGCTGGCGATAGGTCTCGACCTGGGGGCCGCCCAGTTCATAGACCTTGCCGGTCTTGAGCTTGCCTTCGGCGGCCAGCACAAAGGCCTCGGCAACGTCGCCGACATAGGCAGGCTGGAACCTGGTGTCGCCGCCAATCAGCGGCAGCACGGGGAACAGGCGCGCCAGGCCGGCCATCAGGTTGAAAAACCCGTCGCCCTGGCCGAACAGAATCGAGGGCCGCATCACCACTGCCTCGGGAAAGGCGGCAAAGACCGCAGCCTCCCCTTCGAGCTTGGAGGCGGCGTATTGGCTGATCTCGGCCGCCTTGTCGACGCCGAGGGCCGACATATGGACCAGGGCCCCAGCGCCGGCTGCCTTGGCGGCCTGGGCAATCGCCCGGGCGCCATCGACATGGACCGCGGTAAAGGTCTGGGCGCCCTTGCCGGCGCCAATGCCGACCAGATTGATGACGATATCGGCCCCGGCAACAGCGCGCTCGATCGAGGCCTGGTTCCGGATATTGGCCTGAATGGGCACCACCTGCCCGACAGTACCGAGCGGGCGGACATGGCCGGCCAGATCCGGGCGGCGCACGGCCACCCGTACCCGGTGGCCCTTGGCGGCCAGCAGCCGGACAATCTGGGTGCCGACAAAGCCCGATCCGCCAAACACGGTGACAAGTTTCGGATCAAGGCTTTCCATGGATGGCTCCGGCAGAAGGGCAAAGGCTTCCGCTTCTAGCGCAGCCGCCATATTGCTGTCGAGAGCCGCGCGCGCCGCTTATGGCGGCTGGACAAGCCGCGACGCCGCAGGCGCAGTCAGCCATGGGGCAATCCAGGCGGGCCCATGGCGCCAATTGCGCGCCGGCGCGAATAGGTGATTGACATCAGTCCCGCCTGCCCCTAGTTACCCCCTGCCTGCCCAGATGGCGGAATTGGTAGACGCGCACGGTTCAGGTCCGTGTACCGCAAGGTGTGGAAGTTCGAGTCTTCTTCTGGGCACCAAGTTTTGACCCCGGTCCGACGCAAGTCGGGCCGGGGTCTTTGGTTTTCGGCCTGTTGCTCACCTGGTCATTGCCGGAGCGGCGCCAGGCCGGGCTGCCGGCGCGGCCCAGACAAGCGGATCCGGGGCGCGGCCAGCCGCACATAATCATATCAAGCTTTCTTTATATCCTTCTTGACCGGTTAGGCTTTGGGTGTCACAAACCTTACAGAATGCCTCGTTTTGAGCCGTTTTCAGCAAACCCAGGGGATGTTGCGTGGTCAGGTCGTCTTTTGTATTCACTTCGGAATCGGTTTCTGAAGGTCATCCGGACAAGGTCTGCGACCGGATCAGCGACGAAATCGTCGACCTGGTATTCCGCGAAGCCAAGAAGGCCGGCATGGACCCAGCCCAGGTGCGTATCGCCTGCGAAACGCTGGCCACGACCAATCGTGTGGTGATTGCCGGCGAAGTGCGTGTGCCCGATTCGCTGCTCAAGAAGGACAAGGAAGGCAAGGCCGTCCTCGACGCTGCCGGCAATCCGGTGGTCAATCCGTCCAAGTTCAAGTCGGCCGCGCGCAAGGCCATTCGCGCCATCGGCTATGAGCAGTCCGGTTTTCACTGGAAGACGGCGCGCATCGATGTGCTGCTGCATGGCCAGTCGGCCGACATTGCCCAGGGCGTCGATGCCAGCGGCAACAAGGATGTCGGGGCCGGTGACCAGGGCATCATGTTTGGCTATGCCTCGCGGGAAACCCCCGAACTGATGCCGGCGCCGATTTTTTACGCCCACAAGATCCTTGAAGTGCTGACTGCCGCCCGCAAGGAGGGCACCGGCCCGGCCAAGGTGCTCGGCCCCGATGCCAAGAGCCAGGTCACCGTGCGCTATGAGGACGGCAAGCCCGTCGCGGTCACCCAGATCGTGCTGTCGACCCAGCATCTGGATGCATCGCTGAGCTCGGCCGATGTGCGCAAGATCGTCGAACCCTATATCCGTGAAGCCCTGCCCGAGGGCTGGATTTCCAAGGATACCGTCTGGCACATCAATCCCACTGGCAAGTTCGTGGTCGGCGGCCCCGACGGCGACGCGGGCCTGACC
>CAXBHD010000101.1:0-10837 GCA_963975335.1 uncultured Devosia sp. | reverse complement strand
CGATCTGGCCAGCCTCGCCGGCGCCAGCAAGATCATCATGGGCAAGGACAGTTTCTTTGCCGGCTACTGGCCGTGGATGAAGTCCGCCTTTACCGGCTTTGCCGATGAAATGTACGAGCCCTATACCTTCAACCCCGCCCCCTTCATCGCCGATCCCAAATCGGTGCAGCAGGGCTATCTGACCTCCGAGCCCTATGAGATCGGCAAGCAGACCGGCTGGGATCCCCAGGTCTTCCTGCTCGCCGATTACGGCTATGACCCCTATTCGACCACGATCGAAACGCGCCAGGAAATCGTCGACAGCAATCCCGACATGGTCCAGCGTTTCGTCGATGCCACCGCCATTGGCTGGTATAATTACCTCTATGGCGACAACACCGCCGCCAATGCGCTGATCAAGGCCGACAATCCCGAAATGACCGACGGCCAGCTGGCCTATTCCCTCG
This sequence comes from uncultured Devosia sp., assembly GCA_963975335.1. GTDB lineage: Bacteria > Pseudomonadota > Alphaproteobacteria > Rhizobiales > Devosiaceae > Devosia. The sequence continues at coordinate 10,391 of CAXBHD010000101.1, read as the reverse complement.
AAAAGCTCAAGGAATACGGCATTGTCGTCTCCGGCGATGCCGAGACCAGCGGGATCGGCTGCATGACCGATGCGCGCTGGAGCGACTTCTACGCCAAGATGATCGAGGCCGGGGTCTACGAAGCCGGCATCGACATTTCCAAGGCCTATACGACCCAGTTTACCTGCAAGAATGTCGGCATGGACCTCGTGCAATAGTGGACTGACCTGAATGATATCGGTGCGGGCAATCCTGCCCGCGCCGTTTTGACCCTAATCCGGGTTTGCATAGTGACAGATACTGCTTCTTCTGCGGCCCTTGCCGCACCGGCCCCGACCGCGCGCCGCCTCGTGGTGGAAATGCGCGACGTCTCCAAGATATTTTCCAACGGCACGCTGGCCCTCAAGAACATGTCGCTTGACGTCAGGGCGGGTGAGTTCATCTCGCTGCTCGGCCCCTCGGGCTGCGGCAAATCCACCGCTTTGCGCATCATTGCCGGGCTGGGCGCGCCTTCCTCGGGCACCATTGACTGGCCCTCGTCCACCATCAATGCCCGGGGACTGCCCGAAGGCGATGTCGGTTTTGTCTTTCAGGACCCCACGCTGATGCCCTGGGCCACCGTCTTCGACAATGTCCATCTGCCGCTCAAGCTGCGCGGCATATCCAGATCCGCCGCCACCGATATCGTCATGAGCAACCTGGCCTCGGTCGGCCTGGCCGATTTTGCCGCCGCCTATCCGCGCGAGCTCTCGGGCGGCATGCGCATGCGCGTCTCGATCGCCCGCGCCATGGTCACAAGGCCCAAACTGCTGCTGATGGACGAGCCCTTTGCGGCGCTCGATGAAATCACCAGGCAAAAGCTCAATGACGACGTGCTGCGCCTCTGGCAGCAGCATGGCGTCACCGTCATCTTCGTGACCCACTCGGTCTATGAATCCGCTTACCTGTCGAGCCGCATCGTTGTCATGCGGGCCCGGCCGGGCCAGGTCTTCACCGATCTGGTGGTCACGCAGCCGGCCGAGCGCAACCAGGCCTATCGGGTGTCCGAAGGCTACCGGCAAACCTGTCAGGACGTTTCGGACGCCCTGCAACGCGCCATTGGCGCCGCGGAGGTGCATTGATGAGCCCGCACGCAAACGCCGCCAGCGAGGCCGGGACCGACAGCGCCGCCGGCGTGCTGCTGCCCCGCATGCCGCAGCGCGAAAAGATCCTTCAGGTCGTGGTGCCGCTCACCACCCTGATACTGACCATTCTGGGCTGGCAATTGCTGGTCAGCATCAACAATATTCCCCGCTATATCCTGCCCGGCCCGATCGATGTGGCGGCGGCGCTGTTCACCGATTCCAGCACGCTGTGGCCGGCCATGCTGGTCACCGTGCGGATCACCCTGATGGCCCTGGCCCTGGCATTGATCGGCGGGGTCGGGCTGGCCATCCTCATCGTGCAGTCGCGCCTGCTCGAACTGGCGCTGTTTCCCTATGCCGTGGTGCTGCAGGTGACCCCCATCATCGCCATTGCGCCGCTGCTGCTGATCTATGCCCCCGATACCCAGACAGCGCTGCTCATCTGCGCCTTCCTCGTCGCCTTCTTCCCCATCCTGTCCAACATGGCCCAGGGGCTCAAGAGCGTCGACCATAACCTGCTCAACCTCTTCGAGCTCTATGGCGCGTCCGGCTGGCAGACGCTGATCTTTCTCAAGATCCCGGCCTCCATGCCCTATTTTATGGCCGGGCTGCGCATCGGTGGCGGGCTGGCGCTGATCGCCGCCGTGGTCGCCGAATTTGCTGCCGGCTCGGCCGGGCAGGGCTCGGGCCTCGCCTTCCGGCTCATCGAAAGCCAATACCGCATGAACCTGCCGCGCATGTTCGTCTGTCTGATCATGCTCAGCCTCATCGGCATCGCCATCTTTGCCCTCACCTCGCTGATCTCCTGGCTGGTGCTGCATCGCTGGCACGAAAGCGCCATCAGGCGGGAGAACTGAGCATGGCCATCACCATTCCCGCCGACGCTCACTACGTCCTGGCCAATGCATCCGTGCCGGTCTCGGTCATGGGCGAGGCCACTTCGGGCGCGCTCGACCGCGTCGATATCGTGGTTGCCAATGGCGCCATCAGCGCCATCCTGCCCGTGCGGACCGCCGCCGGGCCCAATATCATCGATCTTGATGGCGGCATTGTCCTGCCGGCCTTTGTCGATCTGCATACCCATCTCGACAAGGGCCATATCTGGCCGCGCAAGCAGAATCCGGACGGCACCTGGATCGGCGCCCTCATGGCGGTGCTCGAAGATCGCCAGGCCAACTGGGCCGCCGCCGATGTCGAGCGCCGCATGGATTTCGCCCTGCGCTGCGCCTTTGCCCATGGCACTGCCGCCATCCGCACCCATCTCGATATGGCGCCGCCCCAGCACGCCATCACCTGGGACGTCTTCGAAGCCATGCGCGCGCGCTGGGCCGGCCGCGTCGAGCTGCAGGGCGTCGGCCTGATGGGACCGGACACCATTCTTGATCCCCTTGCCCTGCGCGCCATCGCCACCCGCACCAAGGCCGCCGGTGGCGTGCTGGGCGGTTCGACGGCCGTGCATGCCGAAAACCCCACCATCATGCGCCGCCTGCTCGAGATCGCCGGGGAATTCGATCTCGACATCGACCTGCATACCGACGAATCCCCCGACCCCGCTGCCAATGCGCTCGAAAGCCTGGCCGATGCCGTGCTCGAAACCGGCTTTGCCGGCAAGGTCACCGCCGGGCACTGCTGCTCGCTTGCCGTGCAGGCCGACGACGTCGCCGAGCGGGTCATTGCCAAAGTGGCCGAAGCCGGCGTGGCCGTCGTCTCCCTGCCCATGTGCAATATGTATCTGCAGGATCGCGACAATGTCGGGCGCACCCGCACGCCGCGCTGGCGCGGCGTGACCCTGCTCAATGAGCTCAAGGCCGCCGGTGCGCCGGTCGCCATTGCCTCGGACAATACCCGCGACCCCTTCTATGCCTATGGCGATCTCGATGGCTTCGAGGTGCTGCGCGAAGGCGCCCGCATCCTCCATTTCGATCATCCCCAGACCGATGCCTTTGCCTGGGCGCGCTCGGTCGGCGCCGATCCGGCCGCCATTGCCGGCTTTGCCTATAAGGCGATCCTGGCCGCTGCTGCACCCGCCGATCTGGTGGTTTTTGGCGCCCGCAGCTGGAGCGAGCTGATGAGCCGGCCGCAGGCCGACCGCACCGTGCTGCGCGCCGGCATCGCCATCGATACGACCCTGCCTGATTACCGCGAACTCGACGACCTGATGGGACACTAGCCGTGACAATATCCAGCTTCCGCGCCGCGCTCGGCGACATTCCCGTTGAAGACCATCCGCGCATCGTCCAGCAGCGCAGCCGCGACCACTACTGGTATTCGCCCGTGCTCAAGGCCAAGCTCGATCACGTCACCGCCGAAATCGTGGTCTCGCCGCGCAGCAATGACGAGGTCAAGACCGTGCTGGCCGCCGCCTATGCCCATGGCGTCGCCATCACCCCGCGTGGCGCCGGCACCGGCAATTACGGCCAGGCCATGCCGCTGTCGGGTGGCGCCATGCTCAACCTGATGAACATGGACAAGGTGCTCGATATCAAGCCCGATCGGGTCCGCGCCCAGGCCGGCGCCGTCATGGAAAAGATCGACGAGCAAACCATTGCCGCCGTCGGCGGCGAACTGCGCTTTCATCCCTCGACCTATCGCATGGCCTCGATCGGCGGCTTCATTGCCGGCGGTTCGGGCGGCGTCGGCTCGGTGCGCTGGGGCGGGCTGCGCAATCTGGGCAGCATTCTGGGCCTCAAGGTCATCACCTGCGAGGCCGAGCCGCGCGAGCTTGATCTGGAAGGCGAGGACATCCTCAAGGTCGCCCATGCCTATGGCACCAATGGCATTATCGTCGAGGCCGAAATGCCGCTGACCCAGGCCCATGCCTGGGTCGACATGGTGGTGGGCTTTGACGATTTCATCGCTGCCACAAAGTTTGGCCAGGCCGTTGCCCTGCAGGATGGCCTGCTGGTCAAGGAAGTCTCCAGCTACGCCGCCCCCATTCCGGACGCCTATTTCAACCGCCACAAGCCCTATCTCCAGGAGGGGCAGTCCGTCGTGCTGCTGATGGTGGCGCCGGTGGCGGTGGCCGCCATGACCTTGTTCATCAGCCACCACAAGGGCGACCTGCGCTACCGCTCCGATACGGCGACGGACGAGGAGCTCAAGCGCCTGCCACCGGTCTATGAACTGGCCTGGAACCACACCACCTTGCGCGCCCTCAAGGTCGATCCCACCATCACCTATCTGCAGACGCGCTATCCCAGCATTGCCCATCTCGAAAAGATCATTGCCATCCTCGGCGATGAACTGCCGGTCCATCTGGAGATCACCCGCCAGGATGGCGTCGTCACGCTCTCCGGCCTGCCGCTGGTCCGCTACACCTCCGAGGCGCGGCTCGACGAAATCGTCGCCATTCACGAGGCCAATGGTTGCGACGTCTTCAATCCGCATCGCTATACGCTGGAGGAGGGCGGCATGAAGCGCACCGACCAGAAGCAGCTCGATTTCAAGCGCCAGGCCGATCCCAAGGGCATGCTCAATCCGGGCAAGATGGTGGCCTGGGAGAATCCCGACTTCGACTTTTCGGCCGGCAAGGCCTGGCTGTTCAATGGTCTCAGCCCGGTGGGGCCGGCCTGATGCGCATCCACGTCGTTCACGCCCATCCGGTTGAAACCAGCTATAACCGGGCGCTCTTTGCGGCTGTGGTGGAAAGCCTCGAGGCGGCCGGCCACAGCGTGGATCCGCTCGATCTCTATGCCGAGGATTTTCCCGCCGTCATGAGCCGTGCGGAGCGCCTTGCCTATCATGACGTGCCGGGCAATCTCACCCCGGCCATCAAGCCCTACGTCGATCGTCTGCGGGCCGCCGAGGCCATCGTCTTGGTGCATCCGGTCTGGAACTACGGCTATCCGGCCATCCTCAAAGGCTATTTCGACCGCATCTTCCTGCCCGGCGTCTCCTTCAAGATGGAAGGGGGCGACGATCGCGGCAAGCTGGTGCCCTGTCTCGACAATATCAAGAAGGTCGCCTTCGTCACCAGCTATGGCGGCAACCGTTTCCGCAGCTGGCTCATGGGCGATCCACCCCGCCGGCTGGCCATGCGCTGGGCCTGGGTGACCTTCCGCACGAGGCCTCGCTATCTGGCCCATTATGACATGAACAATTGCACGCCAGCCTCGCTGTCGAGCTTCCTCGCCGACGTCCGCAGCGCCATGAGCCGCTTCTAGGCGCCTGGCCCCGGGGCTCTGACGTCACATGCACCCGCCGCAAATGTCCGCTGATCACCGCGGCTCATGGGTCATGGCCCAGCCACGGCCCGAAGCGCTGCGGGCCGTGGCATCGGGCGGCTCGCCACGCTCCCGCATAAAATTCACTGTGCATGAGGCGGGGTATTGCATAAGGCCCTGTCCTCCAATAGTTACTGCGGACGTGAGGCCTCGTGGCGGAGTGGTTACGCAGCGGATTGCAAATCCGCGTACTCCGGTTCAATTCCGGACGAGGCCTCCAAATTTCAGCAAGATTTACTCGTCATCAGTCGCATCTGCAGGCGGTGGTCCATCGGCGATCTGTTGGCCACCGGCCGAAGCCATACCGGCCCCGTGCAGTTGCACCCAGCCTGGCCCTCGACCTCAACTTCCCGGCGTAACCACTGGAACCGGCGGCGTATAGACCGGCACGGGCGGCAGCGCGTCGAGGCGGCGCTGCACCTTCAGATCCTGCTGGGATTTTTCGAGGGCATCGAGCTGCAGCTGCAGGTTGCGGCGCTGCGTTTCGGCGGCCAGTTCATTCTGCAGGCAGACCAGGCGCTCGCCATTTTCCTGGATTTCCCGCGCCGTATTGCCCGGGGCGGGCGGTGGGCAAGCCGCCTGGGCGGCACCGGTGGCCGCGGTGAGCGCGAGGACGAGTAAAGCAAGGGACCTGATCATGTTGGGCATGCTGCGCTCCCGGATTTGGCAAGGCAAATCACGTCTGTGCAATGCCCCGCGCAGGCCCGATAGGCCTATGCGTGATCAACTGTCTGGCCAGGGCCGTGCTGACGCTCAGGCCGCCCGTTCACCAGAAGTCCCCAATCGGCATCCCACAGGGCCGGATCGCCGTTGACGACGATTTCGACATCGTTGCGATTGGCGATGCGCACGGCGAGTGCGAAGGCCTTGGCAAGGGGCAGGGGGGCTTCACTGTCTGCGGCGGCTTCGGAAAAAGCCAGATCATCGCCGCTTGGTGGCCTGACCGTGGCCCGGGGCTGATTGTCCGGCGTGATGAAGAGGAAGAGCGTGACCGAGCCGTTTTGCGGCCCGTCATGATAGCGAAATGAGCTTTTCATAGGAAAGCTCCTTGCTCATCGGATAAAACGACCCGATGTGAACAGGAACAATGTCTGGACGTGTGAAAGGTTGCTGTCGGGGCTCGGGCCCGCCGCCTGGCAACCTGCTCGGCCGGGGCGCCGATGGCGGATGTGAGCTGCGCTCATACCCCTCATGCACCACTCTTTTTCGCGCTGGCAGTCATATGGTCTTGCCAAGCGTGAGAGGGAAGGGATATTCACGTCCAGCATATGACGCGCATGGGGCAGACGACTAAATGACACAATTCAACCAGTTGCGCGCCACCATGGTCGACAATCAGTTGCGCACCAGCGGCGTGACCAATCCGGCGCTGCTCGCTCAGATGGGCAAGGTTCCGCGCGAGCTTTTTGTGTCGGCTGACCGCCAGCCAGTCGCCTATAGCGACGACGTTCAATGGTTCAGGACGAGCGGCGCACCGCGCTTCATGATGCCCCCGGCGACGCTGGCCAAACTGCTGCAGCTGGCCGAGATCACGCCGGACGATGTCGTGCTCGATGTGGGCGCCGGCACCGGTTACGCCACCGCCGTCATGGCCGGGCTGGCGCGGTCGGTGACGGGAATAGAGGCCGATCCGGCTTTGGCGGCGACGGCGGCCAGGCTGCTCGGCGATCTGGGCATCGGCAATGCTGCCGTCATCGTGGGCGACCTTGCTTCGCTGCCGCGCACCGGCTTTGACGTCATTATCGTGCAGGGCGCGGTTGAGCATGTGCCGCAGCCGTTGCTGGCGGCACTGAACGATGGTGGCCGGCTGATTGTCCTGGTGCGGTCTGGCGGGGTTGCCGTGGCCAATGTCTGCGTCCGCAGCGGCGCTTCCTTTGCGGCGCGCGGCGAATTCAACGCGACATTGCCGCCGCTGGATCAGGCGCAGCCCGAACCGGAATTCGTGTTTTGATGATTTGCCTCCCGGGAAATGGGCGCGCGGCGGTTTGGCTGTTGCCCAGGGGGCACTGTCGCGACCGAAACGCACGCTGACGACCGGCGGCAGAGGCGCGGCAGGTTGTTAAGCCCCGCCGTCACGACTAGAGTTTTTGGGTTATTGGAGAGGCTTCCATGAGTTTTCGCGGGAAATTGGTCGCAGGTGTCGTGGCTCTGATGGTCAGCACTGCCGCCGTGGGGGGCGCGCAAGCCCAATCGATCGCCCAAGCTCTGACCACGGCCTATGATTACGCCCCGGACCTGCAGGCGGCGCTGCTCAACGCCAAGTCCGCCGCGGAAAACATTGCCCTGGCCCAGGCCGGCAAGCGACCTACCCTCGGCGCCAGCGTCAGCGGCACCTACAACTGGAGCATGGTCAACAGCAATTTTGCCGATAGCAGAACCCTCACGACCGGCCTGTCCTACAATCAGACCGTTTTCGACAATGGCCAGACGGATGCAGATATCGAGGCAGCCCGCGCGGGTGCCGAAGCCGCCGAATACCAGATTCGCAGCACCGAACAGACCGTGCTGCTGGCCGTGGTTCAGGCCTATATGAATGTCTATAGCGGGCGGCAGCTTGTTGCCTTGCGTCAGGAAAATCGCGACTTCTACTCGGCGCAGCTGCAGTCCTCGCGCGATCGCCTGGAGGTGGGTGAGGGCACCCGCATTGACGTGGCCCAGGCCGAGGCACGGCTGGCCCAGGGTGACGCGGCCTATCGCGCCGCCGTCAGCAGTCTCGAAGTCAGCCAGGCGACGTTTCAGCGTTACGTTGGCCAGGCGCCGCAGAATCTCGATGCCGGGCATAATTTCGGCCGGCTCATCCCCAATTCCCTGCCGGCAGCCATTGCGACAGCCGAGGTCGATCACCCGGCGCTGCTGATGTCCAAGGCGGCCATCCGGGCTGCGCAGGCCCAGAGCGAGAGTGCCAAGGCGGCCTTCGGGCCCAAGGCCTCGCTCACCGGGTCGCTGGGAAGTCGGGCAACGCTGAACACTGGCGGTCCCACCGATGGCTTTAGCGGGTCGGTCGGCTTCCAGATCACCGTGCCGATCTATGCCGGTGGCGCCATCGGCGCCGGCGTGCGCAAGGCCAATATTGAGCAGATCAAGACCGAGGTTGACGCCATGTCGGCCTATGACCGGATCCGCGAATCCGTGATCTCTGCCTGGGCCGGCATCCAGAGCGCCGACGCGCAGATCGCCGCCGCCAACTCGGCCGAGTCCGCCGGCCGCACTGTCGTTGACGGCGTCATCCAGGAACGTGATCTGGGCACCCGCACCACGCTCGACGTGCTCAATGCCCAGGCCGAACTCACCACGGCCCGCGAGTCCCGCATCACCGCCTCGACCAACAAGGTCATCGCCACCTTCTCGCTGCTGGCTGCCATGGGTCATCTTACCGCTGCCGACCTGGGCCTCAATGTCGAGGTCAAGTCGGCCGTGCGCTACAGCAATGCCGTCGATGACGTCTGGGCCGAACTGCGTACCGTCAGCGAATAGTCGCGCTCTCGTCTTCGATCTTTTGTGGCCAGGCTCTGCCTGGCCACAAGTTTTAGTGGAAGACCGTGCCAAGGGGCAGTCCGTGATTCCTATGATTGCCCTTCCAGTCTAAGCTGTTGTTCACGAATCAGGGTTTGGCCGCGTTTGCGGGGGCCGCTTTTTCCGGTTCGAGCGCATGAGTAAGAGGCACCTATGAACAAGCCGGCACCCAAAGAACCCTCAATGGACGAGATCCTGTCGTCCATCCGGCAGATCATCGCCGACGACGATGCTTCAGGGGTTCCGCGCCGGTCTGCCAGTCTGGCAGCAGCCGATCCAATGCAGGCGGCACCCGCCCACGCCGCCGATCGCGATCTGGCCGATATGCTTGATGATATCGAGCCGCTCGCCCTCAGCGCCGCCCAGATCGTTGAAGATAGCGCCGACGATGACATTGCAGGCTTCAGCTTTGACTCCATCTTGGCTGACACGCCGGTCGAGCAGGATGGTCCGCTGGCCGCCGTCCCCGATCTGGTCGATCCCGAAGATATCAGCTTTGCCCCCGCCGCTGCCGAGGAGGACGATGGCCTGCCGTCCTTCGATCCCCCGGTTCAGCGCGTATTGGCCCCCGAACCCAAGCCTGAACCGGTCAGGGCGAAGCCGGCCCCGGCTCCCGAGCCATCCTCCTTGCTGGCCGACATGGATCTCGACATGCCCGCCTTCAACCCGGAGCCCGAGCCTGAGCCCGAGGCGGAGCCGGCGTTGGAAATCCCCGAGCCCGAGCCCCAGCCCGTCGCAGCCGCCGATGCCGGCATGCCCCGCTTCGCGCCGCCGCCGGCTCCCGCCGCCGCCGGCAGCCATGCCCGATGCAACGCTTTCCGCCGACATGGCCTCGCAGCTGCTGGAGCCGACCACACAGGCGGCCGTGCGCAGCTCGATGACCAAGCTCAACAATCTGGGTCTGGGCAATACTGGCGCCACCATCGAGTCGCTGATGCGCGACATGCTGCGTCCCATGCTCAAGGAATGGCTCGACGAAAACCTGCCCTCGGTCGTCGAGCGCATGGTGGAAAAGGAAATCGCCCGCGTTTCGCGCGGCGAGTAGCCCCTTCTGCGCCTCCTGACGCTTTGGCATGCGCGATACGGTTGACCCCGCATCGCGCATTTGCTTGAAGTCTTGCCAACCCCCTGTCCGACCCGTCAGGTCTTCTCCATCGAGAATGTCCGCCTGGCGGGTCGCTGTTGTTGCGAGTGACCAATGCTTGAGAAGTCCTATGAGCCCGGCGCCGTCGAAACCCGCGTCTATGCCGACTGGCTCAAGGCCAATGCCTTTGCCGCCGGGGCAGGGGCCGCGCCCGGCGCCGAGACCTTCACCATTGTCATCCCGCCGCCCAATGTCACCGGCTCGCTGCATATCGGCCACGCGCTCAACAATACCATCCAGGACATTCTCGTCCGCTTCAACCGCATGCTGGGCAAGGATGTGCTCTGGCAGCCCGGCACGGATCATGCCGGCATTGCCACCCAGATGATCGTCGAGCGCCAGCTGATGGAACGCCAGCAGCCCGGCCGCCGCGAAATGGGACGGGAAAAATTCGTCGAGCGCATCTGG
>CAXBHD010000100.1:0-10951 GCA_963975335.1 uncultured Devosia sp. | reverse complement strand
TTACGACCTGCAGACCGGGGTCAAATACAACCGCCGCTGGCCCGACCTTTACCCGCTCATCGCGCCCGCTCTGGTCGGCAGGCTGGGGCCTGACCCCCAGGCCAATATTGTCGCCATCCGCGCGGCCGTGCTCGACTGGATCGATCGCCAGCAGCCCGCCTCCGCCAGTCAGCAGCTGCGCCTGCTGGTGCTGCGCTCGGCAGCCGCCGCCGACATCGTGCTCGATCTGCATTGCGACGATGACAGCCTCAAGCATATCTTCACCTCGCCCGAACTGCTGCCGGGCCTGCAGGATCTGGCTGACTGGATGGGCGTCGCCGCCACCCTGACCGCCCAGGACAGCGGCGGCGGTTCCTTCGACGAGGTCCTGCCCGCGCTCTACCGCAAGGCCCAATTGGCCAACCCCGCCCACCCCATTCCGATGGCGGCCGAGACCGCCACGCTCGAATATCGTGGCCGGGCCGACAGCTTCGATCACCTGGGGCAGCAGGATGCCGCCGGCCTCTTCGGTTTCTTTGCCAGCCGCGGTCTCATCGCCGCCGATCCGGGCCCCACGCCGCCGGCCGCGCCGGCCCCCACCCCGTTCGAAGCCACCGAGGTCCTGCGCGCCGATGCACCCGGCCTGTTGGCCTATCGCGTCGAACTGGGCGATCGCGTCAGCAAGGGCCAGCCCATTGCCGATCTCATCGCCATGGGCGGGCCGGACGCCTTTATCGGCCGCCGCCCGGTTCTGGCGGGAACCGATGGCTTCGTGCTGTCCCGCGTCAGCGGCAAATATGTGCGGCGCGGCGACCCCATTGCCAAACTGGTCGGCACCGCGGTCCTGCCGTCCCGGGCCGGCGGCTATCTGCTGGAGGATTAGCTGGCTATGGCCGCCAGGTCATGTTCGGTCCGGGCCTTGAGCGCCTCGACCCGGTCCGGCATGCGCGCCATCAGATACTGCGCCAGGCCTGCCGGATCGAGCGGCCGCCCGAAATAATAGCCCTGCAGCTGATGGCAGGCGATGCCCGCCAGGAAGGCCACCTGCTCTTCGGTCTCGACCCCTTCGGCGGTGATTTTGAGCTTGAGCGTGCGCCCCAGCGCGGCAATGGCCTTGAGCGTTTCGCGCGCCACCGCATCCTCGCCCGAGGCATGCACGAAAGAGCGGTCGATCTTGATCCTGTCGAACGGGAATTTGAGCAGGTGACTGAGGCTGGAATAGCCGGTGCCGAAGTCGTCCATGGCAATGGTCACCCCGATCTGGTGCAGCGCCGTCAGCCGTTGCACCACCTCATCGAGATTTTCCATCAGCAGCGCTTCGGTGATTTCGAGCTCCAGCCTCTCGGGCGCGAGGCCCGACATCGCCAGCGCCTTCTGCACCACCAGGGCTATGTCGGAAAGCCGGAAATGCTTGGCCGATAGGTTGACCGCCACCGTCAGATGCGCTGGCCAGCTGGACGCCGCGATACAGGCCTGTTCGATCGTCCAGTCACCGATATCGGCGATCAGGTTGGAAAGCTCGGCCACCGGCATGAAACTGGCCGGCGCGAGCATCCCCCGGCGGGGATGGTTCCAGCGAATGAGCGCTTCGAAGCCGACGGGCTGTTCATCGTCGGTTGCCACCACCGGCTGATAGTGCAGCGCCAGTTCGCCTTTGGCGACGGCATCGCGCAGTTCCACTTCCAACTGGCGCCGCTCGCGCGCCTCGCTGTCCATCTGGTTTTCAAAGAAGCGATAGGTGCTGCGCCCCTCCGCCTTGGCCCGATACAGCGCCAGGTCGGCATGGCGCAGGATCGCATCGGACTGCGTGCCATTATGCGGCGCCATGGCAATGCCGATGCTCACCCCGATGCCCACCATGTCACCCTCAAGGCTATAGGGGCGACGAATATCGGCGATCAAGGCATCGGCCAGCCGCCCCACACCGTCGGCATCGCCCGTATTGGGCAGCAGGATGGCGAACTCGTCGCCGCCCAGTCGGGCGGCCAGATCGGGTTCGCGCACCCGCTCATTGATCCGCTGCGCCACCTGCACCAGCAGGCGGTCGCCGGCAATATGACCGCGGCTGTCATTGATGCTCTTGAACTGGTCGAGGTCGAGGAACATGACCGCAAACGGGGCGCCATAGCGCTCCAGCCGCGCCACACAGCTATTGAGCTGCTCGGTAAACTTGTTCCGGTTCAGCAGCCCGGTCATCGGATCGTGATGGGCCAGCATGGTGATGCGGCGCTCGGCCAGCTTGCGCTCGGTAATGTCCGAGCCCGTGCCGATATAGCCCAGATAGGTGCCGGCCTCGTCAAATGCCGGCTTGCCCGTCAGGCTCCACCACCATTCCGCGCCCGCCGCGGTCACGCGCAGCTCGACATCTTGAAACGTCGCATGCGCGTCGATATCCCGCGCCAGATGCAGCATCAGCGGGTCGTCGGCCGGCGTGACGCATTGCAGGAAATGCACGAAATCGGCGCCGATCAGGTCATCCTCGCTGAGCCCGGTCGCCAGGCTGAACCCACGGGAAATCCGGTTGATCGACCCATCCGTGTCAAAGCCCCAGATCCACTCCGATGTGCTCTGCTCGAACTCGCCGAGCAGCAATTCGATGATCTCGCCGCGGTCCTCAAGCAGCAGTTCGGACGCCCGATGCGCGGCAAAACCGGCAGCATGGGTAAAGGTGACGACGGCCATGATCGCGGCAAACGTCATCAGCAGCGCCCCCTCCATCCAGAAGCCGGGCATTGCCCCCAGATCAGCCATGCTCAGCACGCCCCCGATCAGCGGGATGGCAAAGGCGGCCAGCGCCTGCGGGTAGTTGACCAGCGCCATCATGGCGGTGCACAGCAGCCCGCCGGCGCAGATCGCTGCCGCGCCGCGGATCCCGGTATTCATGTCGAGCGGCAGCAGGTTGAATACCACGCCCCAGAGCGCGCCGAGCAGCAGCGCATAGATGATTGTGCGGGCAGCGGGGTCGACGCGAGCGGGAGGCTCGCGCAGCACGCTCCGCCAGGCCAGATAGCCGGCATGGATCTGCAGCGCGTTGATGACGCCAAGCGTTACCACCAGAGCCCCGAATTGTGAGCCCCCCCAGCTAAGCATGAGCAGGATCGGCGATACCACGGCCATGACCGCAGTCATGGCCGGAACCATCTGACGCACCGACATCAATTGCTGGCGCAATAGTTTCTGTCGGACGACCGGCGGCAACCCGTCCACCCCGATGGCGCGGTCCACAAACCCGTCGATCATGGCAATCATGCCGGTCTTGGCAGTCGTTTTCATGCCACCACATTGTCCGCCAGCGCTTAATTTTGCGTGAGTCCACCCCCGCCGCTGACAGGACAATGCAACTACGGTTACCGAACGTTAAGGTAAGTTCGGGGTTTACCGCGCGCCGGCGCAATTGACCGGGACGGGTTAAGTCGATCTTGGCATGGCCGGCGTAACTGTCCTGGCAGAACGACAAAGGTCTAGCTGGAGAGCCTTCATGACTACCCCATTCAAGCCCGTGCCAGAGGCTGCCCTGGCCGGGAGCCTGCGCGACTTCCGATCCCCTCAAGGTGTTGATCTGATGGCCCGCGGGGTTGATTTCTACGCCTGGCAGAACCTGCGCCGCGACCACGATCTTTGGCCCTATGCACGCTCGACCTCCAGTGCGCCCATGGCCCGCTGCGAAGCCCGCAGCGATAGCGGCGACGCCTTTTCCGGCATCAATTTTGCCAGCCAGGACTATCTCAGCCTCTCGTCCCACCCGGCCATCAAGCAGGCGGCGATTACGGCCATTGGCGAATATGGCGTGCATAGCGCCGGCTCGGCGGCCCTGCTGGGCAATACGGCCAATTCGCTGCTGCTCGAACAGGGCCTGTCGGAATTTCTCGGCGGTCGGCAGATCGTGCTTTACCCCACTGGCTGGGCCGCCGGCTATGGCTCGGTGCAGGGTTTCGTGCGCGCCACCGATCATGTCGTCATGGATGTCCTGGCCCATTCCTGCCTGCAGGAAGGCGCCAAGGCCGCCACGCAGAACATCCACTATCACGGCCATCTCAACCTCGACGCCATGGCGCGCAAGCTCGAAACCATCCGTGCCAGCGATCCGGTCAATGGCATCATGGTCGTGACCGAGAGCCTGTTCTCCATGCATTCCGACACCCCGGACCTGGCAGCCATGCGGGCGCTCTGCGACCAGTTCAATGCCACTCTCCTGGTCGACTGCGCCCATGATCTGGGCTCGATCGGCGATGATGGCCTGGGCCATCTCGGCCTGCAGAACGCCATGGACGACGCCGATATCATCATCGGCAGTTTCTCCAAGACCTTCGCCTCCAATGGCGGCTTCATCGCCGTCAAGACCAAGGCGGCCGCCGAATATCTCAAATATTACAGCGCCACCCACACCTTCTCCAATGCGCTCTCCCCGGTCCAGGCGGCCACGGTGCTGACCGCGCTGCAGATCGTGCGCTCCGAGGAAGGCCGCGCCCTGCGCCGCCAGCTGATGGACAATATTCTCTATCTGCGCAGCCAGCTGACCAATGCCGGCCTGGAAACCCTGGGCGACCCATCCCCCATCGTGCCTGTCCGGCTCGGGCTTGAAGGCGTGGGCCGCTTTGCCTCCCGCCATCTGATGGCGCTGGGCGGCATTGCCAATCTGGTGGAATATCCCGCCGTGCCGCAGGGCGGCGCCCGGTTCCGCTTTCAGGTCATGGCGTCCCACAGCCATGCCGATATTGATCAGGTGGTCGATATCCTGGCCAAGGCCATGCGCGACGCCGATCTGGAATATCGCCTGGGTCACGAGGGCCGGCAGGATTCGCTGCGCCCAGGCCCGGCCGACGCGCCAGTCGCCGTCTGACGGCAAGGGGCGGCCGCGTCCAGCGGCGGCCTGCACCCTGCGTCGCCAGGCCGCTGGCGGCCTACATATGGGCCAGCGCCGCTGACGGCATTTTGGGGCCGAGCACGGCGGCCATCTTGCCCAGCAGGCGCGGCAGGTCCACCGGCTTGGTGTCGAAGTCGATGCAGCCGGCCGCCAGCGCCTTGGCGCGGTCGGATTCGAAGGCGCTGGCGGTCAGCGCAATGATCGGCAGCGCCGCCGTCTCCGGATCGGCGCGGATATGCCGGGTGGCTTCGCAGCCATCCATCTCGCCCAGGCCGATATCCATCAGGATCACGTCTGGCATCAGCGCCTTGGCGGCAGCGATGCCGCCGGGCCCGTCCTCGGCAAAGCGGATCGAGAATCCCCGGCGTTCCAGCCGGCGACCGAGCACATCGCGGTTGATCGGATTGTCTTCGACTATCAGCACCAGGGCCATGCTTGTTCCAATCTATGCGGTGGCGGCCTTGCGCTGCCCGCGTGTTGATTTGAGCGCTGCCAGCGCTGCTTTGACCTTTGCCGCGTCAAGCGGCTTCATCACGATGCCGTCGGCCCCGGCGGCCAGCGCCTTGCTGCGCTCGGACAGGATGGAAATCATGAACACCGGAATATCGGCGGTGATGGGATCGGCCTTGAGCGCCGCCAGGACGTCCCAGCCGTCAAAGCCAGGCATCAGGATGTCGAGGAAAATCGCCGAGGGCTTGACCGTTCGGGCGATCTGCAGCGCCGATTGCGGCGCATCGGTGCAGATCGGCGTATAATTCTCGCGGATCAGCAGTCGTTCCGCCAGTTCAAGGAAGTTGCGGTCATCGTCGACGACCAGCAGACGCTCGCGCTGACTATTGTCCAGCAGGTGCCCGCTGCCCCCCGCATAGCCCTCCCTGTGCTGGCCATCCTCCCCCGCCTCGCCGAGCAGCCTGGCCGCATCCAGGGCCTGCTGCCCTGCCAGTGGCGCGGGAGTGACCGGCCGGGTCGTCATATCGCTCTGGGCAGGCAGCCTGATAGTAAAGCGGCTCCCCTGGCCCAGCTCGCTTTCGACCGCGATCTCCCCGCCCATCAGCCGGCACAGATTCTGGCTCAGCGACAGACCGAGCCCGGTCCCGCCATAGGCTGCCGTGATCTTGGCACTGGCCTGGGTAAAGTTTGAAAACAGCGCCTGCTGCTGCTCCCGCGAAATCCCGATCCCGGTATCCACCACGGCGATCTCAAGCCATTCCGCATCGCGTTCGACGGCCAGCGTGATCGTGCCATTCTGGGTGAACTTGGCGGCATTGGACAACAGGTTGAACACCGTCTGACGCAGCTTGGTCGCATCGGCCCGCATCTCGCCCAGCCGGGCGCCCCGTTCGACCACGAAATTGTTGGTATTCTTCGCCGCGAGGGGGCGCGCCGTCGATTCCACCTCGTCGATCAGCCGGTCCAGATCCACCGTCTCGATATGCAGGGCCATCTTGCCGGCCTCGATCTTGGAAATATCGAGAATGTCGTTGACCATGGCCAGCAGATGCTTGCCCGCCGCGCTGATCTTTTGCAGATCGGCGATCTGTTCGCCCCGGCCATCCAGCTCGGCATCCTCCAGCAGGATCTCCGAATAGCCCAGCACGGCATTGAGCGGCGTGCGCAGTTCGTGGCTCATCTTGGCCAGGAAGTCCGACTTGGCACCATTGGCCCGTTCGGCATCGTCCTTGGCGCTGGTCAGCGCCTTGAGCGTATATTGGTGCCGGTCGATTTCCTTGATCAGTTCGGATTGGCTGTCCACCACGCTGGAATAATAGGCCGCCATCATGAACACGTAGATATTGGCGCCCAGCGCCGACAGCACACCGGCCAGCGCCATATTGGCGACGGGAATATATTGCGGGAAGTCGCCATAGAGGTAGATGCCATACATCAGCGCCAGGCCCAGCGTGATCTGCGCCAGCACGAAGATGCGGGCGGTCCAGGCAGCGCCCAGATACATGAAGGCCAGCAGCGGCGTCAGCACGAACCACACGAGAAAGGGCGAGCTCGTGCCACCGTAATTATAGGTGCCCCACAGGATGCAGAAGGTCAGGTTCAGCACCGAAGCCATGGCGAGCGGCGTATAGAGGCGGCCGAACAGCTTCACCAGGGCCAGGAAGGGCCAGAAGCCGTAGATCGAGGCCGCCAGGATCGCCACATGCGGCCAGGGCCGGGGATCGGCAAACCACAGGAAAACCGGGATCGGCGAGGCGATGATCGGCCCGAAGAGATGGCTGATGATGAACATCTGCACACGTTTGCGCGTATGCAGGTCTCGCGCCATATGCGGTGGCACGAACCAGTCCACCAGCCTCTGGAATGCCGTCAATGTCATCTCGATGCGCCTCGTCGAACAAGGCCTCAGACTGCGCGCAACCCTTTTAGAAGTCGTAAACTATTGCCCGGATCGTCGAACGAACCGGGCCCGATCGGCGAGCGCCTCAGCGCTGCTGATGCTGCAGCGCCGTCATCACGCCGCGCAGTTCGGCCAGCCCCTTCATCCGCCCGATGGTCGGATAGCCCGGCTGCGAGCGCCGCCCCAGATCGTCGAGAATGTCCTGGCCATGGTCGGGGCGCATGGGAATGGAGTGGTCCTTGCGGCCCGCAGCCCGCCGCCTGGCTTCCTCGCGCAGCACGGCCGCGATCAGCGCCACCATGTCGGTATCCCCGGCCAGATGCTCGGCCTCGTAGAACGAGCCCACAATGTCGTCATTGTCGCGCCTGACATTGCGCAGATGCAGGAAATGCACCTTGTCGCCCAGCCGCTCCATCATGCCGGGCAGGTCATTGTCCGGCCGTGCCCCCAGTGAACCCGAACACAGCGTCACGCCATTGGCCGGGCTGTCGACCGCCCCCAGAATATGGTTGTAGTCAGCCTCGGTCGACATCACCCGCGGCAGGCCCAGCAGCGCGAAGGGCGGATCATCGGGATGGCAGCAAAAGCGCAGCCCCAGATCCTCGGCCAGCGGAATGATCTGCTCGAGGAAATCGACGAAATTGGCCTGCAGTCGCTCCCGGCTGATTCCGGCATATTCGGCCAGATGCGCCCGCACATCGTCGAGCGACATGGATTCGGTCGAGCCCGGCAGCCCCATGGTGACATTGCGCGCCAGCTGTTTCTTGCCGGCATCATCCAGCGCCGCCGCCCGGCGGCCCGCCTCGTCGGCAATTGCGTTGGAATAGTCGGCGCCCGCCCCGTCCCGCTGCAGGATATGGATGTCGAAGGCCGCGAAGTCATTGATGTCGAAGCGCATGCACGAGCCGCCATTGGGCACGCCCCAGCGCAGGTCGGTGCGCGTCCAGTCCAGCACCGGCATGAAATTGTAGCAGATCACCTCGATGCCGCTATCGGCCAGATGCTGCATGGAGATCTTGTAATGGGCAATGTGCTCGCGCCAGTCATTCTTCTGCTTCTTGATGTCTTCCGACACCGGCAGGCTCTCGACCACATCCCAGGTCAGGCCCGAGGGCGTGCCATCCTTGCGCGTGGCGATCTCGGCATGGCGCTTGGCGATTTCCTCTGGCGTCCAGACCAGGCCATTGGGCACGTGATGCAGCGCGCTGACGACGCCCTCGGCGCCCACCTGCGTGATGTCATCGATGCTGCACAGGTCCTTGGGCCCGAACCACCGCCACGTCTGTCGCACAATATCGCTCCGCTTCTTGTATGGTAGTGCCTTGCCACAACCGGGCGCGGCCGAGAAGCCT
This sequence comes from uncultured Devosia sp., assembly GCA_963975335.1. Lineage (GTDB taxonomy): Bacteria > Pseudomonadota > Alphaproteobacteria > Rhizobiales > Devosiaceae > Devosia. The sequence goes on along the minus strand of CAXBHD010000100.1, from coordinate 2,406 downwards.
ATTTATTGGCAATTTCCAGCAAGGTTTCGACGTGACAGGGCGTACCCGCCCGGCACCAGCAGGCCAGATTCTTGCCGGCCAGCGCCGCCTTGATAGCGCCCGGGCTCGGTGGTGCCCGGTCAATTGCCGGCGCGCCATCCAGCCAGCGCGCATGCCGCGCCACCGCCTCGGCCTGCGCGGCGTCATGATCAAGCCCGGTCTCGGCCGCCACCTCTGCTATGCTGAAGGGATTGCCCCATGGCCCCGGCCGCGCCACCGACTGCGCCGGCAGACCATTGAGCGCCTGTGACAGCGCCTGCAGGTCGAACCCGGCTTTGCGCGACAGCACGATGCGTTGCGGTTTCATCGCAGATCCTTGTCATAGACAAAACGCGGCATTTCCCATTTGAAGACGATGGCCGCCACCCGCAGCCCGAACCCCACCGCCATGGCGCCGACAATCACCATTTCCTGCGGCCAGCCCAGCGTCAGCCCGCCGAAATAGAGGATGCCGGTCAGGCCCGACACCGTCGCATAGAGCTCGCCGCTGAACACCAGCGGGATGTCATTGCATAGCACGTCGCGCAGAATGCCCCCGACAATGCCGGTCAGCATGCCCGCCACGATGACGATGACCGGGTGCTGTCCCATCTCGATGGCGACATCGCAGCCAATGATCGAGAACACGACCAGCCCCAGCGCATCGAGCAGCAGAAACGGCCAGCGCAGCCGGTGCACCACCCGCGCGATGACAATGGTGAACAGCGCCGCGCCACAGGCCAGCAGCAGCAGCCAGGGATTGGCCACCCAGGTCAGCGGATAATGCCCCAGAATGATATCGCGCGCCGAGCCTCCCCCCAGCGCCGTCACGCAGGCCAGCACGCAGACCCCGAACCAGTCCATGCGCCGCCGACCCGCGGCCAGCGCCGCCGTCATCGCCTCGACGGTGATGGCGATGTAGAAAATGCCGATCAGCATCTCGTTCCTTCCGTCAAATCCGGCTTGTTGTCTGCCGCTAGGGCGCCCACCATGCCCTGCCCAGAGGCAGGAGCCCAGCATGCGTCAACCGCAAAGCGTCAAGAGTCTTGAAGATTTTGGCCGCATTCGCCTTTCGCCCAGCTTCTTCATGCGCGATTTCCTCTATTCCGAAATCGCCGCCCTCCACGCTCTGCCCAATATCCCCGACGATCCCGATCTGGCCATCGCCGCCGGCACGGCGCTCTGCCAGAACCTGCTCGAGCCGCTGCAGGCGCGCTTCGGCCGGATCGCGATCCGCTCGGCCTACCGCTCCTGCGCCGTCAACCAGTTCGGCAACACAAACAAGCTCAACTGCGCCAGCAATGAGGCCAACTATGCCGGCCATATCTGGGACCGCCGCGACGCCGCCGGCCATAGGGGCGCGACGGCCTGTATCGTCGTCAACGCCTTCGTCCCCTATTACGAGCGCACCACCGACTGGGAGGCCCTGGCCTGGTTTGTGCACGATCACCTGCCCTATTCGGAGATGGAGTTCTTTCCCAGGCTGGCCGCCTTCAACCTGACCTGGTCGGAGGCCCCCAAGCGCCGCATCTCGAGCTATATCCCGCCCCGCCGCGGCCTGCTGACCAGGCCGGGAATGGACAACTGGGATGGAAGGCATGAAGCGGCATATGCCGCCATGCTGGCTGAACTAGGGTAACGCAGTCTCCGCTTTCCTCCCCCGCCTGCGGGATAGGGGAACCGCCGTCAGGCGGTGGAGGGGGGAGCCGCTTGCGCTAGGTCTCGGGCAACGCGGGAGGCTACAAAAAATCCTGCCGCAGCGGCGTGAACACGTCGATCAGCCGACCCTGTTCCAGCGCCAGCACGCCATGCACCAGCCCTGAAGGCACGATGAAACTGCCCCCCGCCCCCACCGTCTCGGTCACGCCATCAATGGTCACCTCGAAGCTGCCCTCGACCACATAGCTCACCTGGACATGTGGATGGCTATGCAGCGCCCCGACCGCCCCCTTGTCGAAGCCGAACTCCACCTGCATCAGCTCGGGCGTATGGATCAGCACCCGTCGCGTATTGCCCGGCCCCAGCACCGTGGTCTCGCCCGCATTGGCCTGCGCAAAGAACTTCTGTTCGCTCATCAAGTCACCTCGCCAGCCAGCCGCCATCCACCGGGATGACGGCGCCATGCATATAGTTGGCGGCGCGCGACAGCAGGAATACTGCCGCATCGCCAATGTCGGACGGCACGCCCCAGCGACCCGCCGGAATCCGCCCCAGGATCGAGGCCGAACGGTCCGGATCGGCCCGCAGCGCCTCGGTATTATTGGTCTCGATATAGCCCGGGGCAATGGAATTGACGTTGATTCCCCGGGCCGCCCATTCATTGGCCAAGAGCCGCGTGATCCCCAGCACGCCGCTCTTGGAGGCCGTATAGCTGGCCACCCGGATGCC
>CAXBHD010000099.1:0-11060 GCA_963975335.1 uncultured Devosia sp. | reverse complement strand
CGACGATGAGAACACTGACTGCGCTGGCTTTAGGCATGTTCGAATTCACCTTCCGGGTGCCCGGGGCATAAATCCCCCGGTCTTGCAGCAAACACTAGGCAATAAGCGTTACAAATCTCTCAATCCGAACCGAGAGAATGTGCAACACCGGCATCAGGCGGCGGATTTGATCCGCACCAAGGCATTGGCCAGTCGGCTGGCAATCTCTTCCACCGGTGCCTGCTCGACAACGGCGCCCTCTTCGAAGGCGACGCGGGGCATGCCATAGACCAGGGCCGATGATTTGCTCTGCCCCACCGTATAGGCACCAGCATCGCGCATCATCTTGAGGCCGCGCGCCCCATCGCGCCCCATGCCGGTCAGGATGGCGCCGACCGCCATATTGCCGACGGACTTGGCAACCGATTCAAACAGAATATCGACACTGGGGCGGTGGCCCGAGGTCAGCTCGTCCTGCGTCAGCCGGCATTTGAGCTGCCCGGAGGATTTCTCCACCCGCAAATGGTAGTCGCCCTTGGCCACATAGGCGTGACCCGGCTGCAGGACCATGCGATCCTCGGCTTCCACCACCTTGAGCGCGCAAACCTCGTCGAGCCGGGCGGCAAAGCGGCTGGTAAAGCCAGGCGGCATATGCTGGGCAATGACGATGGGCGGGCAATCGGTGGGCATTTGTGCCAGCACGGCGCGGATGGCTTCCACCCCGCCCGTCGAGGCCCCGATGGCGATCAAGGCGCCATGCGGCGCAGCGGCCGTCTTGAGGGCAATGCGCGGTGCATCGGCGCGCGTGGCCGAACGGCCGCGCACATCGGACTTGGCTGCCGCGCGGATCTTGTCGCGCAGGCCGACACCGAACTGCTCGATGCCGCCGGCAAATTCGGCGCTCGGCTTGGCCACGAAATCGACCGCGCCCAGTTCAAGCGCCAGCAAGGTTTCGCTGGCGCCTTTCTTGGTCAGGGTCGAGACCATGACCACCGGCGTCGGCCGCAGCCGCATCAGCTTTTCGAGAAACTGCAGCCCGTTCATATTGGGCATTTCGATATCGAGCGTCACCACATCGGGATTGAGCTGCTTGATCTTTTCGCGCGCATCGATCGGATCGGTGGCGGTGCCGACCACTTCGATATCGCCATCGCGCGTCAGCGTACGGGTCAGGACTTCACGGATCAGCGCCGAATCGTCGACGACCAGGACCTAGATACTCATGCTGCCTCCTGCTTGTTCTGTTTTGCCTTGGCCTGATAGATCGTCTTGCCCACCAGCCGCAGGCCATCCCCGCCCGAGCCCACATTTTCCGAATGGCCGATATAGAGGAAGCCTTCGGGCGCGATGAGCTTGGTAAAGCGGCCGAACACTTCGCCCTGCGTTGCCTTGTCGAAATAGATCGCCACATTGCGGCAGAACACGGCATCGAACGGTCCCTTCATCGGCCAGGGGCCGATGAGGTTGAGCGGCTTGAAGGAAACCAGGCTGCGCACGACTTCCGGCACCCTGATCGTGCCGTCGCCCGGCTGGGCAAACGGGGCAGCGCGCTCACGCGAAAGCCCGCTGAGCTCGTTTTCCGGATAGACGCCGCGTGCCGCCTTCTCGATGACGGCGGTATCGATATCGGTGGCGAGGATCTTGAAGTCCCAGCGCTTGAGCTCGGGAAAGGCACCCAGCAGATCCATGCCGATCGTATAGGGTTCCTGGCCTGTGGAGCAGCCAGCCGACCAGATGCGCAGCCGGTTGCCGCGCGGCTTGCTCGCCAGCAGCGTCTCGACATATTTGCGCAGATGATCGAAGTGGTGATCTTCCCGATAGAACCGGGTGAGATTGGTGGTGAGAGCGTTGACAAATTCCTGGCCATCCTGGCCGGTGCCGCCGCGCTCGAGAAAATCGATATAGGCATCGAAGCTGGGAAGGCCCAGTGAGCGGACGATCTTGGAGAGGCGTGATACGACCAGCGTCCGCTTGGCGTCACTCAGCGAAATTCCTGCGACCTGATAAACGCGACCTTTGATCCGCGCAAATTCACGTTCGCTAAGGGAGATTTCTCCCTGTTCCATGCCAGCTACCCCAATTGCCCCGACCGCCCGCTGGGACGGCCGTTTAAGCCTTGGCCCGTCGCGCCGGCCGATTGGCAAGGCTGGCGGGCTCGTTCGATGTGCCCAGCCGCCCGGTCAGACGGCTGAGTGCCGTCTCACCCTGGCCCAGGGTTGCGCTGATATTGTCAGTCTCATTACTTAGATTGCGTAAATGCGCACCAACATCGGCAATGATTTTTGTCAAACCCTTGACTGCATTGATTTCATTCTCGGTCTGCGCCCGGCCGCGATGCACAACGGCGCGGATTTCCTTGGCTGATCTGTTGATCAATTGGGCCAGTTGGCGCACCTCGTCGGCGACCACCGCAAAACCTGCCCCCTTCTCGCCGGCCCGCGCTGCTTCCACCGCTGCGTTCAATGCCACCAGATTGGTGCGGAACGACACCGTTTCGATGGCCTGCACCAGCTTGTCGATGTCCCCATTCATGGCATCGAGTTCACCCACCATGAGCTGGGTGCTCTCTGCCGCCTCGGCGGCCGCACCGGCCAGGTTCAGCGCATTGTGGCCGATCGTGCGCACTGCCCCGAGCTGCCCCTTGCTGGCTGCCAGCGCCTGGCTGGCGTCATGCGCATCGCTGAGATTGCTGGCCGCCAACCCGTCGAGCCGCGCCAGACGCTGCTCGAAATGCTCGACCAGCGGCCCGATCTGACTTAGCCGCGCCTCCAGCCGGCCGCGCCGGTCGCTTTCATCGTCCAGTTGCTCGCTCAATGCCTGTATCAGGGTGCAGAATTGCTGCGCCACATCGCCCAGCGGCCCCTCCAGGGCGTCAGGCAGCTCGCCACGGCCCCCCGCCACGGCCGCCAATTGCTGCAGTCCATCATCCAGCCCGGCCAGCCCCCGGTTGAGCACGGCCAGCGCCGGGCTGGCCAGGATCGCCCTTCCATCAAACCGGAAGCCTGTCTGCCCGCTCGCCAGCGCGCCGGCAAAGGCATCCAGATCATCATCCTGCAGGTAGCTGCCAATCGGCACCAGTTCATACAAAAAGCATTCAGCAGCAACGGCTTGGCGCCGCACGGCGTACCGTGCCCCGCCCACTGCCGCCAGCCGCTCCTGTGTCGTCCCGCCTGCCCCGCTGCGATAGCCCGGCCCGAACACATCCTCAAGCCGGCCGCCGGCGACGGCGCCGGGCAGCAGGCGCGTCATGCCGGCGCTGGCGGCCAGAATCTGCCCGGCCGCGTCGGCCACCATCAGCGGCTGATCAATTGCCGCCAGCGCATTGGCACGATGCTGCGCCTGTTCCAGCCGCACGGTCATCCGCGTCACAATGGCGGCCGCGCTCGACCGGGCGCCTGCATCCTCTGCTATCCCCACCACGGCGGCCAGCGTCGCCAACTCGCGGGCGGCCTGCCTGTCGGCCCGCTGGGCGATCGCAAGCGTCCCGCCCAGCGCCGTAACCGCCAGGGCAGCGAGCAGGCCGGACTGGGCAAAGCCCGGCGCGCTGGTCTGGCTCAGCGCCACGGCCAGCGCACACACCCCGACCCAGCAGGCGGCGGCGACCAGCGCTAGACGCAGGTTGGACATGGCAGGTCTGGAGCAAACGGAAGCAGAGCGCGATACAACATGGTTAACCATAGGCAAACAATGGTTAACCAAATCTATCTGGCGCAGACGCCGGGTAATACTTTGCTAAGCAAATCCGGCAGGCCAGCTATCTGCCGCCGGCATGACAAGCCGGGCCAGATTGCTTGAATGTCAGGGGCTTGGTCAGACCGCCCGGCTGGAAAGCATTTCCAGCCAGGCCCCCAACCGCGCTAGAACAATTCGATATCGTCCACCGGTGCGACAACCACCACCTTGCGTGCCGCCAGCGCGATTTCTTCGCGCGCCACATTGGCTCCCGAATCGCTGTCGAGCCGTTTGACGAAGGCGCGTCCCGAATGCGGCTTGAACAGTACCCGCCGGGCATAATTGCCACCCAGATCCTTGCTGGCCGCCGTATAGCCTTCGGCCGCGAGGAATTCATGCACGAACTCGATATTCTTGGCCCCCACATCATCAAGGGCCGCATTGATCTTGCCGCCGCCGAATACTTTGATCTCAAGATTTGACTTGCGGCCGGTGCCCTGCGCCAGCACCTTGTTGATCAGCTGTTCCATGGCGAAGGCGCCATAGCGCGCCGAAGCGCCGTAGCGATCCTTGGCCGCGCCCGATTGCACGGCCAGCAGGAAATGGTTCATCCCGCCCACATTGGCAACGACATCGCGCACGCAGGCGGAGATGCAGGAGCCCAGCACGGTCGAAAATGTCAGATCCACTGCATTGGAGACGTGACAATCTCCCTGATGAACGGTGGTAACCACGCCACGATCGAATTCGGGCGGCAGTGTATTCGCCAGTGCCATTTATCGAGCTCATACCTCGGTGAGTCTTATTGTTCCGATGGTAGCGTTAAACTCGTTAGCCAATCGCTAACCACGTCGTTCAAGGGTGTGACTAATACAGGCCTTTGCAACAACTGCTTTAGGAATCCCACGTTACCTTGCAACATCAGGGCTAGGGTTGGATTACATGTCACTGCATAGACTCGCACGAGAACTCGATGAGACCGCGCGCCAATCGGCCGCCATGGTTGAAGGTTTCACCGAGGCACTCGATATCCTGTCCGACAGCAAGCTCAACAAGGACCCATCGGTACGCGATGCCATCCTGGTGATCATCACCGCCTTGCAGGGTCAGGACCGCATCGAACAGCGTTGCCACAACATGGCCCTGGCGACCCGCCAGTTCGCCCTCTTGCCCATGGCGGCACCTGAAAGCGTCTATGACGAAATCTGGTCGAGCCTGTCGCTCGACGAGCTGCGCGTTGCCTCGATGTCGGGCATTGCCGCCCTGCAAAACCACGGCGACGCCGAACTGTTCTAGCCCGCCCCTCCGCCCGGTCTGCCGTCCGCCAGGCTAATGGTCTGCCCGTCGCGGCCAATCCGCTGACCTGTTTTCCGACATCGCTGCGCCTGCCACCCGACCGGTCCTGGCCGGGATGCGAAGCCTTTCGTCAGGCTGGAATCTCGGACCGCTTGGGGTCAAACAAAAAGGGCGCCCGGGGCGCCCTTCTTCAGGTCGATTTGTTTCGTGCCTGGAAGTGCTAGCCGTCCAGCTTGGCGCCGCTGACCACCGCATGCAGGTCGATCAGGCCGACCATGCGGCTGTCATGGGTGACGATGCCATTGAGCAGTTCGGTATCGACCGAATTGCCTTCGGGCACATTATGGATGTCATCGCGCGAGACCGTCAGAATGTCGCTGACCGCATCGACCAGAATGCCGACCCACTTTTCGCCAACGCTCATCACCACCACGACGTGGTTCTTGGTGGGCGCCGTCGGGCCATCGCCAAAGCGGGCGCGCAGATCAAAGATCGGCACAATGGTACCGCGCAGATTGATCACGCCGCGCACGAATTCGCGCGTATTGGGGAGCGGCGTTGCACCATTCCAGGCGCGGATTTCCCGCACCGTCGTGATCTCCACGCCATAGGTCTGTTCGCCGATCGAGAAAGCGATCAACTGCAGAGAATTTTGGGCGGCGATCGCGGACTTGTCGCCCATCTCGTCGCGCATACCGAGCGCTTCCATTCGTCTTGCCTTTCTGTCGCCTGTTCTGGACGACTTACGCTTTTACAAACAGCCTTTAGGCTGCATTCTTGCGGATGACCGCTGACTTCAACCCCTGCACGTCAACGATCAGCGCGACATTGCCATCGCCCAGGATCGTGCCGCCGGCGACACCTTCCACGCTCTGGAAGTTCTCTTCCAGCGACTTGATCACCACCTGCTGCTGGCCGATGATATCGTCGACAACCAGCGCGACCTTGTGACTGCCCTCGGCTTCGCACAGCACCACGAAGCGGTTTTCCTGCGGCGTGTCGGCCACCAGTTCGAAGCGCTCGACCAGATCGATGACCTGCACATATTCGCCACGCACCTGCAGCACCTGGCCGCCGCTCGGCACCCGCTCGAAGCTGGCGCGCGAACACTGGATCGTTTCGACGATCGAAGAGAGCGGCACCACATAGGGGCTGCCACCCACCTTGACCAGCATGACATCAAGCACCGCCAGCGTCAGCGGCAGGCGCAGCGTCATGCGTGTGCCCTTGCCCGTCCAGCTTCGGACATGCACCGAGCCACCGATCTTCTTGATATTGGAGAGCACCACGTCCATGCCGACGCCGCGGCCCGACAGATCGCTGACTTCGCTGGCCGTCGAAAAGCCGGGGGCAAAGATCAACTGGTCGATCTGCTCTTCGGTCGGATTGACATCGGGAGCCACAATGCCCTTGTCGCGGGCCACCTGCAGCACGCGTTCGCGATTGATGCCGGCGCCATCGTCTTCCACGATGATCAGGATATTGCCGCCCGCCTGCTCGGCGGAAAGGCGAATGGTACCCGTCTCGTTCTTGCCGCGGCCTGCCCGCACTTCGGGCGTTTCGATGCCATGGTCTGCCGAGTTGCGGATCATGTGAGTCAGCGGATCACTGAGCTGTTCGATCACCGTCTTGTCGATTTCGGTATTTTCGCCGATCGTCTCGAGCTTGATCTTCTTTTCGGTCTTGGTCGCCAGTTCGCGCACCAGGCGCGGCATGCGGGAAAACACCGACTTGACCGGCTGGGCGCGGATCGCCATCACCGAATCCTGCAGGCCACGCGTGGTCTGCGCCAGCACTTCAAGGCCACGCACCAGTTCGGTATAGCGGACCCGCAGGGTCTCATCCATCTGCTGGGTCAGCATGGACTGGGTAATGACCAGCTCGCCCACCATGTTGACCACGCGATCGACCTTGTCGAGATCCACGCGGATCGACTGCACGCCGACACTGCGACCGCCGCCCTCTTCGCCTTCCGCGGCAGAGGCTGCGGCCAGCGCCACCGGCTTGGGTGGCGGCGCGGCCTTGGCCACCGGCGAAGGGGCGATCGAGGCAGCCAGTTCGGCAAAGCTGAGCGCGGGCGGCTCTTCGAATGTGTCCTGCGCGGTGGCGGCCAGGCTGGGCGTGGGCGCCTCTTCCGTGGCAAAATCGAGCAGCCCGACAACCTCATCATCGGCCAGGGCCAGCAGGTCTTCGGTATCATTGGCTGGCGCCGCAACCGGGGCAGCGGCAGGGGTGCCGCTATCGGACACGCCGCCGGCGCCCAGCTGTGACACCACGATATCGCAATCGCCATCGACGAATTCGAAGACTTCGCGGATCATCGCCTCGTTCAGCGTGGACGAGATCAGGGTGATCTCCCAGCTGCAATAGACGGCGAAAGGCTCGAAATCGGCCAGCGCCGGCAGATCGTCGATCATGACGGCGCGCACATGCATTTCGCCCAGCACGGCCAGTTCGCGGAACAGCAGCAGGGGATCGTTGGCACGCGCATAAAGCGCGCGATGCGGCGTGAATTTGACTTCCCAATGGCCGGATTCGACCTGCATCGGCGCGGCGGCAAAAGCATCCTCGGCCGGCAGTTCAGCAGCCGCAGGCGCAAGGCCTGCATCGAGCGCCAGGTCGGCGTCGAATGCCATGGCCGAATCCCCGGCAGCAGCGCCGTCCAGATTCACCATGACGGGCACGAACTCGATATCGAATTCCTCGACATGCTCGCCGCCAATATCGTCGTCTTCGTCCTTCTCGCCCCGCGCCAGGGCGTCGAAGCGGTTCTTTTCTTCCATGCCGTAATCGGCCGCCAGCGCCTCGCCCGACTGGGCGGCATTGACGTGATCGGCAATAATGTCATTGGCCCGAATGCACAGGGCGACGACCTCATCGGTCAGCTCGACGCGACCGTCGCGCACATAATCCAGCAAGGTCTCATAGGCATGAGCGAACCCCACCATGGCGGTGAACCCGAAGGCGCCCGCACCACCCTTGATGGAGTGGATGGCCCGGAACACTGCATTCAGCCTGTCGGCATCGCGCTCGCCCGCCTCGATCGCGGCGAATTGCTCTTCCAGCTCGTTCAGAAGCTCGGAACACTCGTCAAAATAGGTGGCCTTGAAGTCGTCCAGATCACTCATGCGGGAATATCCAACCCTTTTGGGTTCTTGCTATCAGTGGACCACGCGGTGGATTACGGAGATCAGCTTTTCCGGATCGAACGGCTTGACGATCCAGCCGGTGCCCCCGGCCGCCTTGCCCTGGTCCCGCTTGTCTTGCGATGTCTCGGTGGTGAGAATGAGAATGGGCAGGCTCTGGTGATTGCCCGTGGCCCGGACATTGCGGATGAACTCGATGCCATCCATGACCGGCATATTGATGTCGGTGATGACCACGTCCACGGTCTGCGTCTTGAGCACGTCCAGCCCTTGCTGGCCGTCCTGTGCCTGCAGGACCTCGAATCCGGCATTGCTCAGCGTGTGGTGCAGCATGGCCAGGATAGTCCTCGAATCGTCTACGGTAAGAACCCGCAAAGTCGTCATCCTCTCATCATTCCTGAAAACTGGGCGCCCAAGCCCAGGCGCTCGATGGCGCCGGTCAAGGCCGCGCTCGGCTGTTTGATAGCGAAATCAAATTGGTTCCGCCGGGCGGTTTCCGCCGCACTCATCAGCATGAACAGCGCATTGGTGCTGACGCGTTCCACAGCGTCCGCGGCAATGGTCACGGGGCCCTCTTCGATCGCATCAAGCAGCCCGTCCCTGATACCGTCGATCGAATCAAGGTCGATGACCGCCGGTAGTACGATAGACTTGTCGGCCTTCTTGCTCATGTCTTCTGTCCGCCCCGAGACGTTCTCCAGAGCTCAGTTTCCACTGGAACGGTTTAAGAAGTGCTAAAGTCTATCGTTCACCACGCTTCGAAGCCTGCTATTTCGCGGCTTTGCGGCTTATAATTCCACAGGCATCAATATTCGGGCCCGCGGCGGCGCGCGGTTATCCCTGCGGTTTCTCTTGCCTTGGCGGCAGGCACGGGGGTAACGCAGTGCCACATGTCGAGATCGGACCCCACCATGACCCAGACCATCGCCCTTACAGGCCTTGCGCGCGAGCTGGCCGCTCGCGCCGAAACCGGCAAGCCGATTCGGGTGGGCGTCATCGGCTCTGGCGAAATGGGCACCGACCTCGTGACCCAGATGAGCCTGATGAGCGGCATCGAAATGGCCGCCATTGCCACGCGCCGGCCCCAGACCGCGCTGGATGCCATGACCATCGCCTATGGCGATGACGCCAGGGGCCGCACGGCCGATAGCCCGGCCCAGGCCAGTGCCGCCATTGCGGCGGGCAAGATTGCCATCACCTCGGCCGAAACCCTTGTTACCACGCCCAATATCGATGTCGTCATCGACGCCACGGGCAAGCCCGGCGTTGCCGCCGACTATGACCTTCTGGCCATGGAACACGGCAAGCATCTGGTGATGATGAATGTGGAGGCCGATGTCACCATCGGTCCCTATCTCAAGGCTCAGGCCGATCGGCTGGGGGTGATCTATTCGGTCGGCGCCGGCGACGAGCCCAGCTCCTGCATGGAACTGATTGAATTCGTTAGCGCTTTGGGCCTGCCCATCATTGCCGCCGGCAAGGGCAAGAACAACCCGCTCAAGCATGATGCGGTGCCCGACGAGTATCGCGAAGAGGCGCTGCGGCGGAACATGAACCCCCGCATGCTGGTCGAATTCGTCGATGGCTCCAAGACCATGGTGGAGATGGCCGCCATCGCCAATGCCACCGGGCTGGTGCCCGATGTCCCCGGCATGCACGGCCCCAATACCGACCGCGACAACATGGCCAAGGTATTGATTCCCAAGGAGGATGGCGGCATTCTCAACGGCAGGGGCGTGGTCGACTTCACCGTCGGCAAGGGCGTTGCCCCCGGGGTTTTCGTCATCGTCAAGCCCGAGCACCCCCGCATCATCGAGCGGATGGATGACCTCCATATCGGGCACGGCCCCTATTACGCGTTTTTCCGGCCCTATCACCTGACCAGCCTTGAAGTGCCGCTGACCTGTGCCCGCATCATGCTGCAGGGCAAGCCCGACATGGTGCCCCTGCCCCACCCGGTGGCCGAGGTCTGCGCCGTCGCCAAGCGCGATCTGAAACCCGGCGAAGCCTTTGATGCCATTGGCGAAACCTGCTATCGCAGCTTCACCATGACCATTGCCGACAGCCGCGCCGCCCAGGCCGTACCGGTCGGCTTGCTCGAGGGCGGCAAGGTGACGGCGCCGGTCAAGAAGGGCGAATTGCTCACCGTGGCCAATAGCCAGCCCGATACGTCAACGCGGCTTTTTGCCCTGCGCCGGGCCCAGGACCGCATGCTCGGCCTGCTTTAGCGGTACAGTCGATCTCTCGTCACCTTTTGGCCCAATCGGTTAGCATTGGGTTGGCTTCTGCCGTCGCATGTCGCCTTGAATCTGTCACCGGCACCCTTTAATACCTGAATATCCCAATCAGGAATTAAGCATGGACGTGATCGACGATCCCCGGGCGCCCCGGCGCCTTCGCCATGAAACCCGGATGCGGCTGCTCACCGTGAGCGGCATTACGAGCCTGTCGCCCCGCATGCGGCGCATTCGCCTCACCGGCGACATGACCGGCTTTGCCGCGCCCGGCCATGCCGATCACGTCAAGGTCTTCTTCTTTCCGCCCGGCATCACGCCCAGACTGGTGCCCATCGGACCCGATGGCGCCCAATTCGCCCCCGGCGAACAGCCGCAGATGCGCGATTATACCCCACGCGCCTATGACGTGGATGCGGGCACGCTCGATCTCGATTTCGTGCTGCATGGCGATGGCCCCGCCGCGCGCTGGGCGGCACAGGCGGCGGTCGGCCAGACCCTGGTCATTGGCGGCCCGCGTGGTTCGCTGCTCATCCCGACGAACTTTGACTGGTACCTGCTGGTCGGCGACGAAACCGCCATCCCCGCTTTGGCCCGCCGCATGGCCGAACTGCCCGCCGCCGCCCGCGTGCTGACGGTGATCGAGGTCAAGGACCCCGCCGAGCATCATCCCTTTCCCGGCATGGCCGATGTCTCGCTGACCTATCTCTATCGCCATGGCCGGCCCGCCGGC
>CAXBHD010000098.1:0-11122 GCA_963975335.1 uncultured Devosia sp. | reverse complement strand
ATCAGGGCAAAAGCCCCAAGAGTCAAGCGGAACGGGGCTCAGCCGGCATTGGGATACCAGTTGGCCAGGCGCAGTTCGGTATCGGCATTGATGCCGCTTTCGAGCACGCTGAGGTCGCTGTCGCCATAGTGATAGGGATAGACCACGGCCGGCTTGAAGCTGTTGATGGCCTCGAGCGCCTGTTCGGGCGTCATCGTATAGGGCAGGTTCATCGGCAGGAAGGCCACGGCAATGCCGGTCAGGGCCAGCATTTCGGGGGTGGGTTCGGTATCGCCGGCCACATAGACCACCTTGTCGCCCAGGGTGATGAGATAGCCATTGCCCACGCCGACGGGGTGATAGTTCATGCGGTCGGCGGTGGTATTATGCGCCGGAATGGCGCTGACGGCGATGCCGTTGAGCGTGCCGTCCTCGCCATTGGCCAGCGCCGTGGCCTGGGCCTTGAGGGGCTCGGGCAGCTGATCGAAGACGTCCTGGTTGGTGATGATCGGGGCAGAGCCGGCAATGGCCTGCAGCGTGGGCAGGTCGAAATGGTCGCCATGACCATGGGTGATCAGGATGGCGGTGGGGGCGGGCAGGCCCTCATAAAGCGCCGCGCCACCGACGGGGTCGACATAGATCACCTGGTCGGCATAGCCGAGCACGAGGCTGGCATGATCGATCGGGTGGATGACGATCTCGCCGTCGGCGGTGGCGATGGTGTCGCCGTCAAGGCCTGTCTGCTGCGCCAGGGCCGTTGCAAAATGGCCGCCGCCCAGGGACAGCAGGGATAGGGTGGCCATGCCGGCCATCAGTTCACGCCGTTTTACCATTGTCGTCTCCCATTGTTCTTGCGCCAAGCGCGTTGCACGGCTTGAACGCAGCGGCAGGCCGGCCGGATGAGGCGCGCACGAAGATGTGAGCGGCGCACCGGGGGCGCCATGGCGCGCCACCGCGATGCGGCCAAAGCCGAAAAGGGGAGTTGCAGCCGCGTTGGCGCTATGCCATAAGCCGCCCCGTGTCGACTGCACGGCTCCCTTTGGGGGCTTCATCGATCTCGCGGAGAGATGGCAGAGTGGTCGATTGCACCGCACTCGAAATGCGGCATGGGGGCAACTCCATCGGGGGTTCAAATCCCTCTCTCTCCGCCATCGATCTTCCCGATTCATCGCGTCTGAGCCGCGCCGCACATTATGCGGGCCTTGCGGCTGTCGGCGGCTCATAAGCTGGGCAAGCTGGTGCCGCCATCTGCCCAAAGGATGGCGACAATGCTATCGCTCCGGTTGGACAGCAGAATCCACAACAGCGAGAGGACCTGACATGAAGCTGGAATCCATTGCCCTGCACCACGGCTATACGTCCGAGGCGACCACCAAGTCGGCGGCGGTGCCGATCTACCAGACGACATCCTATACTTTCGATGACACCCAGCATGGCGCCGACCTGTTCAACCTGGCCGTGCCGGGCAATATCTATACCCGCATCATGAATCCGACGACCGCGGTGCTGGAACAGCGCGTGGCGGAAATGGAGGGCGGCATTGCCGGGCTCTGCGTGGCCTCGGGCATGGCCGCCATCACCTATGCGATCCAGGCCATTGCCGGGGTGGGCGACAATATCGTGTCGGTGAGCCAGCTCTATGGCGGCACCTATAACCTGTTCGTGCACAGCTTCCCGCGCCAGGGCATCGAGGTGCGCCTGGCCGATCAGGGTGATTTTGCCGGGCTCGAGGCGCTGATCGACGAGAACACCAAGGCGGTGTTCTGCGAATCCATCGGCAATCCGGCCGGCAATGTGGTCGATATCCAGCGCCTGGCCGAGATCGCGCACAAGCATGGCGTGCCGCTGATCGTCGACAATACGGTGGCCACGCCCTATCTCTGCAAGCCCTTCGAATTCGGCGCCGATATCGTGGTGCATGCGCTCACCAAATATATCGGCGGACATGGCAATTCGATCGGCGGCATTATCGTCGATAGCGGCAAGTTCGACTGGGTCAAGAACAAGGACCGCTTCAAGATCCTCAACGAGCCCGATCCCTCCTATCACGGCGTGGTCTATACCGAGGCGCTGGGCGCTGCCGCCTATATCGGGCGCTGCCGCGTCGTGCCGCTGCGCAATACCGGCGCGGCCCTGTCGCCGCATAGCGCCTTCCTGTTCCTGATGGGGCTCGAGACGCTGGGCCTGCGCATGGATCGCCACTGCGAGAATGCGCTGGCGGTGGCCCATTATCTCAAGGGCCATGCCAAGGTGAGCTGGGTCAATTATGCGGCGCTGCCGGACAGCCCCTATCACGCGACGGCCAACAAGATCTCCAAGGGCAAGGCCTCGGGCATTGTCAGCTTCGGCATCAAGGGCGGCGCCGTGGCCGGCGGGCAGTTCATCGACGCGCTGGGCATGATCCTGCGGCTGGTCAATATTGGCGACGCCAAGTCGCTGGCCTGTCATCCGGCCTCGACCACCCATCGCCAATTGTCGCCCGAGGAACTGGCCAAGGCTGGCGTCTCGGAAGATCTGGTGCGCATTTCGGTGGGCATCGAGCATATCGATGACATCATCGCCGATATCGAGCAGGCCCTGGCCAAGGTCAGCTGATAGCGTGCAGTGCGCATGACGAGGGGGCAGCCCAAGGGCTGCCCCCTTTCGCTTGCCGCCCGGTCAGTTCAGCAGCACCCGCACCGTATCGCCGCGGCCCTGGGCGTCGACCACTGACAGCGTCACATAGCCCGGGCCATCGGGCTGCCAGCTGTCCTGGCGGGCAAAATTGGGGCGGCCGAAAGGGGCGCCATTGGCAAAGAAGGTAAAGGGCGGCACGCCATTGCGCACCTTGACCATGAGCGGGGCATCCGCGCCGGCGGCAAGGCCCAGATCAACGGCAACGCCGTCGCCGGGAAAGGCGATTTCGGGGGCGGCGTCGCGCGCCACCAGGTCGCTGTCGGGGTGTCGAAAGCGGCGCAGCGGCGCCGGCAGTTCGCTCGTGGAGGCCAGGATCGCGCCATGGGGGGCGCGCGGCAGCGGCGCGCGGCGGCTGCCCAGGCGGTCAAAGGCTTCAAACAGGATTGGCGCGGCGGCGGTAATACCGGAGAGGCCCGGGACCGGGGCGCCATCGGGGCGGCCGGCCCAGACGCCGATGACGGTCTTGCCGTCAAAGCCGATGGCCCAGGCGTCGCGATAGCCATAGGAGGTGCCGGTCTTATAGGCGATGCGGCCGGGCGAGCCATTGAGCGGGGGCGCCACATCGGCCAGGATATCGGCGACATACCAGGCACTGAGCGGATCCAGCACCGGCGCAGCCAGGCCGGGCACGGGCGGCGGCAGGGTGCCGTCCTGCAGCTGCACCGGCCTGCCGCCATGGGCGATGGCGGCATAGACCGAGACGAGATCGCGCAGGGAAATGCCGACGCCGCCCAGCCCGACGGCGAGGCTCGGCGCGGTATCGACCGGCAGGCGTGGATCGGCATGAGCGCGGCGCAGGCGCGCGATCAGCCGCGCCGGGCCGACCGCGTCGAGCACCACGACGGCGGGAATGTTGAGCGAGAGCGTCAGCGCGTCGTGAATGCTCACCGTGCCGCGGCTGAAGCCGTCGAAATTGACCGGCACATAGGCGCCAAAGGCGGTGGGGCGGTCCTCGATCAGGCTTTGCGGATGGGCCAGGCCCTGTTCGAAGGCGAGGCCATAGATCAGCGGCTTGAGGGTGGAGCCCGGCGAGCGCAAGGCGGTGGTCATGTCGACAAAGCCATCGCTGGCCGTGGCAAACAGGCCGGCCGAGCCGATCGAGGCCAGGATCTCGCCCGAATCGATATCGGCGGCAACAATGGCCACGGATATTTTGGGGTCGATCAGCCGCGCCCGCGCGGCAGCCAGCTGTTCGAGCGCATCCTGCAGGCGTTTGTCCAGGGTCAGCCGCACCGTGCGGGCATCGGGCCGGGCGCGCACGGCCTGCTGGGCCAGATGGGCGGCCAGCATGGGAAAGTCGCGGCGGGCGGTCGGCACCGGCTCGCGCTTGGCGGCCAGCGCCTCCTCGGCGGGCAGGGCGCCCAGGGCGACGAGCCGGTCGAGCACCTTGTCGCGGCCGGCCCGGGCCGCTGCGGGGTAGCGATCGGGGCGGCGCGCCTCGGGCGATTGCGGCAGCGCGACCAAAAGGGCGGCCTGGGCGGTGGTCAGGCGGGTCGGCTCCTTGCCGAAATAGGCCAGGCTGGCCGCGCGAATGCCCTCGATATTGCCGCCATAGGGGGCCAGGGTCAGGTAGAGATCGAGGATCTCGTCCTTGCCGAGCTGGCGTTCCAGCGCCTGGGCATGCACCATCTGGCGCAGCTTGCCCCAAGCATTGCGGGTGGGCTGGCCCTCGAGCAGGCGCGCCACCTGCATGGTCAGCGTCGAGCCGCCGGACACGATCTGCCCGCCGGCCAGCACATATTGGCCGGCGGCGCGCAGCATGGCGCTCCAGGCAATGCCCTCATGGCTGGCAAAGCTGCGATCCTCATAGGCGACCAGCATGGCCAGAAAGCGCGGATCGACCTGATCGCGGCTGACCGGCAGGCGCCAGCTGCCATCCGGCGTGGTGAAGGGGCGCAGCAGGCTGCCGTCGCGATCGGTCACCGCCGCGGAAACCGGCATGGTCGCCAGGTCCGGCGTGGCCGGCAGCGCCTGGGTGATGCCGGCCACGCTCGAGGCCAGCTGGATCGTGGCGGCGCTGGCCAGCACGAACAGCCCGAAGCCAGACAGCACCAGAAACCGCGCCCAGGGGCGCCGTTTCCGGGGGCCTAAAGTGGCATCGCCTTTGCTCATCGTCTGGTCACGGCCCGGTCGGGGTCACCTCGATCATGCCCGAAGCCGCAATGGCGCGGCGCTCGGGGCGATACATGTCTTCCACCGTGGCGCCGGGCAAAGCAAAGCTGCCCGGGCTGACGGCACGCACCAGATAGGCGGTGGTGACGCTGCTGGTGTCGCTGAAATAGCGGAAGGCGGCGACATATTGATCGGTGCGCGATTCCATATGGGCGGGCGTATCGAGTTCGAGCCAGTTGAAATCGGATACGCCCTCGCCGGCCGAGAGGTCGGGATTTTCGATCTCAAAGCCCGCCGGCAGCGGATCGGCCAGCACATATTGCCCGGAGCCGAGCGCCTCGGGATAGGCGGTCAGCACGACCACGAAGCGGTCGTTCTGGGACAGGGGCTGTGCCACCGGGTCGATCGGCGTGCCGTCGGGCCGGTAATAGTCGCGCACGAGGGTAAAGCCATTGCCCATGGGCTCGGGCGGGGTGGCCGGATAGCCGGTCGTGGTGACCTTGAGCGCGGTGGCGGCGGCGTCGTTATTGGTGATGGCGACCGGGGCAAAGCCCAGGGCGTCGAAGCGGCGATAGAGCGGGGCGCTCAGCGCTTCGCCATCAAGGCTGATGGCGCCCCCGCTGCTGGCCTGGCCCAGAGCGGCGGCGGCCAGCAGGGTCCAGCTGTCTTCCTGGGTCGAGGTATAGTCCGCATTGTCGCGCAAATCGGCGAGCTGGCCGGCCAGGGCCAGCAGATCGACGCTTTGCGGCTTGAACTCGGCGGCCAGAGCCAGCACGCCGGCCGTGTCGCGCAGGGCGCTGCCATAGTCGGTGCGATAGCGATTGCGGTCGGCCGGATTGGCCAGGCTGGCCATGGCGGCGCTGAAGGCGGTATCGGCCCGCATGCTGTCGCCATAAAGCGCCAAGGCGGCGCCGAGCTGGGCCTGGGCCAAAGGCGAGCCAAAGGCGTCGAGGCGGGCTTCGAGATAGTAGCGCAGATCGCCCATGGTGGCGCGGCCGGCCCGGGCCAGGTCATAGAGCGCATAGGCCACGTCTTCGCCGCCCTGCTCGAAATCGCTGGCATAGGAGAGCTGGTTGGCCAGGTTGTCCAAGGCGCGGCTCATGGCCTGTTCGGGCACGGCATAGCCGGCATTTCTGGCGCGCAGCAGCACATCGGTGACATAGGCGTCGAGCCAGGCATCGCCGCCGTCAAAGGGGCCCCAGAGGCCAAAGCCGCCGCCCGAATTCTGCTTGGAGAGCAGGTCTGCAATGGCAGCGGTGACGGTGGCGCTCAGCTTTTCCTCGCCGGCAAGGCCAATCAGCTTGGCGACGTCGTTGAGATAGAGCAGCGGCAGGGCCCGGCTCGAGACCTGTTCGGCGCAGCCATAGGGATAGCGGTCGAGCGCGACCAAGAGGCCCGGGATATCGAGCTGGGCCAGGGGGCCAATGGCCAGGGTCATGGACCCGGTATTGGCCAGATAGCTGGCAAAGAAGCTGTCATCCAGCGTCGTCGTTGCGCCCGGCTCAAGGGGAATGGTGCGGCTGGTGGTAACAGGCGCGCTGGGCGGGCGGACGCCCAGGGTCAATTGCTTGACGCTGCTGCTGCCATCGGGCGCGGTAATGGTC
Organism: uncultured Devosia sp.; assembly: GCA_963975335.1. Taxonomy (GTDB): domain Bacteria; phylum Pseudomonadota; class Alphaproteobacteria; order Rhizobiales; family Devosiaceae; genus Devosia. The sequence continues at coordinate 4,751 of CAXBHD010000098.1, read as the reverse complement.
ACCGCGATCGGCCAGTCGCCAATAGCGGTGCCGGTCAGGGCCAGATCGAGCGACGTGCGCTCGCCCTGTTCCAGGGTGACCTGGCTGGCGGCGGCATCGGTGGCAAGGCCGGTGCCGGTGGAGAGGGCAATGCCGTAAGTGCCGGCAGCGCCGTCGACATTGTTGATCTCGACGAGCAGACGCGAGCTGTCATCGACGCGCAGGAAGCGCGGCGGGCTGAGGGTGACGACCACCGGGTCGCGCACCACGATATCGGCCTCGGCATGGCCCAGGGCATTGTCGGTCCAGGCCATGGCCATGACGCGGACAGTGCCGGAGAAATCGGGCATGTCGAAGCGGATCGAGGCCTTGCCGCTAGCATCGACCGCGACAATGCCCGAATGCAGGGCCACCAGGACCGAGGTGGGCGGGGGCGTGCCGAGGCGCGCCGCGCCGCCATCGCCGCCCGAGCGCAGCGCGCCGGCCAGGCCCTGGGTGGGGTCGATCAGCGAGCCATAGAGATCGCGCACCTCCATGCCGAGCTGGCGCTGGCCGAAATACCAGCCATCGGGGCTGGGGGTCTTGAAATTGGTGAGGTTGAGAATGCCCAGGTCGACGGCGGCCAGGGTCACATAGGCGGTCTGGCCGGCGGCCTGCTCGCCCAGGTCGACGTCCACGGCAAAGCTCTGGCGCGGCAGCGAGACGGCGGGTGCGGAGAGGGTCACGTCAAGCTGGCGGTCGCCCGGCTCGACATCGGCAAAGGCCAGGCCCAGCGCGCGCGAGGGCATGCGCTTTTCCCCGGCATTGGCGGGGCGATAGAGAATGGCGCTGACATAGGCGCCGGGGCCCCATTCCTCGGTGACAGCGAGATCGATCGTGGTGCCCTCGGCGGGCACGTCGACGGCCTGCATGGCGATGACGCGATTGTCGACCACCATGACCAGAGCGGTGCCGGCAAATTGCGGGTCAAGCTTGAGGCGGGCGGTGTCGCCCAGGCGATAGCTGGGTCTGTCCAAGGCGACCTGCAGCGTGTCGGGTGTGTCCGAACTGGCATCGGCCTCGTAATAGCCGGCATAGAATTCGTAGCTCGAGGAGGTTGCATCGGGGCCGGTGCTGCTGACCTCGAGCCGGTAGCGGCCCCAGTCGACATTGGCGCCCACGGTGACGGGGCCGCCCGCGGGTGTGTCCGCCGTGCCGCTGGCAATGTCGCGGCTGGTGGTGATGGCCTCCCACTGCCAGGCGCTGCCATTGCGATACCATTGATAGCTGGTTTCAAGCCGCGACAGGGTCCAGTTGAGGCCAGACCTGGCCACGGCCGCGCCATCGGGGGCGACAGCGATGATGTCGAACTGAGCCTGGCTGCCCGAAGCAAGTCCGGTCGGGTCCGAGAATACCGGCTTGATGCCGATCCGGTCGGCCTCGGCCTGTACGGGGCGGGAGAGGCTGCGTTCGATGGTCCGGCCATTGGTGTCGACCAGGCGCAGCAGCAGCTGGGCGGTCAGCGGCCGCGTCGTGGTCTGGACGCCGGGCAGGGTGATCTCGGCCACGGCATTGCCGGCCTCATCGGTGGTGCCGACGACGCCCAGCGGCTCGCGCGTGGTTTCCATCGTGTCGTCGAGCCGGCCAAAGCGGTAGCCGGGGAAATCGGCCAGCGTGCTGACCGGGCTGATAATGGCATCGGCCTCGATGGCCAGGCCCGGTGCGGTGGCGCCATAGAGATATTTGGCGGCGACGTCGACGGCGGTGACGGCGTCCAGGACAAAGGGGGCGTCGTCCGCCGTGCTGAGCTCGAAGGCCAGCCGTTCGGGCTCGAAATCCTCGACCAGGAAGCTGGTGGAGGACAGGGCCTCGGCATCGGGATCGGCATAGAGCCGCAGCGTCCAGGAGCCGCGCATGGCTTCCTCGACCATGGGCAAAGCGGTGAAATAGCCGCCTTCGCCCTGCTCGGTCAGCAATTGCGTGCTGGCGACGACGCCGTCGGGCCGCTCCACCTGCAACGTCAGCGGCAGGCCGGTCACGGCATTGGCGCGCTCGTCGCGCAACAGGGCGGTGAGGAAGACGGTTTCGCCGGGGCGATAGACGCCGCGTTCGGTGGTGGCAAAGAGATCGAGCGGCCCCGGTGCGGGCCGGCCCTCGACGCCGCGGTCGGTGAGGTCAAAGGCGGGCCGGGTCAGGTCGAGAAAGGCGTAGTCGCCCCCCTCGGTTTCAGCAACCAGCAGCTGGGGCGCGGCGCCGCCAGTGCCGCGGGCCAGGCCGGGGGCAAACAGCGCGCGCCCATCGGCATCGGTGGTGGTCTCGCCCAGGATCTCGTTATTGACGGCGACGAGGCGAATGCGGGCATTGGCAATGGGCTGGGCATCGGTCAGGCCGCGCACAAAGGCATGCACGCCATCATCGCCGGCAATGGTGGTCAGGCCCAGATCGGTGACGATGAACCACTGGGTGGCCTGCTCGCTCCAATATTGGTCATTGCTGGCGCCCTTGATGCGGGCGGTCACCACATAGGCGCCCGCCGTCATGTCGCCAATGGCCTCGGCGACGGGAAGGGCGGTGGTGGTCAATTCGTTGAGCGGGCCGCGGGCCAGGTCGATTTCGCCGCTCCAGACGGCTTCGCCGACGCGGTCGGCAATGTCCTCGGCGGCATATTGGGTGAGGTTGCCCTGGAAAATGCCGTCGCGCACGGCGGTGGCCACGCTGCGGTCGCCGATGCGATAGATCATCAGCTCGGCGCTGTCGGCATTGACCGAGGTAATGGGCAGGCCGCCGCCCAGGCCCGCCGGCATGACATAGGCATTGTTGGCAAAGCCGACAAAGGGCGCGCGGTCGGGCACATAGACATTGAGATCGACATCATGGGCGAGGACCTCGCCATCGGCCGAGGAGAGGCCGGCGCGCAGCTTGATGGCATAGCGGGCGCCATGGCTGACGCCTTCGACGCAGATCTGGTCGGTTTCGGTTTCCACCGAGGCCTGGGGGGCATCGGCCACCACCACATAGGCGGAGAGGTCCGTGCTGCCGAGCGGATCGGAAAACACCGCGCAGATGCGCGGGGCGGCGGCTTCGGCATCGACGACGTGATTGACCACGCGGAAGCCATGCTCGGCGACGACGGTGTCGAGATGGGCCGCGGTCTCGGCATCGGGCAGCAGCGCCAGGCTCAGGCGATAGGTGGCGATGGCCTCGCGCCAGCTGCCGGCATATTCGAGGCCATTGGCCAAAGCGCGCAGGCCAAGGGCGCGCGCCTCGGGCTCTTGCGCCCGCAGGAAGGCATTGAGCGCGGCCGATACGGCCGTGGCGCCCAGCTCGTAGCTGTTGTCGCCTTCGGCTTGGCCGGAAACGGCTTCGGCACGGCTCAGCGTGGCGACGGCCAGCGACTGCCAGACCGCGCCATCATTGGGGGTGATGGCCAGGGCCTGGCGATAGGCGGTGATGGCGCCAGCCGGGTTCTGCCACTGCTTGGCGGCATCGCCTTCGGCCACCAGATCGGCATAGCTGGACTGGGGGGGCGGCGCATCGGTCTGGGGCAGTTCATCGGCCAGGCGCCGGGCGGCGTCGATCAGGTCCTGGGCCGGAAAGGGCAGTTCGGCCTGGCGCACCACGGCGGTGGTCAGCTGGGCGGCATTGCGGTCCAGTGTGCCCGACACGGCGCTCTTGAAGGCCGTGGCCGCGCCGGCCTCGCTCTTGAGGAAACACCAGTTCGATTTCTGGTTGAAGGTGAAGGCCTGGCAGATCTTGTCGCTGCTGCAGGCAGCGCTGCAGGCGTCCAGGTCGGTATCCTTGACCACGGCATAGTCATAGCCGGGCAGGTCGGTATCGGGCAGCAGGGTCATCTGCGGGTCGCCGGCCTGGGCCATGCCCAGCGCCAGCATCAATGCCGCGCCAATCAAACCAATCGTGCCAAGACCACGCCGCATGCCGACCTCCCAAACGTCCTGCTTTGGCGGCATAAGGAGGCCAGGCGCGGCCAGAAAGCAAGTGTGATGCGCGGCGTCGAACCGTCACAATCGCGGCCTGCTCAGTCGCCCTTGTCGGCCAGCCCGCCGGGCTTGAACAGCGCCATGGGGCGGATCTCATAGGCGCCCGAACCCGGATTGGCCTTGGCCAGATCGCTGGCAAAGGCCACGGCCTCGTCGAGGTTGTCGCAGTCGGCGACGTAAAAGCCCAGAAACTGCTCCTTGGTCTCGGCAAAGGGGCCGTCGACGACGAGGGGGGCGCCATTATTCTTGCGCAGGGTGGTGGCGGCCTTGGTGTTCTGCAGCCGCACGACGGGACCCAGCTTGCCCTGGGCGCCCATGGCCTGGTGCACCACGTCGAGCCGGGCCATGCAGGCGTCGTCCTCCGCCTTGGTCCAGCGGCCCACGGCCTCTTCGTCCTCGTAGCACAGGATGGCATACAGCATGCGGCGGCTCCCTTTTTTGGCGGCGCGACAACACTATGCCCAGTTTGGGTGGCAGGAAAAGCTGGGGCCTGCACAAAATGCGCCGGGCCGGCTTCGCGCGCCAGCCGGCTTGGTTTATGTAATGTTCTCATTGCAGGCGTGAATCAGGCAAGCAGGAGGAGAGCGGCCAATGGAATATCGTTATCTGGGGCGCTCGGGGCTCAAAGTGTCGGTGCTGACCATGGGCACCATGACCTTTGGCGGCTCGGCACAGGTGGGCCATACCGGCCAGGCCGATGCCAATAAGCAGATCGACATGTGCCTCGATGCCGGGATCAACCTGCTCGACACCGCCAATGTCTATAATGCCGGGGTCTCCGAGGAGATGATCGGG
>CAXBHD010000097.1:0-11138 GCA_963975335.1 uncultured Devosia sp. | reverse complement strand
CTCCAATCTATAAGGGCTTATAGAGAAAGACGATTGGGCTTGCCAGCCCGACCTGTGGTTCAATACGAGATGGGGCCATGACTGATCAGCAAGTCTTTTCCTCGCTCACCCTGCGCGCCGCCGGTCTCAGCTGCGGGCGGAGCGGCCTGGTGCTCACCGAAAACCTGGACTTTTCCCTGGCCAATGGGCAGGCTCTCTTGCTGGTCGGCCCCAATGGCACCGGCAAGACGACCCTGTTGCTGACATTGGCGGGCATTGTCACGCCGCTGGCGGGCCGCTTTGCCCCCGACGGACCGGAGGGCGAACTGCCCCTGTTGCACTATTGCGGCCACCGCAATGCCATCAAGCCGCGCCTCAGCGTGCTGGAAAACCTGGCCTTCTGGGCGGCCGTCAACGGCCCGACCGGCCTGCAGCCCGAAACCGCCCTGGCCGAGGTGGGGCTCGACATGCTGGCCGGGCTTGATGCCGGCTATCTGTCGGCCGGACAGTCGCGGCGCCTGGCTCTGGCCCGCCTGCTGGTCAGCCTGCGGCCGCTCTGGCTGCTCGACGAGCCCACCGCCGCCCTTGACGCCGCCGGCCATGCCTTGCTCGGCCGGCTGCTCGACGCCCATCTGGCCAAGGGGGGCCTGGCCATCGCCGCCACGCATGATCCGATCATGCTCAGCGACCCCGCCCGCCTGCACACCCTGGCGCTGGAGCGCGCGGCATGAGCGCGTTCCCAGCCATGCTGGCGCGCGAATGGCGCCTCGCCCTGCGCGGCGGCGGCGACGTGCTGACGCTGGTGCTGTTTTTCGTCATTGTCGGCGTCATCGTGCCCTTTGCCGTCGGCCCCGACCAGGCCCTGCTGGCGGCCATCGCGCCGGGCATAGTCTGGATCGCCGCCTTTCTGGCCATGCTGCTCGGGCTTGAGCGCCTGTTCCGCCCCGACCATGAGGATGGCTCGCTCATCCTGCTGCGCCATGCAGAACTGCCGCTGAGCGCCATTGTTGCCGCAAAATTGATCGTCCACTGGCTGGTCTCGGCATTGCCGCTGCTGCTGGCCAGCCCGATCCTGGCCCTCCTGCTGGCCATGGACCCGATTGTACTGGCGCGGACCATGCTGTCGCTGACACTGGGAACCCCCGCTCTGGCGGCCTTTGGGGCCATTGGCGCTGCCGTCACCGTGCCGATCCGGCGCGGCGGGCTGATCGCCCCCATTCTGATCGCGCCGCTTTCGGTGCCGGTCCTGATCTTTGGCGTCGGTGCCATAGCGTCACCGCAAGCCGGTGCCGCGACGCTGTTTCTTGCGGCATTGAGCCTCATGGCGGTGGCTTTGGCTCCCTTTATCGCCGCATTTGCGCTAGGTACGGCAGAAGACTAGACCCATGAGCCCGATGACCCCGGACAATCCAATGCGCCATGACCCGACACCACGGCAGCGCTGGTGGCAAAGAATCGCCCATCCCGGGCAGTTTGTCGCCTGGACCACGCCTTGGCTGTGGCCACTGACGGCGCTGACCGCGGCTCTGCTCGCGCTGGGCCTGTGGTTTGCCTTCTTCAATTCGCCGCAGGACTACCAGATGGGCGATACCGTCCGCATCATGTATGTCCACGTGCCCAATGCCTGGCTGAGCCAGTTCGTCTATGCCGTGATGACGGTCTCGGCCCTGGGCACGCTGGTCTGGCGCCATCCCCTGGCCGATGTGTCGATGAAGGCCGCCGCGCCGCTGGGGGCGTTGTTTACCGCCCTGGCTTTGTTCACCGGTGCGCTTTGGGGCCGCCCGACCTGGGGCACGTTCTGGGAATGGGACGGTCGCATGACCTCGACCCTGGTGCTGCTCTTTATCTATCTGGGCATCATCGCGCTCTGGCGCGCCTTTGACGATCAGCTGCGGGCCGCCCGCGTGGTCGCCGTCTTCACCCTGGTGGGCGCCATCAACATTCCCATCATCAAATTCTCGGTCGACTGGTGGAACACCCTGCACCAGCCCGCCAGCGTCTTCCGCCCTGACGGCCCCACCATGCCCGGCTCGATCCTGACGCCGCTCTTTGTGATGTTCTTTGCCTTTACCTTTCTGTTTCTGGCGCTGCATCTCAAGGCCATGCATACCGAGATCAAGCGTCGCCGGGTGATGACTCTGGAGCGCCGGCTGGCGCAGGGAGTTCAAGCATGATCGATCTGGGACCACACGCCGTCTTCATCATCTGGGCCTATCTCGGCGTCGGCCTGGGCGTCCTGGGCCTGCTGGCCTGGACGCTGCTGGATGCGCGCACCACCGCCGCGCGTCTGGCCGCCCTGGAGGCCCGCGCGCCGCGTCGCCGCCCATCGGAGCCTTCGGCATGATGCGCTATGTGCTGTTCGGCCTGCCTTTGCTGGCACTGGTGGCGCTGGTGGCGGTCTTTGCTTTCTCGATCAATCGCGACCCCAGCCTGGTGCGCTCCGTGCTCATCGACAAACCCGCTCCGGTCTTTGCGCTCGAGGCGGTGCCCGAACTGGGCGTGCCCGGCTTTGATACGGCATCCCTCACGGGTCAGGTCAGCGTGGTCAATGTCTTTGCCAGCTGGTGCATTCCCTGCCGGGCCGAACATCCCCTGCTGATGTCGCTCAGCGACAATGCGGACATCCAGCTGCTGGGCATCAACCAGAGCGACGCCCCCGAAAATGCCCGGGCCTTCCTGGCCGAACTGGGCAATCCCTATGCGGCGGTGGGGGCGGACCGCGATCGCCGCGTCTCGATTGACTGGGGCGTCTATGGCGTGCCCGAGACCTTTGTCGTCAATGCCAAAGGCATCATCACCTTCAAGCATGTCGGCCCGCTGACCCCGGAAACGCTTGCGGCGGATCTGCTGCCCGCCATTACCCGCGCCGCCGCTGAATAGCGCGTTCAGCCTCGGTTCAGCCGGCCGGCGCCACACTCTCAGCATAGTTCCTGTGTTGAAAGCGTGCCATGTTGAGCGTGATCCAGAAATTTGCCCGTGACGAGGCTGGCGTGACCCCGGTTGAATATGGGCTGATCGCCGCCATTATCGTGGTTTTCGCCACCGCCGCGGTTTCCGCGGCCGGCTACACCATCCATGACCTGCTCGACAGCGCCTTGCCCGGCTGAGCGTCCTAGAAGTCGCTCGTCAGGCCCTTGATCTCCCAGTCGCCATAACGCCCCGGTTCCAGGCCACCGCGTCCGCCCTCCTCCTTGGGCGCGAAGGCTCCCTTGGCATCGATGGCCTGCCGGCGCGCTGCCGCCTCCGCCAAGGCGCGCTGCGCCGCCCGACTCAAGGGTGGCCGCGGCGCTTCGGGCGAAATATCCTGATCACTCATGCTAGGGGGTCCACATTACGTTTTGGTCATGCGCTTGTACGCAACCTGACCTGACCCAACATAATGCTGCAAGACCTCGAACCCAAGGGCTCCTGATGTTCAATACGTTTCGCACCTTTGTTCTGCTCGCCGCGCTCACGGCGCTGTTCATGACCGTGGGCTATTTCATCGGCGGCACCGGCGGCATGATGATCGCCCTGGCTTTTGCCCTGGTCACCAATGTCATCGGCTACTGGAACTCCGACAAGCTGGTGCTGCGCATGCAGAATGCCGTGCCGATCGAGCGCTCCAGGGTGCCTGAGCTCTATGACATGGTCGACATTCTCTCGCGCAAGGCGGGGATCCCGACGCCCGCGGTTTACCTGATCCAGTCCGACCAGCCCAATGCCTTTGCCACCGGCCGCAATCCCCAGAATGCTGCCGTGGCCGTCTCGGCCGGCCTGCTGCGTCATCTCGATACCCGCGAGGTCGCCGCCGTGGTCGCCCACGAGCTGGCCCATATCCGCAACCGCGATACCCTGACCATGACCATTACGGCGACCTTTGCCGGCGCCATTTCGGCCCTGGCCCAGTTCGGCCTGTTCTTTGGCGGCGGCAATAACCGCGACAACCCGCTGGGCGGGGTCGGCGCCCTGCTGATGGTGTTTCTCGCGCCGGTGGCAGCCATGCTGGTGCAGATGGCCGTCAGCCGCACGCGCGAATATGAGGCCGACCGGATCGGCGCCGAAATTGCCAGCGATCCGCTGGCGCTGGCTTCGGCGCTGGAAAAGATCGCCGCCCTGGCTGGACGGCAGGTCAATGTCGCCGCCGAGCGCAACCCCGCCATGGCCCATATGTACATCATCAATCCGCTCTCGGGTCAGCGCATGGACAATCTCTTCTCGACCCATCCCGACACGGGCAATCGCATTGCCGCGCTGCACAAGCTTGCAGCTTCCCTCCATGTGGACGATAAGGGCCGCAGGCCTCAGCCTCGCCCTGCCCCGACCAGCACCGGTCGCGACATTGGCGGCGGCTGGCGCGTGCCGACCGTCGGACGGACCGACGAGGACGGCGGACAACGCGGTCCCTGGGGATAGATCAAAGCGTGGCGTACAAACCTGAACCGGCGGGGCTCAAGCTCCGCCTCGTTGCCGCTCAGCGGCTCAAAGACGTTCTGGCGGGCGACAATTTCGTGCCGCTGGGGGCCGCTGATCTGGCCGATGGGCGCGACCGCGCCCTGGCCAACCGGCTGATCACCACCGCCCTGCGGCGCCAGGGCCAGCTCAATTTCATGCTGCATGCCCTGCTCGACAAGGGTCTGCCGGGCAAGTCCGGCACCTTCGAGGCGGTGCTGCGGCTCAGCCTGGCGCAACTGGTCTTTCTGCCGGACCTGGGCGCGCATAGTGCGCTCTTCCTGGCTGTCGAGGCCACCAAGCGCGACCCCAAGGCGCGCCACCTGTCGGGCCTGATGAACGCCGTGCTGCGCAATGCCCAGGCCAATTCCGCCAAGTTCGGCATGCTCAGCGATGATCTGCTGATTCCCGAGACCTTTGGCGATACCTGGCTGCAAGCCTATGGCGAAGCGGCCATCGACGCCTTTTCCGATGCCCTGCTGGCGGGCGCCGCGCTGGATCTGACGCTCAAGGACGACGATAGCGAATTGATTGATTCCCTGGGTGCCGAACGCGTCATGGCCGATACCGTGCGTATCGAGCAGCGCGATCGCCCGGTGGAGGCGCTGCCCGGCTTTGCCGAGGGGCGCTGGTGGGTGCAGGACGCCGCCTCGGCCATTCCCGCCCGGCTGCTCGGCCTGCCGCCTGGCGCCCGCGTGCTCGATCTCTGCGCCGCCCCTGGCGGCAAGACGGCCCAGCTGGTCAAGGCGGGCTATGCCGTAACGGCCCTGGACGCCGATGCCAAGCGCATGGAGCGGCTCAAGGAAAACCTGCTGCGCATCGACTATACCGCCCAGACCATTGTCGGGGATGCGGGCAAGTTTACGCCGGATACGCCGTTTCAGGGTGTTCTTCTGGATGCCCCCTGTTCGGCCACCGGCACCTTCCGCCGCCATCCCGAAGTGGTCTGGCATCGCTCGGTCAACGATGTGGCCGGCCGCGTTCGCTTGCAGCGGGCGCTGCTGACCAATGCGCTCCATTGTCTTGATAGTGATGGAGTCCTCATCTATTGCGTGTGCTCGCTCGAGCCAGCCGAGGGGGAAGATCAGGTCGACTGGGCATTGCAATCTTTGTCCGGGTTAAGCCTTTGGCCAATAACCCATGCTGAAATGCCGGGGCTGGAATCTGCCGTTTCGCCGCGCGGTCTGGTGCGCACCCATCCGGGCATGTTGCCCGGCGGTGTAGCAGGGGGCATGGATGGTTTCTTCGTGGCACGCTTTCGCCGCAGCGAGATAGGATGATCGACGGGCGCTGACGGGGCGGGCGCCAAACTAGGGACGTGTCATTGACGGGCAGACAATCAGCGACGCAGGCCATGGCCGCCGCGGACGGCAGAAACACTATGCGCGCACGCCTTGGCTTCGCTATCCGGCGCCTTGCCTTTGGCTTTGCCGACACGATCGTGACCCTGCCGATTCTGCGCTGGACCTGGCGCGGCCTGGCTGACGATGCCTTTGCCGGCGAGCTGCATGAATTCCGCCCGGCCGATCGCGAGGCGGTGCGCGACATGATGGCGGGGCGCTATCTGCTGGCCAGCAAGCTGATCGAAACCCATGGCCTGTCGCCTTTTGCCGTGTCGGTCGACCATGCCGACTGGTGGTTCAACCTGCACGGCTTTTCCTGGCTGCGCCATTTCCGCGACGTGCAGGACAGCGGCGAGCGGCATTTTGCCCGTACCCTGGTGCTTGACTGGATCGGTCGCGAGGGACGGTTCGGCAAACAGACCTGGGCTCCGGCCCTGACCGCCCAACGCGTGCTCAACTGGCTGCGCCATCTGCCGCTGCTGCTCGATGGAGCCACCCCCGAACAGGCCCGGACCATCCAGCGGATGCTGGGCACCCAGATCCAGAGCCTCAAGCTGCGCGGGCGCCTGGCTGCCGAGCCCAGCGACGCCCTTTTCGCCGCCATTGCCCTGGTGGGCGCCGAATATTGCGAGCAGGGCGACCAGACCAATACCGCCCGCTATATCGACCGGCTCAACAAAATCCTGGCCAGCCAGCTGGACGCCGACGGACTGCATCTTTCGCGCAATCCCAAGCTGCAGCTGCAGCTGCTGGTGGAGCTGGTCAGCATACGCCGCGTCGCCGGCCAGCTTAAATCGGACGCCTCCCTTGAACTGGCCGCTCAGATTGACCGCATGCATGAAAGCCTCGACGCGCTGACCCTGTCGAGCGGCGAGCCAGTCTATTTCAACGGCGGCGGCCATCTGCCCCACGACGTGCTGATCGCCATCCAGGCCAATGCCACCGGGCATCAGCGACGCTCCAAACTGCTGGGTGGCTATGGCATCCTGCGCGCCGGGGAAGCCGTGGTGATTGCCGATTCCGGGCGCCGGCCCCCACCCGGCTTTGCCGAAAATGCCCATGCCAGCCCGCTGGCGCTGGAATTCTCCTATGGCAGCGAACTGATTTTCGGCAGCTGTGGCCCCGCGCCAGCCGATCTGGCCGCCAGCAAGGCGCTGTTCCGCCAAGGCATCGCCCATTCCACACCCACCATCGATGCCCAGAATGCTGCCCCCACGCCCCCGCTGATGACCCTGGCGCCCGCCGACCAGCTGCTGTCCATCACCACCGCCGGCTATGCCCGCCACTTCGGCGTCGATCTGGAGCGCCGCATCACCCTGCTCTCGGGCGGCACGACCCTGGTGGGGCAGGACCGGGTGATCGCCCATGGCACGGCCTCGGGCACCATTGCCGTGCGCTTCCATCTGGCCCCCGGGGTGCGGCTGCGGCGCAACCAGGATGAGAGCATGGTCCGCCTGCAGCTGCCCAATGGGGCCATCTGGAGCTTTCTGTGGGAAGGCGCTGCCTTCCGCGACGAAGAAAGCGTGCGCCAGTCGGCCTATGTGGGCCTGCACAAGACGCGGCAATTGGTGCTCGAGACCCGCGTGGTTGCCGACAGCGAGATCGCCTGGATCTTTACCCTCGAGCAGCCCTAGCCGGCCGCCTTGCTCTTGGCGTTCGGGCGGCTTCGTGCTAGCGAGCGCGCCAATCCTCCATCAATTAGGGCACACACCTCATGGGCAAGACGGTCAAGGTCGGGCGCGCACTGCTTTCGGTATTCGACAAATCCGGCATGGCCGATTTTGCCAGGGGGCTGAGCGCGGCCGGGGTCGAGCTGGTCTCGACCGGCGGCACCCACAAGCTGATCCAGGATGCCGGCCTGCCGGTGCGCGAGATTGCCGACCTCACCGGTTTTCCCGAAATGATGGATGGCCGCGTCAAGACCCTGCACCCCAAGGTGCATGGCGGCCTGCTGGCCGTGCGGGACAAACCCGACCATGCCGCCGCCATGGCCGACCATGCGATCAGCGCCATCGATCTGGTGGCAGTCAACCTCTATCCCTTTGAAAAGACTGTTGCTTCCGGCGCGTCCTATGACGAGATCATCGAGAATATCGATATTGGCGGCCCGGCCATGGTCCGCTCGGCGGCCAAGAATCACGCCTTTGTCACCGTTGTCGTCGACCCGGCCGATTATCCCGCCATCCTCGCCGCCATTGCCGAAACCGGTGGCGTGCCCTATTCGCTGCGCCAGCGTCTGGCCGCCAAGGCCTATGCCCGCACGGCGGCCTATGACAGCGCCATTTCGAGCTGGTTCGCCCAGGCCATCGACTATCCCGAAATTCCCTATCGCAGCTTTGCCGGGACGCTGCGCGAAGTCATGCGCTATGGTGAAAATCCCCATCAATGGGCCGGCTTCTACGCCAATGGCGATACGCGGCCAGGTGTTGCCACGGCCACCCAGCTGCAGGGCAAGACCCTGAGCTACAACAATATCAACGATACCGACGCCGCTTTCGAACTGGTCAGCGAGTTTGACGCGGCCGAGGTCGCGGCGGTTGCCATCATCAAGCACGCCAATCCCTGCGGCGTTGCCGTGGCCGGCGACCTCCTGACCGCCTATCAGAGCGCCCTGCGCACCGATCCGGTCTCCGCCTTCGGCGGCATTGTCGCGACCAATCGCGAAATTGATGCCGCTACCGCAACCGAGATCGTCAAGGTCTTCACCGAGGTGATCGTGGCCCCGTCGGCGACCCAGGAGGCCCAAGACATCATCGCGGCCAAGAAGAATCTCCGACTGCTGCTGACCGGCGGGCTGGCCGACGCCAAGGCCGATGGCCTCATGGTCAAGTCGGTGGCCGGCGGCCTGCTGGTGCAATCGCGCGATAACCGCAATGTCGACGACTGCGACTTCAAGATCGTGACCAAGCGCCAACCCACAGCGGCAGAGATGGCCGATCTGCGCCTGGCGGCCAAGGTTGCCAAACACGTCAAATCCAATGCCATCGTCTATGTCCGCGACGGCGCCACCGTTGGCATCGGTGCTGGACAGATGTCGCGGGTCGATTCCGCCCTGACAGCGCATCGCAAGTCCATTGATGCCGCCAAGGCCGCCGGTATCGAGGGTGCCCTGACCAAGGGTTCGGTTGCCGCCTCCGACGCGTTTTTCCCCTTTGCCGACGGGCTCGAGGCGCTGGTTGCCGCCGGGGCGACCGCCGTCATCCAGCCTGGCGGCTCGATGCGGGACGACGAGGTCATCGCGGCTGCCGATGCTGCCGGCATTGCCATGGTGATGACCGGCATGCGCCATTTCCGCCATTAGCGCCGCGAAAAGGAGCGGCGCATTTACCCCCGAGGCAATATTGCCACAATGTAACTTCGGGTAGCCGCGCAAGGTAACCTCTTCTTGAGGAGGGCATGGCAGATTGCCGAGGTCGCGCTAGAGGCGCGACCCAGAGGCTATTGATGCGGCTCACCATCCCTTCAGACCTGTCCACCCTGCTCCATGCCGGCCTGTGGCGCTCGGTCGGCTCGCTGGGCATCAAGATCGCCACCGCCGGCCTCACCTACCTCACCTATGTCGTGCTCTCGCGCACCATGACGGTCCAGGAATACGGCCATTTCGCCTTTGGCCTGGCGCTGGCCACAGTGCTGGCCATTGCTGCCGGTGTCGGCCAGCCCACCGCCATTCTGCGCCTCTGGTCGCAGGAGACCGTTGCCGGCAATCGCGCCGGTGCCGTGGCCGCGGTGCAGGCCGGTTCCATGCTCAACATCCTCGCCGGCATGGCTATCGCGCTGAGCCTGTGCCTTCTGGTGTTTTTCTGGGTGTGGCTGCGGCCCATGCGCGACACGGCCAACCACGTCTATGGCGCCGCTTTTCTCGTGCTGCCCATGGCCCTGGCGGAATACAATTCCTCCGCCCTGCGCGCCCAGGGCTCGCTCTGGACGGCCCTGGTGCCGCGCGACATTCTCTGGCGCATTGCCCTGCCCGCTTCGGTGCTGGCCCTGTTCAGCGTGGGGATCGTGCTCAGCGGCGCCGATGCCCTGGTGCTGGCCGCCGCCTTGCTGTCTGGCATGCTGGCACTGCAATTCTGGGGCGCCATGCGCCGACACTATGTGCTCAGCCCGACAAGGGGCAAAATCGGCCCCTACTGGAAGCGCTGGGGCGGCATCAGCCGCTGGCTGCTGCTGGGCACGCTGATCGAAACGGTGGCGCTCAATGCCGACGTGATTCTGGTCGGCCTGATGCTCAATCTTGAAAGTTCAGGCCTCTATTTCAACGCCTTCCGCACCGCCGGCCTGCTGACCCTGTTCACCTTTGCCATCGAACTGGTGATCGCGCCGATGATCGCCCAGCACTTTCACGCCGGCGAGATGCGCAAGGCCCAGGCCATTGCCGCCATGGCCTCTGCAGCGGGCTTTGTCTTTTCCCTGGCGGTCTTTGCCACGTTTTTTGTCTGGGGCAACTGGATCCTGAGCCTGTTCGGCCCCGCCTATGCCGAGGGCTGGCTGGTGCTGGTGCTGCTGGCACTCGGCTTGCTGTTCGATGCCGCCACAGGCCCATCCAAGATCGTCATGATGATGACCGGACATGAGCGCGCCTATGCGGCGATCTTTGGCAGCATTATGGGACTGGGCCTGCTTGTCCAGGTGCTCGTCATCCCCACCTATGGGGTGATCGGCGCTGCGGCCGCCAATATGGGTGCCCGTATCCTGGCGCAGCTCTCCATCGCCCTGTGGTGCCGCCTGCGTATCGGCCTCGATACCAGCGTGCTGGGCATATTTGCCATCCGCGGCGTCAGGGACCGCCAGCCGCAATGAGGCGGGCGTACCCATGAGTACGGTAATGCTTGACCCCTTTGCCCGCCCGGCTTAGAACCACTCCAGACTATCCATGCCGGAAGACACCAATGACCAAGGCGCGCACACTCTACGACAAGATCTGGGACGACCATCTGGTCCAGAACAATGAGGACGGCACGTCTCTCCTCTATATCGACCGGCACCTGGTGCACGAAGTCACCAGCCCTCAGGCCTTTGAGGGCCTGCGGATGAACAACCGCAAGGTGCGCCATCCCGAGCGCACCCTGGCCGTGGTTGACCACAATGTGCCCACCACCGACCGTTCGCTGCCCAATCCGGACCCCGAAAGCGCGATCCAGATCGCTGCTTTGGCCGAGAATACCGGCGAGTTCGGCATCGAATATTTCGACCCCTTCGACAAGCGTCAGGGCATTGTTCACATTGTCGGCCCCGAACAGGGCTTCACCCTGCCCGGCATGACCATTGTCTGCGGCGACAGCCATACCTCGACCCATGGTGCCTTCGGCGCCCTGGCCCACGGCATCGGCACATCCGAGGTCGAGCATGTGCTGGCCACCCAGACGCTGATCCAGCAGAAGGCCA
>CAXBHD010000096.1:0-11188 GCA_963975335.1 uncultured Devosia sp. | reverse complement strand
CGTTCCTGAGGAAGGCCGATCCCGCCATCTTGCCGGCCTTGTCGTGGAACTCGACGCAGGTGAATTTCGAGTCCCGGTCGATGGCGAGGAACATGATCAGCTTGCCGTCGGCCCAGTTCACCTCGAGCGTGCCCGACTGCACGAAGATCACTTCCTGCTCGCTGCGGCTATGCGCCGGGATGGTCGCCCCGGTTTCCAGCTTGAGCCGGCGCAGCGCAAAGCCATGCTGCCAATGGCCCACGATCGGGCCGGCGGCAAAGCCATCCGCCGCATCCACATCGCCGATCAGCGCGGCTTCCTCGACGCCCTCGCCGGCCAAAGGCGAATTGGGATTGCCGGCCATCTTGGCATGCGGCAGGTAATATTGGGCCAGCTCTGCCATGGGCGGGGTCGCCAATTCCCTCAGCTTTTCCGCGCTCGGCGGCAGTTCCAGCTCGGCGCCCTCGGGCACGGTCTCGCCCAGCGTCGTGTCGATCAGCTTGCCGCCCTTGAGCAGCTTGAGCCCGAAATCCTCGGCCATCTTGAAGACGCTGGGTGCCCAGACCACCTTGCCCGGATCGTCATGGCCCAGCACCACGGCCAGGAAGCCGGTGCCCTCGTCGCGCTTTTCGAAACCGCGGAACATATGCGTCGGCACGGTCGCGACGTCGCCCGGCTCGACATCGAGATAGCCCTCGTCCTTGTCGGCGCCGAAGACGAAGCGCCACTTGCCGGTATGCACCAGGAAGGTCTCGGCCGTCAGATGGCTGTGCTGGCTATTGGTGCAGCCAAAGGGCTGCCGCGCCGCGCCGAAATTGAAGCCATGCGCCTCGGGGATATGCACCACCTGCGCCTTGTTCTCGGAAACGCCCGGTCCGATGATGGTGAAGTTTTCCTTGCGGTCCGAGCCGGGCGTGCGCGCGTCGATAAACGCATTGCGCAACCCCTTGAGGTCAGCATAGCGCACCAGGCGCTTTTCCATTTCGGCTTGAGTCCACTGGGTCATGGCATAGTCCTTTCACGCGCAAACGGGGATAGATTTGCATTCGTATGCACAGCGCGCGCTGGACGCGCCGCTGCAAGAGTGGTGCCGCTCCGGGCGGTCTGGATGGGGCAGGGGGCTGTCATCATGCCTCCTTGGGCCGGAAGATCTGCTGGCCGTCGCGTTCGATAATGCCGCTGGGCGGCAGCCGCGCCGAGCTGCGCACGATCAGCTCGCCATTGAGGATGCGGTGCTCGGCCTCGATCTCGCCGCTGGCGATCTGGTCCATCAGGATATCGACCGTGGCCTCCACCATCCGCTTGAGCGGCTGGCTCATCGAGGTAATGCCATAGGAGGTCCAGCGCGCCGGGCCGACATCGTCATAACCGACGATCGACAGGTCCTGCGGGATCTTGAGCCCGAATTCGTAGCGCGCCACGTCCATCACCGCCACGGCCATATGGTCATTGGCAACAAACAGCGCCTCCGGCCGGTCCGGCCGCGACAGCATGGCCCGCGCCGCATCCTGTGCGTCGCTGCGCGAATAATTGCCGGTCTCGATGATGACATTGCCAAAGCCATGCGCCGCCAGGGCCTCGACATAGCCCTGCTGGCGGTCGCGATTGGTCGAGGAATTTTCCAGCCCGGCAATATAGCCAAAGCTTTTATGCCCGCCCGCCACCAGGAATTCGGCAATGCGCTTGCCGCCCTCGCGATTGCGCGTGGTCACGCTCGACACCGCGTCACGCTCGGTAGTGCGGTTGAACAGCACGACGGGAATGCCGGCCGTGGCGCATTCTTCCGACAGTTCGGAGGACAGCGAGGTCGAGGCCAGGATGATGCCGTCGACGCGATACTGCATCAGCTGGTCGAAGACCGGGTCGCTGTCGCGATCCATGAAGCCGGTAAACAGCAGCAGGTGGTAGTTCTCCGCCGCCAGCGCCCGGCCCAGCTCTTCGAGCACGTCGGGATAGAACAGGTTTTCCAGATAGGCCATCACCACCGCGATGATGCGCGAGCGGTTGGTGATCAGCGAGCGGGCAATGGCATTGGGCCGATAGCCCAGCACCTTGGCCGAGGCCAGCACCTTCTGCCGCGTCTTGGGCGAGATGGAGGCGCCCGGCGTGAAGGTGCGCGATACGGCCGATTGCGACACGCCCGCATGCTCGGCGACCTGGGAGGAGGTGACGCCCGGTTTTTTTACGCCGAAGTCCATCCGCCATCCACCAGAAGAGAAGCGCCCGTCACCAATGCCGACGCGTCCGAGGCCAGGAACACGATCGGCCCCATCAGGTCCTCGATGCGCCCCAGCCGGCCCAGCACGATCTTGGACAGCACCCAGGCGCGGAAATCGGGATTGCTGAGATTCTTGGCCGTGAGGTCGGTCTCGATAAAGGTCGGGCACACCGTATTGACCCGGATATTATCCGGCCCCAGCTCGATCGCCATGGCTTTGCTGAGGCCTTCAACCGCAAATTTGCTGGCCGCATAGACCGCCCGGTCCGGCCCGGCCACATGCCCCATCTGCGAGGAAATGTGGATGATCGAGCCCGCCAGCCCGGCCGCGCGCAGCCGCCCCACCACCGCCTGCGACACGAACAGCGTCGCCGCGACATTGAGATTCATCACCGCCTGATAGTTTTCCGGGGTAATGGCGGCAAAGTCCGAATGCCGGCCGGTTCCGGCCGAATTGACCAGCACCTGGAACGGCTCCACCTCCGCCACAAAGGCGCGCACGGCCGCGGTATCGGTGATGTCGATGGCCACGCCCTCGGCCGCCAGGCCCGCCTCGGCGAACTGGTTGACCACCAGCGTCACATCAGCCGCTGTGCGCGCCGCAATGGTCACCGCCGCGCCGGCTTCGGCCAGCGCCACCGCAGCCCCCAGCCCGATGCCGCGCGTGCCGCCGGTTACCAGAGCGCGCCGTCCATCGAGCCGGAAACTGGGGGTGCGGGGCAGGGTCATCTATTGCGCGGCCTTTATGCGGGGTGTCGCTCCGGTGCCATAGGGCACGTTGCGGCCGCCATAGCGGCGCACCCGCACATTGGCCTGTTCGGCATGGCCGACAAAGCCTTCGAGCATGGAAAGGCGTGAGCCATATTCGCCGATCATGGCCGAGGCCGCGTCGGTCGTGACGGTCTGCCAGGTACAGGTCTTCATGAATTTCCCCACCCAAAGGCCACCGGTATAGCGCGCTGCCTTCATGGTGGGCAGCGTATGATTGGTGCCGATGACCTTGTCACCATAGGCGACATTGGTGCGCGGGCCCAGAAACAATGCGCCGTAATTGCTCATCTTGTCGCGGAACCACATGTCCCGGTCGGTCATCACCTGCACATGTTCCGAGGCAATATGATCGGCCAGAGCCAGCATGTCCTCATAGCTGTCGCAGACAATGACCTCGCCGAAATCTTCCCAGGATTTGCGGGCGATGTCGGCGGTCGGCAGAATGGTCAGCAGCCGCTCGATCTCGGCCATGGTGTCGCGCGCCAGCTTTTCCGAATTGGTCAAGAGGATGGCTGGCGAGGTCGGACCATGTTCGGCCTGGCCGAGCAGGTCGGTGGCGCAGATTTCCCCGTCCACCGTCTCGTCGGCAATCACCAGCGTCTCGGTCGGTCCGGCAAACAGGTCAATGCCGACCCGGCCGAACAGCTGTCTTTTGGCTTCGGCGACAAAGGCATTGCCCGGGCCCACCAGCATGTCGACCGGCGCGATGCTCTGCGTCCCGATGGCCATGGCGCCGATCGCCTGGATGCCGCCCAGCACATAGATCTCGTCAGCCCCGGCCATGGCCTGGGCGGCGACCACGGCGGGGGCCGGCTTGCCGTGAAAGGGCGGGGCGCAGGTGATGACGCGCGCGCAGCCGGCGACCTTGGCGGTGATGACAGACATATGCGCTGATGCCAGCAGCGGATATTTGCCGCCCGGCACATAGCAGCCCACGGCATTGATCGGCACATGCTTGTGGCCCAGCGTCACCCCGGGCAGCGTTTCCACCTCGAGATCCTGCATGGTGGCGCGCTGCGCCTGGGCAAAGTTGCGCACCTGGCTCTGGGCGAACTCGATGTCGATCAGGTCCTGGTCGGTGAGCTGGCTGAGGCAGCCATCGATTTCGGCCTGGCTGAGGCGGAAATCGGTGCGGTCCCAATTGTCGAACCTCTGGCTGAGCGCGCGCACCGCCGCGTCGCCGTGCTTTTCGATATCGCCCAGAATGGTCTCGACCGTCGTGCGAACCTGGCGGTCCGCCTCGGCGCGTGCCTCGACATCCTTGCCGCGTTTGAGCCAAATCGCCATGAAGCGCTCCCTTTTCGTCAGTTATAGCATTGTTGCATACGTATGCAAATGGAAAACGGCAAGGCCTGTCCGGATCTCAGCGCGGCGCCGGCGGCCGCTGCAGGGCGTGGTCGGTGGCGCGCTCGAAGGCATGGCCGATCTGCACGATCCGCGCCTCGTCCCGGTGCCGGCCGATCAGCTGCAGGCCAATGGGCAGGCCCGCGTGAAAGCCCGCCGGCATGGCCAGCACAGGGTGGCCGCTGACATTGAAGCCGATGGTGCGCATCGGCGTCCACACGGCTTCCTTTTCAAACGGCGCCGCCGGCAGGGCCGTGGTCAATGCCCCAACGGTGAGCAGGGCATCGTGCCGCTCCAGCAGCCTGTCTATGGCGGCGCTGAAGTGGTGACCCGCCTGCCGCGCAGCCGCGAGCTCGCCATCGCTGATGGCGACGCCGGTAACGAGGCTGAGAAAGGCCCGCCGCCCATAGGCCTCGGGATGCTCGCGCAATGCGGCGGCGTGATAGTCAAAGCTTTCCTTGTGCAGGATGGCTGCCGCCGCCACTTCGATCGCGGCATAATCGGGCAGCTCGACCTCCTCGATCACCGCGCCCAGCCCCGACAGGGTAGAGGCCGCCGCATCCAGCGCCGCCAGCACTGCGGGCATGGTCTGGCTGTCCTGGGCGAACCAGTTGCGCGCATAGCCGATGCGCAGCCCGGCAATCGGCCGGCCGAGCCCGTCTGCCGCCGGTCGCGCCACCCCGGGCGCGGCAATGGCGTCGAGCACCACGGCCGCTTCGGCGACGCTGGCCGCCATCGGGCCGATATGGTCCATGCTGGCCGACAGCGGCAAGGTTCCATCCACCGGCACGCTGCCAAAGCTGGGCTTGAGCCCCACAATGCCACAGTAAAAGGCCGGCCCGCGCAGCGAGCCGCCGGTATCCCCACCCAGGGCGATGCGCAGCAGGCCGCCGGCAATGGCCGCGCCATTGCCCGAGGACGAGCCGCCGGTAATATGCTCAAGGCTCCACGGATTGCGGGCAGGGGGAAATAGCCCGCGACTGTCCGGGCCCACCGTGCCCCATTCATAGGTAGCGGTCTTGCCGATCACGACGGCACCGGCCTCGGCGAGCCGGGCGACGACCATCGCGTCGCGCTCGGCCACGGCCTCTTCCCGCCCGGGTGCATTGGCCGTGCTGGCCACCCCGCCGACATCGATCATGTCCTTGATGCCGACCGGAATGCCCTGCAGCGGTCCGCGATCCACGCCCGCCGCGAAGTCGGCATCGGCTCGCGCCGCATCGGCCAGGGCCCGCTTCTCGGTGACGGTATAAAATGCGCGATAGGCGCCATCCCGCGCCGCGATGCGCGCCAGATAGGCCCGGGTCAGCGCCACTGCGGAGAGGCGACCGTCGCGGAGGGCCCGGCCCTGCGCAAACAGGTCCTGGTCCAGCAGGGCATCGGCCGCGGCGATTGGCGCCATCTCGCCCGCGGCTGGCTCGCTCGCTTCGACCGCCAACCCGGCCAGCCCCTGATGCAGCCAGTCCGCCAGCCCGGCCACGCTGTCGCATTCCGCCGGCGACAGGCTGATGCCGGCCTGCGCCAGACGGGCCTGCAGGGCCGCCGCGCCATCCTTGGGCAATGGCTTCACCGGCTGCACTCCGGCCGGCTCATTCTGGCGCCGCGGCCAGCCGCACGCCGCTGGCCTGGTCGAACAGGTGGCAGGCCGAGGCCGCGATATTGACCCGGGCCAGCTCGCCGATTTCGGCGCGATAGTCCTTGCCGACCTTGATGGAAATCAGCTCGCCGGCCACCCGCATCGACAGCATGGTGGCCTCGCCCAAAAGCTCGACCGTATAGATCGGCGCCTCGATCTGCCCATTGGCCTCGGCCAGGCTCGCATCCTCGGCGCGGAAGCCCAGCGTCACCGGGCCGCTCACCGCCTTGGACAGGCCCTCGATGCGGATCCGCTCCGCCGTGAACACGCCCTCGCTGATCGTGCCATTGATCAGGTTCATCGCCGGCGAGCCGATAAAGCTGGCCACGAAAGTATTGGCCGGGCGATCATAGATCTCCATTGGCGTGCCGACCTGCTGGATCAGCCCCTTGCTCATCACCACGACCCGGTCGGCCAGCGTCATGGCTTCGATCTGGTCATGCGTCACATAGATGGTGGTGCGCTTGAGCGTATGGTGCAGGTTCTTGATCTGCGCCCGCGTCGAGACGCGCAGCTTGGCGTCGAGGTTGCTCAGCGGCTCGTCCATCAAAAAGGCATTGGGCTCGCGCACAATGGCCCGGGCCAAAGCCACGCGCTGCCGCTGCCCGCCCGACAGGGCGGCCGGGCGGCGCTGCAGGAAGTCGTCGAGCTCCACCATCTTGGACGCCGCCATCACCCGTTCATGATGCTGCTCCTGGGGGACTTTGCGCACCTTGAGGGGGAAGCGGATATTCTCGTAGACCGTCATGTTCGGATAGAGCCCATAGCTCTGAAACACCATGGAGATGTCGCGGTCCTTGGGCTCGAGCCTGTTGACCAGCCGGTCGCCGATCCAGATCTCGCCCTCGGTAATATCCTCGAGGCCTGCAATCATGCGCATGGTTGTGGTCTTGCCGCAGCCCGAGGGCCCGAGCAGCACGAGGAATTCCTGGTCGGCAATGTCGAGGTTGAAGTCCTTGACCCCGACAAAGTTGTTCCAGCGCTTGGAGACATTCTTGAGACGGATCTGAGCCATGGGATCAGCCTTTCACTGCGCCGGCGGTCAGTCCGCTGACGATCTGGCGTTGGAAAAAGAGCACGAGGATGAAGAGCGGCACCGTCGCCGAGACCACGGCGGCCACGGCATACATGACATTGCCCTGTTCCTGCACCGAGCCCAGGAAACTGGAAATCTTGGGCACCATGGTCTGGTTGTCGGCGCTGAGCAGCATGGAGGTGACGGCAAAGTCATTATAGGCGAGCAGGAAGCTGAACAGCCCCGTCGTCACCACGCCCGGCCACATCACCGGAATGATCACCATGCGGAAGGCCTGGAAGCGCGTGCAGCCATCCACCATGGCGCTTTCGTCGAGGTCCTTGGGGATGGACAGGAAAAACGAATGCAGCATCCACAGCGTGAATGGCTGGTTGATCGCCACCAGCACGATGATCGAGGTGGGCAGCACGCCCCAGATATTGAGCTGGAAGAAGGGCAGCAGATAGCCCGAGACCAGGGTAATATGCGGCATGGCGCGGAAGACCAGAGCCGCGATCAGGATCCAGAAGGCATAGCGGTGTCCGGACCGCGCCAGGGCATAGCCGCCCAGCGTCCCCAGCGTCAGCGAAATGACGGTGACCGAGACGGTGACGATGGCGGTATTCATCACCGCCCGCCAGAATTCGCGCGTCACCCAGGCCCCGTGATAGCCGTCGCCGGTAAAGGCGCTGCCGGTCTGGGCCTGCGTATAGGTGCCGAAAATGGCGTTCCACCAGCTCTCGCGGGAAAAGAAATCCGGCTCGACCTTGAACGATCCCCAGACCGTCCAGATGAAGGGAAAGGCAGCCAGGATCACCCAGATGACCAGGAAGGCGCTGATGATCAGCAGCAGCGGCAGCGGGCGGCGCTGGGCCTGTACGGCGTCGGACATGGTCACACCACCTTATGGTTGAAGTCGCGCCAGGTGCGGATCAGCACCGGCATGAGCAGAACGATGACCCCGGCAATGGTCAGCACCGAGGTGGCGCCGGCCGAGCCGAACAGCTGCGCATCGCCGCTGAGGTCGTTGAAGATCAGCCAGCTCAGCGAGGTCGCGCTGGATTCGGCCGAAAAGCCGACAATGGGTTCAAAGACGCGGAAATTGTCCATCAGCTGCACCAGAGCCACAAAGGTCGCCAGCGGCATCAGATGCGGGATGATCACATAGCGGATCCGCTCCCAGCGGCTGGCCCCGTCGATCATCGCCGATTCCACCGTGTCATGCGGCACGGTCTGCAGCCCGGCATAAAAGACCACGAAGCTGAACGGCGCATTGGTCCAGACGCCATAAAACAGCAGCGAAGCCCAGGTCAGCGCCGGCGACTGGCGCAGCGACAGGGTCGGATCGTCGAACAGATGCTGCAGGCTGGCCCCGATAATGCCGTTGGACTGGATCATCCAGTAAAGGATCAGCGAGCCCACCAGCGGCGTGATGATCATCGGCAGCAGCGAGAAGAAGATCACCGGCCCCTTGATCGCCTTGGGAATGGCATTGACCGCCAGCGCGATGAGAAAGCCCAGCCCCATGGCCAGCGGCGTCACCACAAAGCAGAAGACCAGCGTGAAGGCGAGCGCCTTGTAAAAGGGCAGGTTGTAGATGCGGCTCACCACATCGCCCAACCCGCTATTGTTCGACAGGATGGCGCCGATCTCGGCCACGGCCAGGTGACCGCGATTGAGATAGGTGCCAAAGCCGTTGAACTGGCCCAGCGGCTGCTCGCGCTGCAATTGCGCCATCGCCGCCGTATCGACCCTTACATCCGTGGTGCAGCCGCCAAAGGGCTGGCAGTTTTCCACCGTGACCAGGGCCTGCGGATGCTCGACATAAAGGCTTTGCATCACTACCGAGACGATCGGCAGGGCGATGAACAGCACCATCGCGATCAGCGAGGGCAGGATGAAGGCAAAGAATGTCTTGTGTGGCATCAAGCCTCTCCAAAAGCGAACTGGCGAGTACGCGCTGAGCTGTGGGCTCAGTCGACACCCCTCCTCTAGGGAGGCGCAAACGGCTTGGTGGGGCGCCAGGGCACCCCACCGGTCAACTTGTGCTTACAGGTAGCCGCCTTCGCGGGCTGCCGTGTCATAGGCGGCCTTGACGTCGGCCAGGGCCTGGGCGGCGTCTTCGCTGCCGGCCATGAACTCGGCCAGTTCGCTCGACAGCGCCGTATGCAGCAGGCCCATATAGGGCTGCATCGGATAGGCGCGGGCGCCGCCATTGGCCGTGGCGATCACGCCGACGGCAGCCGGGCCGGGCTCGTAGCCGGCCACCAGCCAGGTGGCGACGCCGGGATTGGCGGCAACCATTTCCGGGCTGATGCCATGCACCATGGCCTGGAAGGAGGCCGCGGCGTCCGCGTCGGAAATGTTCTTGGCAATGGTAAAGCCATCCCACCACAAAGCCACGGCCGGAATGCTGCCCCCGCCAATGGTCGGGGCGGCTGCCAGCACGGTGTTTTCCACCACGCCTTCGGCGGCACCCTCTGCATCGATGGTGGCGCCGGCCAGCGAGCCCCATTCCACCATCATGGCGGTGTTGCCGGCTTCATATTCCGCCTTGATGGAATTGGCGTCAAAAGTCAGGTAGTCGGGATCCATATAGGCGGTCAGCGCCCGCATGGTCTCGAGGACCTTGAGGCCGTTTTCATTGTCGATGGCCAGTTCGGCCGAGCCGGGCGCGAAGAAGTCGGCGCCGGTGCCCAGATAGGCATTGACGAATTCGGCGGCCAGATCCCAGCCTGGCTTGACCGAGGCGGCAATCGGATAGTCCATGGCGCCCGAGGCCTTGATCGCCTCGGCCGCCGCCAGCATGTCCTCATAGGAGGTCGGCGCGGCAAGGCCGGCCGCGTCCAGGATGTCCTTGCGGTAGAACAGGTGCTGGGCATTGCCCATAAAGGCCACGGCCATCACCTTGCCGTCGATGGTGATCAGCTGGTTGGGCTGCAGGTCCTGGCCATACTGGGCCACCAGATCGTCCAGCGGACGGATCAGGTCGTCATTGAGCAGCGGCACGATGGAATTGTTGGCCACCACGGCAACGCTGTATTCGGCCGGGTTGATCGACAGCGCCGGCACCTGCAGGTTCTTGTGTTCGGCATTGGCATTGGCGGTCACGGTCACGCCATCGGTGGCGCATTCGCCCGCTGTGGTATTGATCAGGCGCAGCGCCTCGAAGTCATTCGACAGGATCCGCACCGAACCGGTGCCTTCGATCCCGCAGTCTGCAAAGGCCGCCCCGGCGCTCAGGCACAAGGCTGCCAGCGAGACAGTCGTCTTCAACATAAGCTTCATTTGATTCTCCTGATGAGCGGTCTGCGCTGTGCAACGGCCAGCCGCGCCCGCCATCCCCTGTTTGATGATCTACGCTCCCACGGCCGAGGCAAGTCAAACCGGTCCCAAACCGGTCCTTTGTCTTCCGCACGTCACAATTGGTAAGGGAGCTTGCATACGAATGCAATTGCTTTTTGCATTCGTATGCAATGTGCCTCTGACCGGGCGGTGCCGCCTCGGCCCGCTTGGGTTCAGGCCAGCGTCTCGGCTCGCGCCTTGTCGAGGGCAATCACCGCATCCCCGGCCTCTGCCGCCGCCTCGGCCGCCCCCGCTTCGATAGCCGCCACCAGGCGGCTATGCCCGCTCAGCGACGCCGTGCAATAGGCGCCGGCGCTGCCGGCATCGAGCGATTTGAGGGCCAGCGCCAGGGTCAGTTCGACAATCCCGGTCACCGAGCGCAGCAGCGCATTGCCCGAGGCCTCGGCAAGGGTGCGGTGGATTTCCAGCGCCGACAGGCCATGGGCTTCCAGATTTCCCTCGGCCAGGTCCATCTGGTGCAGCCAGTATTTCATCAGCCGCACATGCTCGGCCGTGCGCCGCGCACTGGCCAGCGCAATGGCTCGGCTTTCCAGCGCCCCCCGCACATCGAACAGGCTCTCGAAAAAGCGCTGGTCCGGCTTGGCATAGAAGTGCCAGCTCAGCACCTGCGGATCGAAAAAGCTCCAGCGGCTGGGCGGGGTGACGCGTGTGCCCACCTTGGGCCGCGCCTCCACCATGCCCTTGGCCTCGAGCGTTTTCAGCGCCTCGCGCAGCACCGTGCGCGAGACGCCATAGGTTTCCATCATCACCGCGTCATTGGCCAGGATCGAGCCGACCGGAAACGCGCCGGTGACAATGCCCAGCCCGATCTCGTTGATGACGAAAGTGTGGAAATTCCGTGCAGCGGGTCGCCCGGACA
>CAXBHD010000095.1:0-11221 GCA_963975335.1 uncultured Devosia sp. | reverse complement strand
GGTCGATGAGGTAACCGATACCGGCACCCACCAGGATCGCGGCGATGAACTCGGTACCGATGCGCAAGCCGCGCGCCATTCCGCTCATCCCCGGGGAAGCGTCTCTCGAGGCTCTGTTGTCCTCGACAGCGCGGTCCCGCTTGGCTGAGGCAATGCGCGATGCAAGATCACGCGTCACCCCTTGGGCGCTTTCCGGCCGTGCCTCGGTATCTTGCGGTTTTGCCATCCGCTCGCTCCTCGGTCGGCTTTGCCCCATTTTCGGGACGCCCTTTTTAGTCGCGCGCAACATAGTAGTGGGGTCCGAGAGTGTCAAGACAACCTTACCGACTGTAACATGTTGTTTTCTATGCCGAAAATTGCCCGTGGCGGGGGTGCGGCATGCTGTCCACCTGCGATGATGGCGGAGTCAGGGCGAGGGCGGGGGGATTCTCGGCATCATCGAGCCATGCCAAGCGCCACCCGGCGGCAACCGGGTGCTGAAACAGACGGACCCCGAGTCGGCCATCGCCTCTGGTAAATTTTAAAAATGAGACGAAAGCCGCCTCGGGGCGCCGGTTTTTGGAACTGTCCGGTCCTAGGGGTCGCTCGCCCTGTCGCAACCGAAGCGTGGAACCGGTGGAAGAGGCGTCCTCCACCCGGCTCACACCACCACTGTTCGCCTGCAGGCCGCCGTGTGGAGTGAT
The DNA here is from genome assembly GCA_963975335.1 of uncultured Devosia sp. Taxonomy (GTDB): domain Bacteria; phylum Pseudomonadota; class Alphaproteobacteria; order Rhizobiales; family Devosiaceae; genus Devosia. The sequence continues at coordinate 10,538 of CAXBHD010000095.1, read as the reverse complement.
GGCGCGATTAAGCGTGCGATTCTGGCGGCGGGGATAAAGAGGACAACCATGCCGTCAGGGTCCTTTCCCACGGAGGGGAGAGGCTGTGAGCCCAGTGCGCATGGCCGGGGTGGGGTGGGGGCTGGCAGGTTCAATGCAAAGTGTCGAGGTGGCGGATGTACTCCGTCTCAAAGCCGTTCAACTAACCGAGGGAAGTTTCAAAGCTCGTTGCGCCCACGGCAAGGCAGTCGACAACTGCTGCAATTGAACTCTGCGGACGAACGGTGCATCTGGGATAGTGGGAAGCCCTGCCCTTGCCGCGAAAAATCCACTGATAAGCGCAGCGATCTCTGGCGCGCTTGGCATGATCTCGTCAGGATTAGGCCCTCCCTCGAAAGCGAGGCTCGGCAGGAAGAAACCCATATCCACTGCACCGTTTCCGGTTCCAGCTTCGGCCCAGTCAACGAATTTCACTCTACCATTCTGGATGCAGATATTGTCGCTGCGAAGGTCAAGGTGGGTCACTGAGCTGCCGTTCAATTGGCAACTCTCCTCAGCATCGATCAGCGTTAGCAATGACTTCTCTAGCCATTCTCTGGACGCTAGGCCGGTTGAGAGAAAGGGACCAGGGTCACGCGCGACTGTCGGCCATCCGGCCTTTCGCTCATCATACAAGAGCGTCCTGATCTCAAGAGCGCTTGCTGTCCGATGCATTTCGTTGATCCGCTCCAGGACATCCGATAGCACTCTCGTAGACCACGGTGGCGGCCATTCTGCCGAACTCAAGTCCTCGATCACCAGTATCGGCTCGGCTGGGTCTGCTGACGCGCCGATAAAGTTCGGCATGAATGGCGCCGCCAAACTCCGGTAAACCCCAATCTCTCTATTGACCATCCCGGCGGTTATTGGAGAGGTTCCAATCTTGAGAAATGCAGATCGGCTGCCGCTCCTTGCAACATACCGCTTCGTCGCCGTGTACCCCCTCTGAACGGGAGTCCACTCTTCGACTGGAAAACCTAGGATTGCCTCGATCCGGTGGCGTAGCATTTCGTGGGGAGCCAACAAACTTTGCCCCTTTTGCTGTTTTGGCAGGTTGCGCGCGTCCCAAGCTAGTTTGCGTTTAAGCAGAGATGACGACAGTTTCGACTAAAGGGCCTCTTTTAGGATTGGAAGAAATGCCTTTGCGATGACCAAAACGGCCTCGCAACCAGCCCCTTCCTCCTATGGCTGCTGGCCTCCCGCCCAATCGCGTGCGTATTTTTCGGAACATCCCGCCGTGCCACACATTAGTCATGCATCTGATGGGCCCAGGGCGGAGAATACCCCATGCTTTGGACACTTGCGATCATCCTGCTCATCCTGTGGGCCGTAGGGCTGGCCTTCAAGGTGGCGGGTGCACTGGTTCACCTGCTGCTGGTCATCGCCGTGATCATGGTGCTTTTCAAGCTGTTTGCCGGTCGCAAGGCTTGATTTCTGCCGGCAGGCGCATCGTCACCCGCTGATCGGGTGAACCGAACAGCCATCCCGACGTTGATCAGGGCTTTTCGCCAGCGATTGGACCGGCAATGCCTGAAACCCTCCAGCCCGTGACCCCGACGCTGCCGACCAATTCGGTCGAGGCGACGAACCTGATGATCCACTATTACCGGGCCGAAATGACCCGGATGAATGCGTGGCGCGCCCGGCTCGACCTGACCAGCAACTGGGCCATCACCGTCGTGGCAGCACTCCTGTCCGTGTCCCTGTCCAATGTGAGCGCGCATCATGGCCTCACGCTCTTCGCCATGGTCATCATCCTGCTGATGCTATTTGTCGAAGCGCGGCGCTATCGATATTACGACGTGTACCGGATGCGGATCCGCCAGTTCGAGCGGCACTATTTCGGCCAGTTCTTCGAGGCGGACCCGCAGGGCGGACCAGAACCTTGGCTCAAAATGCTGGCGCAGGACCTCCGCCATCCCAAATTCCGCATCACGCTGGCTCTGGCCCTCAGGCGCCGCCTGCGCCGCAACTATGTGTGGATGTTCGCCATCCTGCTCTGCGCCTGGATCGTCAAGATCGCCTCGCCCGACCTGCAGGCCGGCGCCTCGCTGGACGCCGCGCGCCCCATGGCCACGCTGGTCGGGCATGCGGCGGTCGGCCCGGTGCCCGGCGGGATCGTGCTCACCCTTGTCGCCGGTTTTTACCTGGGCCTGGCCGTGGCCTGCCTCAAGGGCAAGGACCGCGGCGGCGACGAGGTACATGTGTGATCACACCGCCTCGAGAAACGTCTCGGCCGTGGTCAGATCCACCGAGACCAGCTGGCTGACGCCGCGTTCGGCCATGGTGACGCCGAACAGGCGGTCGACCCGGCTCATGGTGATCGGATTGTGGGTGATCACCATGAAGCGCGTATTGGTGCGCTGACGCATGGAATCGAGCAGGTTGCAGAAGCGCTCGACATTGGCATCGTCGAGCGGCGCGTCGACCTCGTCGAGCACGCAGATCGGCGCCGGATTGGTCAGAAACACCGCAAAGATCAGGCTCATGGCGGTCAGCGCCTGCTCGCCGCCCGACAGCAGCGTCATGGTCTGCGGCTTCTTGCCGGGCGGGCGGGCGATGATTTCAAGCCCCGCCTCGAGCGGGTCGTCGCTTTCCACAAAGGTCAGCTCGGCGGTGCCACCGCCAAACAGCGTGGTGAACAGCTCCTGGAAATGCACATTGACCTTGATGAAGGCCTCGTTGAGCCGGGCGCGGCCCTCGCGGTTGAGCGAGGCAATGCCGGTCCTGAGCTTGGCAATGGCCTCGATGAGGTCGGTCTTGTCCTTGACCATGAGGTCGAGCTTGGCCTGAACCTCACCGGCCTCCTTCTCGGCCGAGAGGTTGACCCCGCCCAGCCGCTCGCGTTCCGCCTTGAGCCGGTCCAGCTTCTGCTCGGTGGCCGCCTCGGCCGGCAGCGCCTCCTCCGGGCGGATGCCCGAGGCTTCCAGCGTCTTGGAGGCGGGAATGTCGAGGGTTTCGGCAATCTGCCGCTCGATCTGCTGGCGCTGCACGATAAAGCCCTTGCCGCGCTCCTCGATGCGGGTGAGTTCGATGCGGGCATTGTTGAGCGTGTCGCTGGCGGCGCGCAGCGCCTTCTCCGCCTCGCGCAGATTGCTCTGGGCCAGGTTGAAGCGGTCCCCGGCCGCCTGGTGCTCGATCCTGGCCGTGTCGATCTGGTCTTCCAGTTCGGCCCGACGCGCGGCAAAGCCATCCGGGCTCTGGCTCGATGCGGCCAGCTGCGCCCGGACCTCGGCGCTGCGCTGGTCGAGCGTCGCCAATTGCGCCATGGCGCTGTTGCGGCGCCTTGTCCAGCTCTCGCTGTCGCGCTGCAGCTGGGCCAGGCGGCTGTCGCGCAGGCGGGCGGCATTTTCGAAATTGCCCAGCTTGAGCCGCGCCTGGTCGGCGCGCTCCCGCGCCTCTGCCAGCATGCTCTGCTGCGCTGCAGCGGCCTGCGCGGCATCATCTTCGGTGCCAGACTCCAGCAGGGCACGGTCGGCCTGGGCCTGATCGGCCTGGGCTTCGTCGAGGCTGGCACGCAGCCGCAGTCGCGCCTCCTCCAGCGTGGTCTGCCGCGTGGCAAGGTCGCCAATGGCGCGCTGCGCCGCATCCACCGCGGTCTGCGCCGCGCCGATGGCATGTTGGGCGGCGCGCCAGGCCTCGCGCAATTGCCGCTCCTGCTGCCGGGTGGCCTCAAGCACCGCGATCAGCCCATCGACATCGCGCTTCCAGCCATTGCGCTCGCCTTTGGCCCGGGCGATTTCGGCATCGAGTTCGGCAAGGCGATTGCGCTGCGCCAGCCGCTGCGCCGCCGCGCTCGGGGCGTCGGCGGCGGCAATGAAGCCATCCCAGCGCCAGACGGCGCCATCGAGCGTCACCAGGCGCTGCCCGGGCTTGAGCGCATGCATCAGGCTGGGGCCATCGACGGCATGGATGAGCCCGATCTGGTCGAGCCGGCGCTTGAGCAGGGGGCTGCCGGTGACATAGCGGCTGAGCGGTTCGGCGGCCTGGGGCAGGGCGGCATCGTCGCTGTGATCGACCGGCACGGACCAGTGCATTGGCGCGCCGGCATCCGAGCTGGCCTCGAGATCATCGCCCAGGGCCGCGCCCAAAGCGGTCTCATAGCCTTGTGCCACCTGCAATTCGTCGACAATGGCCGGCCAGAGACTGGCGCCGACATTGAGCATCTTGCCCAAAGTGGCCGCTTCCGCTTCGAGCCGGTTGAGCGCCGCGTCGATCTCGGCCAGACGCGGCCGGGCGGCATCAAGCTTTTCCTGCGCATCGGCACTGGCTTGCTCGGCCTGTACCGCCGCTTCCTCGGCCTCGGCCGTCCGCTCCTGCGCCTCTTCCAGCGCGGCCCGCTTCTGGCTCAGCGTGTCATCGGCATCGAGCCGGGCGGCAATGGTCTGGGCTTCCGCATCCACTGCGGCGAGTTCCTGGCGCAGCCGCGCCATCCGGCCCGCCGCATCGGCGGCGCTGCGCGCCGCCTGGTCGCGCCGGGCCCGCACGGCGGCCAGCGCATCGGCGGCCTGGCGGGCCGCGTCTTCAGCGGTCTCCACGGCCGCCCGAGCGCTGTCGGCCGCGTGCCGCGCCACGTCGAAATCGGCCTGGGCGGCTTCGCCCTCTTCCTGCAGCCGGGCCAGTTCCTCGGCGTTGAATTCGAGCGTTGTGTCGCTCTCGGCTACGAGCTCGCGCTCGCGCGCGCCGTCGGCGGCCAGCTGGCGGATGCGGTCTTCCAGCTCGGCCTGGCGCTGACTGGCCCGGCGGTTTTCCTCGGCCAGCTGCTCGGCCAGTATGGTGTAGCGCTGCAGCACCGCCCCGGTCACCGCCTCGCGCTCGCGCAGCGGCGCGAGCGCCGCATCGGCGGCTTCGAGCTGCTTTTGCGCCTGCAGTTCCACATGGGTGGCCTCGGCCAGCACCCGCACCAGCACGGCCTGCTGCGCCGCGGTTTCCTGCTCGGCATAGCGGGCCGCCACCCAGCGGATGTGAAACAGCGTCGCCTCGGCCCGGCGGATATCCCCGCTCAGCGCGCGATAGCGCGTGGCCAGCCGCGCCTGGCGCTTGAGGGTGTCAAGCTGGCTGTCCACCTGGGCGATGATGTCGTCGACCCGCTCGAGATTGGCTTCGGCGGCGCGCAGCCGCAATTCGGCCTCGTGCCGGCGCGAATGCAGCCCGGAAATCCCGGCCGCCTCTTCGAGCAGAGCGCGGCGGGCAGTCGGCTTGGCCGAAATCAGCTCGCCGATCTGCCCCTGGCGCACCATGGCCGGCGAATGGGCGCCCGTGGACGCATCGGCAAACAGCAATTGCACGTCGCGGGCGCGCACTTCCTTGCCATTGACGCGATAGACCGAGCCGGCCTCGCGTTCGATGCGGCGCGTGACTTCCAGAATATCGGCATGGTTGAGGGCGGCCGGCGCGGTGCGATCGGAATTGTCGAGCACCAGCGTGACTTCGGCCGAGTTGCGACCGGGCCGGTTGCCCGAGCCGGAAAAGATCACGTCATCCATGCCCGAGGCGCGCATGGCCTTGTAGGAGCTTTCCCCCATCACCCAGCGCATGGCTTCGACAAGGTTGGACTTGCCGCAGCCATTGGGCCCGACAATGCCGGTCAGACCCGGCTCCATCACCAGGGTGGTTTCATCGCTGAACGACTTGAAGCCATGCAGCTTGAGGCGGGAGAATTTCACGTCGAACTTTCCCGCGGCACAAATCGCGCCAGGGGCGCGATTTGCGATGTGACGGCCACAAGGGCCGGGCCTGGCTGGCGCGCCGCCGCGGCGGCGCTGCCGCAGGCGGGCCTATTGGGCAGGGGCAGCCGGGGCCATGGCATCGGGCGTGGCCGGGGCCATCGCGCCGCCAGCGGGTGCAGCGGCGGGATCGGCCGGGGTGACCGTGCTGGCTGCGGGCGTGTCGGCAGCGGGAACGGCAGGCGTGGCAGCGCCCGTGGTCGCGACGAAGTCAGCCGGCACCAGCGGATCGATTTCCGCTGCCAGCTGCTCAAGCGTCTTGTCGCCACTAAGCGTCTTGCCGTTGACATAGAATGTCGGGGTTCCCGAAAGGCCGAAATCGTTGAGTGCCTGATCCCGCACGGCTTCCATCCCGGTAAACAGGGCCTGATTCGTCAATGCGGCATCGAAAGTTTCCTGGGTAAAGCCCAGCTGCTTGGCGATCTCGAGGATCGCATCGCGCGGGGTCTCCGAGGTGGCCCAGGTGGTCTGGGTCTTGAAATAGGTGGAAACCACATTGTGGTAATTGGCCGGACCGGCAGCTTCCGCCAGCATGAATACGGCCGCATCGAGCACATTGCGCACGAAGGGGCGGGTAATCAGCCGCACCTTGCCGGTATCGACATAGGCGGTGATGAAGCTCGGCAGCACGTCATTGGAGAAGGTGGCGCAGTGCGGGCAGGTGGGCGAGGCATATTCGATCACGGTCACCGGCGCGGTGTCGCTGCCCTGGACATGGTCGACATAGTCACCGGCCGGCGCCATCAGCTGATCGACGGGGATCACATCGCCTTCGGCAGCGTTGGCGGTGGCGACGCCGCACAGGCTCAGAGCCGATGCGGCAGCGGCCAGCACAAGGGTGTCACGACGGGTAAATTTCACAGCTAACGCTCCTGTTTTGATTTTGGCGACACTACACGCGACAATTGTGGGAGCAAGTGGGCACATGCATCACTGCTGGGTGAACGCACTAGCCGCTGTTCCGCTCCGCCTTGCTCGACAATGCATGCCCCAGGGTCCGCAGCGCCTCGCGCAATTCGGCATTGTCCACCCCTGCCAGCTGCGCCGCCACCTTGGCCTGCACATCCGGACTGGGCTGGAACGCAGCCTCGTCCTTCCTGCCTGAACCGGGGGTGAATGCCTCGGGTGACAGGCGCACCGCGCCCACCAGCACGAAGCCGAAATAGCGGTTGATCGCGGCAGCGATCTTGTCGCCCTCATGGGAAATGGCCAGGGCATGGCCGGGCACGCAGCGCAGCACCAGGGTCGCGCCCTCGGCGCTGCGTTCGCCGCGCGGCCAGCTCAGCTTGTCGGGAATGGCCACACTGTCATAGGGCTTGGGCGCCATCACCGACCAATGGGTGATGATGTCCCGGCTGGCAAAGCCGCGCTTCTTCAACACGGGATCGAGCGCGCCACTGAGCACATCGGCCACGCTCATGGTCCGGTTGCGTCGTTTGGGTTCTGGGAGGTCGTCTTTGGCCATCCTCACTCGCTAGCAGATATCGGGATTTTGGACTATATTGCTGGCACGGAGTTTCATCATCATGTCACCGCGTGAAACCGTAAGCCTCGACCTTTTGGCCCGCCAGGGTGAAGAACTGCTGGCGGAAGTGCGCGGCATGCGCGAGGACAGCCGCGAAATCCTGGTGATTGTCGCCGGCATGCTGCGGTCCATGGCGAGGCAGGAGCAAAGTCTGGACAACCTGAGTGACGATCTCAGATCCATACTCAGGCGCGCACTGGACACAGCGATAGCCGACCATGAAGCCAGCTTGGCAACAACCACGCAGCAGCGTTATATCCACGCGGAAACCGCGCTCAGCGCTTCGCCAACAGCACCGAAGGCCGACTGACTATCGCAAAGGACTTACGGGAAGCCTCGACGCATCTCCCCAATCCCGCCCGCATCGATGCCCCTGCCGTGCTCGCCTGGTATGATCGCCATGCCCGCGATCTGCCCTGGCGCATCGCGCCCCGAGACCGGACCGCCGGAAAGCACCCCGATCCCTATCGCGTCTGGCTGAGCGAGGTCATGCTGCAGCAGACCACGGTGGCCACGGTCAAAAGCTATTTTGTCCGCTTCACCAGCCTCTGGCCCACGGTGTTCGATCTGGCCGCCGCGCCTTTGGATTCCGTGCTCAAGGAATGGGCCGGCCTGGGCTACTACGCCCGTGCCAGGAACCTGCATGCCTGCGCCCAGGCGGTCGTCAATGACCATGACGGGGTGTTTCCGCAGACCTCCCTTGGTCTGCAGTCGCTGCCCGGCATCGGCGCCTATACCAGCGCCGCCATTGCCGCCATCTGCTTTGATGAACCGGTGGCGGTGCTCGATGGCAATCTCGATCGCGTGCTGGCGCGCTATCATGCGCTTGATGTGCCGGTGCGCGAGGCCAAGGACGCGCTGCGCGCTGCGCTCCAGGCTTCGGTCCCGGCTCGTGCCGGCGACTTCGCCCAGGCCATGATGGATCTGGGCGCCACCATCTGCGCCCCCCGCGCCGCCGCCTGCCTGCTCTGCCCGATCCAGCCCGGCTGCACGGCAACCAAAGCGGGTGACCCCACGCTCTATCCCATCAAGCCCGCCAAGGCCGACCGCCCGGTCCGCAAGGGCCATGCCTTTGTCATGCGCGATGCCCATGGCGACGTCTATCTGCAGAGCCGGCCGGCCAAGGGCCTGCTCGGCGGTATGACCGAAGTGCCCGGCTCGGACTGGAGCGCCGACCTCAGCGAGGCCGCCTATCCGCTGGACGCCTCTTGGTCCCATCGCGGCCAGGTCATCCACATCTTCACCCATTTCCGCCTCGAGCTCGAGGTCTGGTCGGCAGAGGTGCCCCCCGAAACGCTCGATGGCGGCTGGTGGGCCGAACCGGCCGCCCTCAAGGGCGAAGCCCTGCCGACGCTGTTTCGCAAGGTATTGGCGCAAGCGGGCTTGGAATGAAGGGCAGCCGTGGCTCGCCAGATAGCCTTCTACGGTAGGCGAGCGGCCTACTTTGTCGCATTTGCCGCGGTCAGCTTTGTGCCGTGTGGAAGGTGATCGCATAACCATCCGGATCGCTGGCCACAAAGAACCTGCCGAACGGGCCATCATTGACTGGGCTCAGTATTTTCGCGCCACGTTCAGCAATCAAATCGCAATAGGCATCGGCATTGTCGCAGGCAACCCACAGCACCAGGCCGGTTCCCAGAGGCCCGGTCTCGGGCAGGGGGTGCAACGGCTCACGGAGCGCCAGGGCAATCGGCCTGGTGGTGAAGACGGCAGCGCCGGGTGGATTGCGCTCCTGGGTCGAAAAGCCGAAGACCTCCTTGTAGAACTTGGTTGACTCAGTGAGGTCGCGCACCTGCAGGGCGATGAAGGATGGTCCGATTGGCATTGTCATTACGCAGACTCCGATATAATGTAAGCTTCCTTATATTTATATCAGGATCCTGATATGTCAATGCGCAAAATGACACCGTCGAGCGGGCAGGGTTGGATCGGCTACAGCTTGAAGATTGCGCAGTATCGTCTTCGACAGCGGTTGGAGGCGGAATTGGCGGGAACCGGCGTGTCTGCGGCGCAGAATGCTGTGCTGCTCGCCATCGAGGACAATCCGCGCATTTCCAATGCGTCCCTGGCGCGCGCGGCGTTCGTGACGCCTCAGTCCATGCAGGGCATGCTCGTCACGCTCGAGCGAGAGGGCTTCATCGTTCGCACGCCACATCCTGAGCATGGACGTATCATCATGACGGAGCTGACCGAAAAGGGGCGCACGGCGGCGCAAGCCGGCATGCTTGCCGCCGAGGCCGTCGAGCGGCAGATGCTGTCCGGCCTGACGGAAGATGAGGCGAAGCAGCTGGGGAACCTGCTTGACCGCTGCGCGCAGGCGCTCAATTCAGACCAGTGAAACCGGCCTGCGCCGGGCGCTTTCAGGTGCAGATACGCTGAGAGTGCGGACTGGAATAGGCCAGGGCCCGCCGTCTGGCGAGCCCTGTGGGTGCAAGTCAGGCACGCAGCAGGATCTTGCCGCCGCGCCCGGGCACCTGGGCGGCGTCCATGGCCTTGGCTGCATCGGCCAGATCGAAGATCCCGCCCACCGGCAGCGGCAGCTTGCCCGCCACCGCCAGGCCAATCAGTTCGCCGATCAGTCGGGCCTTCTTCTCGCTCGCCATGGCCGTGCTGACCTTGGCGCCCCAGAAACCCTTGATGGTGATCTGCTTGAAAATGATCGGCCCGGAAACCACCGGCATCGGCGTGCCCGTGGCCGTGCCGAAGATCACCAGCGCGCCATCATTGCCCAGTACCTCGATGAGCCCGGCGCCGACCTCGCCGCCCACCGAATCCACCGCCGCCCGCGCGCCATCCGGGCCGGTAATGGCCTTGACCTGGTCGATCCAGTCGCTATCCGAAGTCACCACCACATTGCTCATGCCCAACGCCGTGAGTTCGGCCACGGCTTCCGGCCGGCGCACGAGATTGACCAGACCAATGCCATGCTCGGTGGCCAGGGCCCCCAGCACCTTGCCCACCGCGCCATTGGCTGCGGTCTGCACGATCCAGTCGCCGGCCTTGACGTCGAGAAAATCGAGCAGCGCAATGGCGCTGAATGGCATGGAGATCAGCTGCGCTGCGGCCTCGTCGGCAATCGCCTCGGGCAGGGGCACCACGCCATTGGCCGGGGCGATGAAATATTCCGCCCAGGTCCCGTTGCTGCCGGCCGTCGCGACGCGCTTGCCGATCAGCGCCGCATCGACGCCTTCCCCCACGGCCTCCACCGTGCCGACGGCTTCGGTGCCACCAATGGCCGGCAGGCTGGGCTTGTAGCCATAGCTGCCGCG
>CAXBHD010000094.1:0-11510 GCA_963975335.1 uncultured Devosia sp. | reverse complement strand
CGTCAAGAACAACCCGCGGGCGCTCGATCTCAAGGCCATGCAGGCCATTGTACGGGCCGCCTTTGCCGGCGATCGCCGTCCGCTGCTCAACCAGGAATAGACCATGCTCAATTTGCCAGAATCGCTGCAGTCCTTTGGTATCGCGGACGCGGTCAGGACCGACCTCTATATCGGCGGCGCCTGGCGCGCCGGTGCCGAGGGCAAGCGCATCGACGTGCTCGATCCCTCCACCGGCAAGGCAATTGCAACGGTCGCCGATGCCACCGTCGAGGATGGCCTGGCCGCGGTCACAGCGGCCCATGAGGCGCTGCCGGAATGGGTCGCCATGGCGCCGCGGCAACGCGGCGAGATTCTGCGCAAATGCTGGGAGCTGATGATGGCCCGCAGCGAGATGTTCGCGCGGCTCATCAGCCTCGAAAACGGCAAGGCGCTGCCCGATGCGCGTGGCGAGGTGGCCTATGCGGCCGAGTTCTTCCGCTGGTTCTCCGAGGAAGCCGTGCGGCTCAATGGAGACTTTTCCATCGCGCCGAGCGGCAATAACAAGATCCTCGTCACCCAGCAGCCGATCGGGGTGGCCGTGCTGATCACGCCGTGGAACTTCCCGGCGGCCATGGCCACGCGCAAGCTCGGTCCGGCTCTGGCGGCGGGTTGTTCGGTCGTGCTCAAGCCGGCGACGGAAACCCCGCTCACCGCCTTTGCCATGGCGGCACTGATGGCAGAGGCCGGGGTGCCCAAGGGCGTGGTCAATGTGGTGACCACGTCAAGCGCGGGCAGTGTCGTTTCCGCCATGCTGCATGATCCGCGCGTGCGGAAGCTCTCCTTTACCGGCTCGACGGCGGTGGGTCGCAAGCTGCTCAAGGAGGCCGCCGACCAGGTGATCAACTGCTCCATGGAGCTGGGCGGCAATGCGCCCTTCGTGGTGTTTGACGATGCCGATCTCGACAAGGCGCTCGATGGCGCCATGCTGGCCAAGATGCGCAATGGCGGCGAGGCCTGCACGGCGGCCAACCGCTTCTATGCGCAGAGCGGCATTGTCGAGCGCTTTTCCCGCGGCCTGGCCGAGCGCATGAGCAGGATGCAGGTCGGCGCCGGCTATGACGAGGGCGTGGCCTGCGGGCCGCTGATCAACCAGACGGCGGTCGACCGCATTGCCGATCTGGTCAAGGACGCGGTAGCCAAGGGCGCCACGGTGTTGACCGGCGGTGCGGCGAGCGGCGGCGACGGCTTCTATTTCCCGCCCACGGTGCTCACGGGCGTGACCGGCGATGCGGACATGGTGCGTGACGAGATTTTCGGGCCGATTGCGCCGATCTCGGTTTTCGAGACCGTGGATGAGGCGGTGGCGCTGTCCAATGACAGCGAATATGGGCTGATCGCCTATGTCTATACCGAGGATCTCAAAAAGGGCCTGCAGTTGGCCGAGCGCTTCGAGGCCGGCATGGTCGGGCTCAATCGCGGGCTGGTCTCCGATCCTGCGGCGCCGTTTGGCGGGGTCAAGCAGTCGGGCCTGGGGCGCGAGGGTGCCCATCACGGCATCATGGAATTCTGCGAAACCAAGTATATCGCCGTGAGCTGGTAAATGGCGGTTCCCAGTGCGGTGGCCGGCCTGCTCCGGCGCCCCGCCCGTTTGGGCGACGAGGTCTATAGCGCCATTTTTGCGCGCATCATGTCGCTCGAAATCGCTCCGGGCACGCGCATTTCGGTCGATGCCGTGGCGCGACAACTGGGCGTGTCGCAGACGCCGATCCGCGAGGCGTTGACGCGGCTCGAAGCGGAGGGGCTGGTGGTCAAGACCCATCTCGTCGGCTATAGCGCGGCGCCGCAGATGACGGCCGCCGAACTGGCCGAACTCTACCAGCTGCGCCTGCTGCTCGAACCCTTCGTGGCGCGGCAATGCGCCCTGACCATGCCCGAGAGCATGCTGACCCATCTGGCCAGCCTCTGCGCCGAGATGGAGACGCTGTCGCAGCGCGATGGGCTCGATGCCTATGCCCAGTTCGCCCAGGTCGACATGGCGTTTCACGACCAGCTGGCCGCCAGCGCCGGCAACGGGTTGATCGTGGAGGCGCTGGCGCGGCTGCATACGCATGTGCATCTATTCCGCCAGGTCTTTGATGCCAGAGCAACGGGCGCTGCCGTGGCGGAGCACCAAGCCGTTCTCACCGCCATTGCGTCGCGCGATGCCGATGCGGCCGAGGCGGCCATGCGGACCCATATCGAGCAGTCGCGAACCCGCTTCGGTGTGCGCTAGCGCGGCTCAACAGCGTTGCCATGCCGGGGCAGGACGCCGCTTGCAGCTGTGATCGTCGCGAAGTAGCGGTTTTCATAACCGCTTTGCTGGGCTAGATGGGCGAGGATTTTGCCATGGACATGCAGACAGTATGAGCAGCCTCAAGTTTGGAACCAGCGGTTTGCGCGGCCTGGCGGTGGACCTGGCGGGGGATGCGGCGCGGCGCTATACGAGCGCGTTTGTGAAATATCTCCTGCAGGACAGCGCGCCGGTCACGGCGCTCTATCTCGGGCGCGACCTGCGCGCGAGCAGCGCGGCCATTGCGGCCGATTGTGCCGCGGCGGCGGCCGGCATGGGCCTGCGGGTGGTCGATTGCGGCGAACTGCCGGCGCCGGCTTTGGCCGCCTATGCCATGGCGGCAGGGGCGCCCAGTATCATGGTCACCGGCAGCCACATTCCCGCCGATCGCAATGGGCTCAAATTCTTCCGCGCCAGCGGCGAAATCAGCAAAGCCGACGAAGCGGGAATTCTCGCCAATCTGGATGAAGGCATCCCGGGCGATGATGCTGTTCAGGCCGTCGATGAAAGCGCGCAGGCCCTGTCAGCCTATCTCGGGCGCTATCGCGGCATGCTGGCCGCCGATGCCCTCAAGGGTTGGCGCATTGGCGTCTATGAGCATTCGAGTGTCGGTCGCCAGGCGCTGGCGGCTGTCTTTGCCGGTTATGGCGCGCAGATTGTCCCGCTCGGCCGCGTGCCCGGCTTTGTGGCGGTCGACACAGAAGCCTTTGGCGATGCGGTGTTCGCGCCGCTGACCGGCTGGATCAAAGAGCATAAGCTCGATGCCATCATTTCCACCGATGGCGATGCCGACCGTCCGCTGCTAATGGACGGACAGGGGCAGTTCGTCCGCGGCGATGTGCTGGGTCTGTTGGCGGCGCAGTTTTTTGGGGCCGATACGGTCGTTACTCCCGTTACTTCCAATACGGCCATCGAAGCGACGGGCTATTTTGCTTCCGTGGTGCGGACCCGCGTCGGATCGCCCTTTGTCATTGCCGGGATGCAGGTGGCCATTGCCGACGGCGCGCGCTGTGTCTTGGGCTTCGAGGCCAATGGCGGCACCCTTCTGGGAACGGCGCTGAGCCTGGACGGCGCGCACGTACCTGCGCTGATGACCAGAGATGCGATCCTGCCGCTGATCGGGGTCTTTGGTCGGGCGGCGGCGCAAGGGTCAACGATTGCGGACCTGGTGGCAGCCTTGCCGCTGCGCGTGGCGCTGAGTGATCGGCTGGAGAATTTTGCAGCCGAGGACAGCCGCGCGCTGCTTGGGCGGCTGTCTACTCCAGCGGGGGCCGCTGCCCATTTTGCCGCGCGCGGCTCGATTGTCCGCACGGCCGCTATCGATGGGCTGCAGGCCTTTCTCGAAGATGGCACGATGATCCACTACCGCGCCTCAGGTAATGCGCCGGAACTGCGCTGTTATGTCGAGGCCGATTCTGCCGCCCAGGCAGAGGATGCGTTGCGCTGGGGCCTGACTGCAGCCAAACTGGCTGCGACTCCGGGCTAAGCCGTCGCGCAATTTTCTTCGAAGTTTCACTCCAGTGGCCGAGGCCTTCATGACCCGCAAAATCGTTCCTGTCATTCTCGCCGGTGGTCAGGGCACGCGCCTGTGGCCGATGTCCCGGGCGGCGCGGCCCAAACAGTTCATCGAGCTGATGGGCAATCGCTCGCTCTATCAGCAGACGCTGGAGCGCCTGGCCGGTTCGGATCGTTATGCGCCCCCGATCGTGGTGACCAATGCCGATTACCGCTTCGTGGTCGCCGAACAGGCGCAGGAGGCCGATGTGGCGCTGGGGGGCATCCTGCTCGAGCCGGTGGCGCGCAATACGGCGGTGGCCATCGCCGCGGCGGCCTATCACGCATTGGACAGTGACCCCGAGGCGGTACTGCATATCCTGGCTTCCGACCATGCGATCACTGCCGACGCGGCCTATTATGGTGCGGTCGATGCTGCAGAGGCTGCGGCCCGGGCGGGCTGGCTGGTGACCTTTGGCATCGTCCCGACAAGGCCAGAAACCGGCTATGGCTATATCGCGGTCGGCGCCGCGCTTCCGGAAGGTGCCAATCAGGTCGGCCGCTTTGTCGAAAAACCCGATCTTGCCACGGCCGAGCGGTTCCTCGCCGAGGGTGGCTATGTCTGGAATTCGGGCATGTTCATGATCGCCGCCAAGACCTTTTTGGCCGAATGCGAAGCGCTGGCCCCCGAAACGGCGGCAGCGGCGCGCCAGGCGGTCGATCTGGCCCAGGCTGATCTCGATTTCGTCCGGCTGGATCCGGCTGCCTTCGGCGCCGCGCCCAGCATATCGGTGGATTACGCCATCTTTGAAAAGACCGCCAAGGCCGCGGTCCTGCCCGTCACCTTTGCCTGGTCGGACCTTGGTTCGTGGGACGCGGTGTGGAGCGCGCATGTACCCGACGCTAATGGCAATGTGGTGCTCGGCTCGGCGCTGCTGTCGGGTACCAGCAATACCATGGTGGTCAGTGATGGCGCCCATGTCGTGGTCGAGGGGCTCGACGATGTGGCCATCATTGCCAGCCAGGACGCGATCTTTGTCGGCCGCCTGTCGCAGGCGCAGCGGGTCGGGGCGCTGGTCAAGCAGCTCAAGGCCGATCCGGCGACCCAGGCGCTGACCGAGACGCACAAGACCGCCTATCGCCCCTGGGGCGGCTATGCGTCCGTGCTGATGGCCGACCGTTTCCAGGTCAAGCGCCTCTTCGTCAAGCCGGGCAAAAAGCTCAGCCTCCAGAAGCACTTCCACCGCTCCGAGCACTGGGTTGTGGTCAAGGGCACGGCCGAGGTGACGATCGACGGGCAGATTTCGGTGCTGACGGAAAACCAGTCGATCTACCTGCCGCTGGGCTGCACGCATCGCCTCGCCAATCCGGGTAAGATCGAGCTCGAGCTCATCGAGGTGCAGACCGGCTCCTATCTGGGCGAGGACGACATCGTGCGCACCGAGGACGATTTCGGCCGGGCGGGGTAAACCGGGGGCTGCTATTCGGCGATCCAGGCAGGCTGTTGCTGCGTAGCACGTGTGATGCGCTGCGTGGCAGCGGCGCGCCAGGAGTCCGCATGCACAAGAAGGTCACGCTGCCCGAGAAACTCTGCGCCTGCTGCGGCAGACCGTTTGCCTGGCGCAAGAAATGGGCGCGCGATTGGGACGCGGTGAAATTTTGCTCGGAGCGCTGCCGGCGCGACAAGGCCCAGCCACAGGGCAGTCAGTTGGCCAGTCGCTGAGCGTTCATGGTCACGGTGACGATGACGCCACCCTCGGACCAGTCGGTCTTGAGCGTGCCGCCCAGCGCGCCGGTAATGCTGCGGGTCAACAGCTTGCTGCCATAGCCCTGATCGCTCGGCGGGGCGACGGCGGGGCCGCTGCGTTCGGTCCAGACGAGGCATATCTCGTCATCGGTCGTGGTGCCGGAAATGTCCAGCATGCCGGTATCGACGGAAAGCGCACCATATTTGAGCGAATTGGTGGCCAGTTCGTGGATCACCAGGGCCACGGTGGTGGCCGACTGCTCGCCAATGCCCATGCGCGGCACGGCAACGCGGATGCGGCCGCTAAAGGCGCCGGTATCATCATAGGGGGCCAGTAGCACCGCAATCAGATCGCCCAGCAAGGCCGCCTGGCCCTGATTGTCGGGCAGCGGCCGGACCATGTCATGGGCCCGGCCCAGGGCCATGAGACGAGCGGTGAGCTCTTCGGCCATTTCGGTGACAGAGCCGGCCGACCGCGAGGTCAGCGTGGTCAGGCCCGAGGCGATGGCCAGCAGGTTCTTGACGCGATGGCTCATCTCGCCGGCCAGCAGCTCGTGGCCTTCCTCGGCCTGCTTGCGGCCGGTAACGTCGAGAAAGACGCCGCTCATCTGCCCCTTGTGCAGGCCTTCGTCATTGCCGAGGCCGCGGGCGGAGATCCAGCGGATTTCCTCGCCGAGCAGGATGCGAAAGTCGATTTCATAGGCGCCGACCAGAGCGCGTGTGGCTGAAAATGCCGTGCGGACCCGATCGCGGTCTGCCGGGTGAATGCGCGAGGACAGGTCCTCGAAGGTGACATCGTGGCTTGGCGCCAGCCCCCATAGATCAAAGGCCAGCTCATCCATATCGAAGGCATCGGTTTCCACCCGCCAGGACCAGAGCGCCACGCCTGCGGCATGCAGGGCCCGCTTGAGATTGTCCACTTCCCAAAGGGGATGATTCTTGTCGCTGAATGGCATTGGCAATCTCCTGCTCACCGTTTGAGCAGATTGCACCGGCCGACGCCACCCCTGGAGGCCAGTGGCAGCCGCACAGGCCTTCAATGCGACGTCATCGGGCCGGGCCGCGCCCTCAGCAGGCCACGACGTTGACGGCCAGGCCAGCCAGGCTGGTTTCCTTGTATTTCTCGCTCATGTCGAGACCGGTCTGGCGCATGGTCTCGATACAGGCGTCGAGGTGAACATGGTGGGTACCGTCGCCCTTGAGGGCGAGCGAGGCGGCGGTCACCGCCTTGACGGCGCCGAAGGCATTGCGCTCGATGCAGGGAATCTGCACCAGACCCGCCACCGGATCGCAGGTCATGCCCAGATGGTGTTCAAGGGCGATTTCGGCGGCATTTTCCACCTGTTCGGGTGTGCCGCCCATGATGGCACAAAGCCCCGCTGCGGCCATGGCCGAGGCCGAACCAACCTCGCCCTGGCAGCCTACTTCGGCGCCGGAAATCGAGGCATTGTGCTTGATGATGCCGCCAATGGCGGCGGCGGTCAGCAGATAGTCGCGCACTGTCTGGGGCGTCGCCGCAGCGTTGAACTTGAGAAAATAGCGCATGACAGCGGGGATCACCCCGGCGGCGCCATTGGTGGGGGCGGTGACGACACGACCGCCGCCGGCATTTTCCTCGTTGACCGCCATGGCGTAGAGGCTCAGCCAGTCATTAGCCATTAGCGGGGTGATTTCGTTGCGCTGCCATTGCGGCTCGAGCTGGGCATGGATGGCGCCGGCGCGGCGCTTGACCTTGAGCCCGCCGGGCAGGGTGCCGGTCTGGGCAAGGCCGCGATCGATACAGGCGCTCATGACGCCCCAGACCTCGTCAATGCCGCGATCCAGGCTCTGCCGGCTGAGGCTGGCCTCCTCATTGGCCCGCTTCATGGCGGCAATGGAGAGACCTGAGGCAGCGGCCATGGCCAGCATGTCCCTGGCATGGGCGAAGGGGTAAGGCACATTGTCGGCGACGGGTGCGGCTTGCTTGAGCGCGGCCAGTTCGTCGCTGCTCACCACAAAGCCGCCGCCGACGGAAAAATAGGCACGGCGCAGCAGCAATTGGCCATCGCTGTCATAGGCGGCAAACTGCAAGCCATTGGGGTGACCAGGGAGAGGCGTGCGCTTATCGAATACCAAGTCCACGGCGGGGCGGAAGCGGTAGGCCGGGTGACCCGGCGGGGACACCCTGCTGCTGGCCTCGACTTCGGCCACGAGCGCGTCCATGGCGTCGGGATCGACTGTCTTGGGATCCTGCCCGCACAGGCCCAGCGTCACGGCGCGGCCACTGCCATGGCCGATGCCGGTAAAGGCCAGCGAGCCATGCAGGCTGGCCGTCAGCGCGGCAGGCCGGGCCTGTGCGGCGCGCGGCCAGTCACCAAAAGCGAGTTCGTCGAGAAAGCGCCGCGCCGCCGTCATCGGCCCCATTGTGTGGGAGCTGGAGGGGCCGATGCCGATTTTGAAGACGTCGAAAATGGACAGGAACATGGCGGCCATTGTGGCGTAATGGCGCGCCGGCGCAAGGGCTACCAGGGCAGGGGCAGGCCAGTATGGTCGAGCATCCTGCCGCTATCGCCCGGCCCGGCGCGATCCAGCACGCCGAGCAGGCGTTC
Organism: uncultured Devosia sp.; assembly: GCA_963975335.1. Taxonomy (GTDB): domain Bacteria; phylum Pseudomonadota; class Alphaproteobacteria; order Rhizobiales; family Devosiaceae; genus Devosia. Next base: position 3,373 of record CAXBHD010000094.1, on the reverse strand, counting down.
GGCGGCTTGGTTCGGCGATACCGATGGATGGGTGGGACCCGAAAAGGGCGCCGAGAGCGGCGTGTCCACGGTCCCCGGATGCAGCGTCAGGCAGAGCGCTTCGGGCCGGGATCGGGCCAGTTCGATGGCGGCGGTGTGGATCAGCTGGTTGAGCGCGGCCTTGGCGGCGCGATAACCGTACCAGCCGCCCAGCTGGTTGTCGCCAATGCTGCCCACCTTGGCCGACAGGGCGGCAAACACCGCCTTGCCCTGGCGCGGCAGCAGCGGCAGGAAATGCTTGGCAACCAGTGCCGGCCCGCTGGCATTGATGGCAAAGCTGCGCGCCAGATTGTCGGCATCGAGCTGGCGCCAGCTCTTTTCGGGCTGCTGGGCGCCATCATGCAGCAGTCCTGTGGCCAGCAGGATCAGGCGAACCGGGACCTGCCGGTCGGCAACAGTCGCCGCGGCGCGGGCAATGCTGGCCTCGTCGGTCAGGTCGAAACCATCGATACGGCGCGACAGGCGCAGGACACTTTCAAAGGCACTGCTCTGTTCCAGGGCGGCATGCAGCGCAGCGCCAATGCCGCCACTGGCACCAAGGACCACGGCCAAGCCGCCAGAGGGGAAGGATTGTAGTTCAACGGGCATGGGCGCCTCCTGCAGAGTGTTACGCAACAGCAGGCGCGGCAGTTCAGTATCGTTCTGCATCGTGCAACAGTCTGGGTCGGCATTGGCGATTGTATAGTCAGGTCGGTTCGCCGATATCTGGGGCCGTCCAGTCGAGGAGTTTTGTCGTGGCCGACTATCACTATCGCGAAGCCAAAGGTGCCGATGCCAGTGCGCCGCTGCTGTTTGTCTTTCATGGCACCGGAGGTGACGAGAACCAGTTTTTCGACCTGGGCAGCCAGCTCCTGCCCGGGGCGCGCATCATTGCAGCCCGCGGCGATGTCAGCGAGGGCGGGGCGCTGCGCTACTTCCGGCGCACTGCCGAGGGCGTCTATGACATGGACGATCTGCGGCACCGTACGGCGCAGATGACTGCCTTCGTACAGGCCCGGATCGCCGAGACGGCGCCGCGCGCCGTCCTCGGGCTGGGCTATTCCAATGGCGCCAATATCCTGGCTGCAGTCCAGTTCGCGGCGCCGTCCCTGTTCGACGCCAGCGTGCTGATGCATCCGCTGATTCCGTTTTCTCCCGCGACAGCAGACTTTACCGGTCGCCAGGTGCTGATCACCGCCGGCCAGCACGATCCGATCTGCCCGGCGCCGGCCAGCCAGGCCCTGGCTGACTATTTCCGCGCCCAAGGCGCGCAAACCACACTGTACTGGCATGCGGGCGGGCATGAACTGCGCCCCGAAGAGCTGCGGGAAACCCAGACGTTTCTGGGGTCATTGGGCAAATAGGGACAGATCGCCGGGCCTGGGTAACACGCCTTGCCGGCGATTAATTCCAATTGGCGTAGCCTGTTAACGTCTTCTAGACGGGTGGGGGACAATATCGGGGCTGCATTGGCATCCCGAAACCTACCCCACGAGACCGACATTAGCGGCATCGGCCAAAAGATCGCGAACAGCCTGCGCCTGCGCATGCTGGTGCTGGTACTGCTCGGCTTTGCCGCAGTGGCCGTGCCGGCCTATTTCGCCTTCCATGCTGTGGTGGGCAGCACGATCATCCAGCTGGGCACGCTCTTTGCCGAAAAGCAGATTCTCTATGATAGACATCGTGGCCTGCAAACGCTGATGCGCGAGGTTGCGCTGGCCGAGACGCTGGCCGGCTCGCAATCGATAAGGGACTGGGCCAATGACGAAGACGACCCCGAGCTGACGCGGCGCGGCATTGCCGAGCTGGAGCATTTCCGCAAATCCTTTGCCGATCACAGCTATTTCTTCGCCATGGGCTCGTCTGGCAATTACTATTTCAACGATGCGGGCAATGCCTATGCCGGCGAGCAGTTGCGCTACACGCTCGAGCCCGACAATCCCCGGGACAGCTGGTATTACGCCACTGCGGCGCTAGGCGCGGGATGCCACCTCAATGTCGACAATGACGCGCATCTGGGGGTGACCAAGGTCTGGATGAACTGTGTCATCCGCGAGGGCCGGAAGGTCCTGGGCATTCTGGGCACGGGGATCGATCTCAGCGCATTCATCCAGGAAGTGGTCAATGTGCCGCAGGTCGGTGTCACCTCGATGTTCGTCGATCGGCAGGGCGCGGTGCAGGCGCATCGGGACGAGCATCTGGTGGATCTGCGCAGCCTGACCGAAGGCATGCGCAAGAAGCGCACGGTGTTTGGGCTGGTCGACCGGCCGGCCGATCAGGCTGTGCTGCGCTCTATGATGGAGTCGGTGGCCGGCGGTGAGGCGGCAGTCAAGTCGCAGTTCATGCGGATCGGGGGCAAGCAGGTGTTGGTGGGCATCGGCTATCTCGACAAGCTGGGCTGGTTCAACGTGACGCTGATGGATGTTGATACGATCATCGACCGGCAGCTATTCGCGCCGATCGGGGCGCTGCTGGCGGCGATGATGGGGCTGGTGGCCACCACGCTGGTGCTGGTGTTCAAGCGTCAGGTGCTCGACCGTCTCAAGCGGCTCGAAGGGGCCGTGCGCAGCGCCCGTTCCGGCGATTACGGCCCGGCGCTGGCCCTTGACGAGGGATATCCCGACGAGGTGGGACGGTTGTCGAGAGCTTTTACCGAAATGGCTGTCGCGGTGTCGCTGCATACCAGCCAGCTCGAAAGCCGGGTCAGGGTGCGCACCGAGGAACTTGAACAGCTGGCCTTTCGCGATGGCCAGACCGGGGTCGCCAACCGGCGTGGCTTTACTGCGGCTTTCAACGCGCTGCCGGGGGGAAGCCAGCATGGCCTGCTGCTGCTCGATATCGACCACTTCAAGGTCATCAATGACAGTTTTGGTCATGCGGCCGGCGACGCGGTGGTGGGCGAGGTCGCTGCGCGGATCGTCGAGGCCATTGGCCCGGAGGATACCTGCGCGCGCTGGGGCGGGGACGAGTTCATCGTGCTGCTCAAGGAGAGCGCGCCAAACGAGCTGCGGGCAGCCGCGCATCGGGTGATGGGCCAGGTCAATGGGCGCCCCGTGGCGCTGCCGGATGGCAGAAATTGCGGGATCAGCACCAGCGTGGGCGCCTGCCTGATCGAGCCCGAGGATACGATCGACATGGCCTGCGAAATGGCCGATATGGCGCTCTACATGGCCAAGCATGCCGGCCGCAACCGGGTCATGATCTTTGATCGGGAAACGGTGCCCCAGGCACAGGCGATGCGCGGCTGACAATTGTCGTTGCCGGCCTAACGTGTATAGTCCACTTGGTGCGGCAAGTCTGGCTCGGTCAGCGGGACGCCGTCCGGTCAAAGTGGGTAGCATGAGAAAATCCTTGG
>CAXBHD010000093.1:0-11610 GCA_963975335.1 uncultured Devosia sp. | reverse complement strand
GACGGCACCCTCTCACGGTGCAGAGCGGGGTTCGATTCCCCGTGGGCGTACCAGAACCCTCTCCCCCTATACTGCCCATAGGCCGCTCCGAGGCCATGTCATGCGGCATGCAGCTGCCGCATTGCCAATACGATGCCGTCTTTCATGATCCGCCGCCGAATTGCCTGCGTATCAGGGCTGACAGGTGCGGAGCTGCCGATGTATGCCTTTGCCATGACAGATCCAGAACTCGGACGCATAGCCGGAACAATGGCAATGGATGATCCTGCTAGCCTGTTGCTGCGCGTCGCCGAAACCCGCGACAAAGCGGCCTTGGCGGCGCTGTTCAAGCATTTCGGACCGCGCGTCAAATCCATGATGCTCAAGCTTGGTGCGGGCGAAGCGCTGGCCGAGGATCTGGTGCAGGAGACTTTTGTGTCGGTCTGGCGCAAGGCCGCGCTCTATTCCAACCAGCGCGGCGCCGCCAGCACCTGGATTTTCACGATCGCCCGCAACCTGCGGATCGATCAGCTGCGGCGGCAATCGAACCGCCCTTATGAAGATCTCGAATCGCTCGAACTGGCCAGCGATGCGCCACTTGGCAGTGCCCTGGTCGAACAGCGACAGGTGATCGACCGGGTGACCGTGGCCCTCAAGGGCCTGCCCGCAGAACAACAGGACGTCGTGCGCCTGAGCTTTATCCACGACATGCCGCATGCCCAGATCGCCGAAAGCCTCGGCGTTCCCCTGGGTACCGTGAAATCGCGACTTCGCCTCGCCTATGGACGGCTCCGGCCTTTGCTGGAGGATCTGCAATGACTGTAAACCACCACCCCGATATCACTACCCTGATGGCCTTCAGCGCCGGCACGCTGGATGACCCCTATGCCACCGTCATCGCGACGCATCTGGCCATGTCGGAAGGCGGCCGTGAAACGCTGCGCCACATCAATACCATTGGCGGCGCGCTGCTGGCGGATGAGCCGGAGGCCGAGCTGTCCACCGGTGCGCTTGACCGGCTGTTTGATGCACTGGGCGATGACAGCGAGCGCATCTCGGTAACCCCACACGATGCCCGCGCCCCGGCCGGTGACGTCCCCCTGCCGTTGCAGCGCTTCCTGCCCAATGGTCTGGATGGCGTCCGCTGGAAATGGACCGGCCCGGGCGTGGCAACGGCAGATCTGGCCTGGGGACAGGATAGGCGTTCGCGCCTGATGCTGTTGCGCGTCGCGGCGGGCCGGCCGGTGCCCGAGCATGGTCATGGCGGCCAGGAGCTGACGCTGATCCTGTCGGGCGCCTATCGCGACCGGTTCGGCGTCTTCGCCAAGGGCGACATTGCCGATCACGACGAAGATGTCGAGCACCAGCCCATTGCCGAGCCCGGCGAGGACTGCATCTGCCTTGTGGCTGTCGACGCCAAGCTCACCTTCCGCGGCCGGCTGATGCGGGCGCTGCAGCCCCTGTTCGGTCTATGAGTATGCAGCCAGGCGTCGCCTGGATCATCGGCGGCGGATCGGGGATCGGCGCCGCCGTGGCGCGCCTATTGGCCAAACGCGGCTGGACGGTGGCGATATCGGGACGGCGCGAGGACAAGCTGGCAGCGGTGGCTGCAGGGCACCCGACGATCAGCGGCTATCCGCTCGATGTCACCGACGGGGAGGCCATTGCCGCCACCGTGCAAAAAATTGCCGCCGAGCTGGGCCGGATCGACCTGTTCATCTTTGGCGCGGCTGCCTGGCAGCCCATGGATGTAGGCGATTACGCCTTTGAAAAATTCGCCAAGATCGTCGACACCAATTATCTGGGCGTGATCCGGGTGGCCAATCCGCTGCTGGCACAGATGGATCGCCAGGGTGGCGGACATTTCGCCGTCATTGCCTCGGTGGCCGGCTATTTCGGCCTGCCGCGTTCGGCGGCCTATTCCTCGACCAAAGCGGGGCTGATCAACCTGCTCGAGACCATGCGGACCGAGTTGGCGCCGCGCCGGATCAAGGTGCGGATGATCGTGCCGGGCTTTGTCAAATCCGAGCTCACGGACAAGAACGACTTTCCCATGCCCTTCCTGATGGAAACCGACGATGCCGCCGTGCGGATCGTCGACGGGCTGACGCAGTCGGACCGCTTCGAGATCGCCTTTCCCAAGCGCATGGTCTGGCTGATGAAGACGGTGCGCTGGCTGCCCTATCCGGTATTTTTCTGGTTGACCCACAAGATGCTGCCCAAGGATTGAACCTTTGGCGGGCTGGGCGATTTCCTCTGCAACAGAGGAGAATTGCCATGATCATCCAGCCCGAACCCAGCCAGCGCCAGCCAAAGGGCGACCACAACCGGCGCCTGTCCCTGGAGCTTGATCCCGAGACCTTTGCCGCTGAAGCCGGTGTGACGCCCGAACAGCTGCGCGACTATGAGCGCACGGCACCCGACCACAGTTTCGATCCGGAAGTGGCGCGCCGCGTCGGTCTGGCGCTGGAGCGGCTGGAACAGGTGCTGCCCAATTCACAGACCGGGCGGAACAGTGTCGCCGGTGAGCCGTTGTCTCCTGTGAACCACCATACAGGAGCTTCCAGCATGGATCACAGCAATCACATTCGCCTGGCACCAACCGAACTCACGTCGGAGACGCTTGAAGGCGCGACCATTTATGGCGCGGACGACCACAAGGTCGGCCATGTCTCGCATGTGCATGGCCTGGGCGCTGCCAGCCAGATCATCATCGATGTCGGCGGCTTTCTTGGCCTCGGCGCCAAGCCAGTGGCGGTAGCGGCCAGAGATCTCGAATTCATGCGGGATGAGGGCGGCGATGTGCATGCCGTGACCACATGGACAAAAGATCAGCTCGAGCAGATGCCCGAGCATCACCACTAAGCTGGCGGCCTGACAGAAAACCCCCGGACACGCGTCCGGGGGTTTTGCTTTGGGTGCCTGCCCTCAGAGGGGGCGGCGATACTGATAGATGCCGACATCGATCAGGCCTTCGGTAAAGCCTGCCTCACAATAGCTGAGATAGTAGACCCATTTGCGCCGGAACTCGTCATCATAGCCGAGCGGCGCGATCATCGGCCAGCGCTCGAGGAAACGCTCGCGCCAGAGCTTGAGCGTCTTGGCATAGGAGAGCCGGAACGTGTCGACATTTTCCAGCACCAGGCCGTACTTTTCGCCGAACTCCTTCATCACCGTCTTGGTCAGCAGCATGCCGCCGGGAAAGATGTAGCGCTGGATGAAGTCGGGGCCGCTGCGATAGCCGTCGAAATCGGCCTCGTTGATGGTGATGGCCTGGATGGCGGCGGTGCCGCCGGGCTTCAACCTGTCATGGACAGTCTGAAAGTAGCTGTCCCAATTGTCCTCGCCCACCGCCTCGATCATCTCGATCGAGCCGATATGGTCGAACTGGCCCTCGGTGTGGCGATAATCTTCAAAGACCAGCGTGGCAAATTTGTCGAGCCCCTGCTTGGCCAGACGCTCCTTGCCGTATTTGAGTTGCTCGGCCGAGAGGGTAATGCCGCGCAGATTGGCCTGATAGTCGCGCGCCACGGTTTCGGCAAAGCCGCCCCAGCCGCAGCCGATCTCGAGTACAGAGGAACCGGGCTTGATACCGGCCAGATCGGCCACGCGACGGTATTTGGCGCTCTGGGCTTCCTCCAGGCTCAGGTCGCCGGAAATGAACAGCGCCGAGGAATAGGTCATGGAGGGGTCGAGCCACTGGCCGTAGAAATCATTGCCGAGGTCGTAATGCTCGGCGATGTTTTTCTTGGAGCCCTCGAGCGTATTGCGGCGTGACAGGTGATAATGCAGATCGCCCGCAGCGCGGCGGAAAAAGCCCGGATTGGCCTGCTCGAACATGTCGCGGTTCTGCAGGAAAAAGCGGATGAGGGCGGTGAGGTCGTCAACCTCGATATCGCCGCGCATATAGGCGGCAGCAAAGCCGACCGTGCCGCGCTGCATGGCTTCGCTCAGCACGCGGAAATTGTTGAGCCGCAGCACGGAATGCTCGCCGCTGGCGGGATTACCCACGGTGCGGGTGCGGCCATTGGGGAAAATCACGGTCACGGCGCCGTGCTTGGGGGTGCCGAGCATGGCGCTACCGATGCGATCGATCGCCCAGGAGACCAGACTGGTCCACGGCGTCACGCCGGTATTGCTGTTGTTGATGGCTGTTTTGGTCATTGGCCCCAGAGATCCAACTCGTGCACTAAGCTTGGTGTCCGCCCTTGAGCTGACGCCGCAATTTAAGCGTCAGCGGCAGGCCTTTAAGCAAAAGAAGCAGGGCCTCCCAGTGTATGCCCGCCACCACTTTAGCGGTCATAAATGGATATGCAAGCAGCAGTTTCAAGAGCCTGGCATCGGTCAGAGGGCGACGTTGACCCTCAAAATAGGCGGTCAATATCCCCCCCTCCTCGGTCGACAGCGTGATGCCGACAAAGACCTGCTCCTGCGGAGCGCGGATGGAGAACCGGTAATTGCCCTCGAGCGTATTGAAGGGCGAGACAAAGAAAGCCTTCTTGGCATCGTGCTGGATCGGGGAGGCCGCAGCGTCGATGGCGGCCTCGTAAAAGTGATGCTCGCCGAAGGTATTGCTGACCTCATAGGCCAGAAACCGCGTCACCCCGGCAGCATCGTCGCAGAAATAGACGGTGATGGGGTTGAAGGCGAAGCCAAACAGGCGCGGATAGGCCAGCATGCGGATGCGGGCGATCCCGCCCACGCCCGAGGCTGCCGCCTTGCCACGAATGAAGGCGGCTATGCTGGTGCCGTCGCGCGGGCCGAAATCGCGGGTCACCAGCGATACCAGGTTGAAGCGATCAAGCGAGAAGAAGCGCAATCGCCTGTCGAGCGTCTCGAGCGCATCAAGATCCACGAGCATGGAGAAGACCCGATAGCGCAGGGCGTGCCGTTTGGGCCGGGCGCGCTTGTGCACGACGTCGCCGACATAGATGGCGCCAGGCATAGCCAGGTCGTCGGTCACTCTGCCGCCCGAAGGCTCTGGTCGCCCTCGGCCCAGTTATGGGCGATGCGGTCGCGCTGCTGGCTGACCTGCCAGGGGCGCTGCATGGGACCCATCCGTTCGGCCACTTCCAGACCCGCCTGCAGGCCATCCTCATGAAAGCCATAGCCCATCCAGGCGCCGGCGAACCAGCTGCCCTGGGCGCCCTGAATCTGCCAGAGCTGCTTTTGCGCAGCAATGGCGGCAGCGTCGAAGAGCGGATGGGCATAGTCGACTTCGTATTGCACCGTGCCGGGTGCGAAATCGCGATGCGGATTGAGCGTGACGAAGAGGTTCGTCTTGGTAGCCAGCGGCTGCAGGCTGTTCATCCAGTAGGTCAGGCTGAGCGCGCTCTCGCCCTTGGCGGCGCGCAGATAGTTCCAGGATGACCACAAATGCTTGCGCCGCGGCATGAAGCTGGAATCGGTATGCAGCACGGCGTGATTGCCGTTGAAGCGGAAGGCGCCCAGCACCCGGCTTTCGGCCTCGCTGGGCTCGGCCAGCAGGCTCAGCGCCTCGTCGGCATGGCAGGCGAAGACCACCTGGCCGAACTGCCGTCGGCTGCCATCGGCAAAGACCAGCTCGACCCCCTGCGGGCCGCGGATAACGGATTTGATGCCGGCATTCAGAACCGTCGCAAAGCTGCTCTGGGCGGCCAGGCGCTGCACATATTGCTGGCTGCCCCCCTGCACCGTGCGCCAGAGCGGACGGTTGTTGACCTGAAGCAGGGAATGGTTGGCAAAGAATTCGATGAAGGTGCGGGCCGGGAAATCGAGCATTCCCTGCGAGGGTGTCGACCAGATGGCGGCAGAAATGGGCAGGATATGGTCCTGGATGAAGACCCGTGAATAGCCGAAGCGCTCCAGGAACTGGCCGATGGACAGATCGTCGCTGCAGCTGGCGATCTGCTGCTCGGCCCTGCGGAAGAAGCGCATGATATCGCTGACGAGGCGCCAGTGCTGCGGCCGGATGATATTGCGGCGCTGCCCAAACAGCCCATTGAGATATTCGCCGGAATATTCGCGCTGCCCCTCGCCGATCGAGACGGCAAAGCTCATCCAGGATGCCGCGGTGGGCACGTCGAGATGGGCGAAGAAGGCGGTCAGATTGGGGTAGTTCTGTTCATTGTAGACAATGAAGCCGGTGTCGACGGCGACCTCGCCCTCGGGGACCCGTGCCAGGAATGTATTGGCATGGCCGCCCAGCCGCCCCTGCCGCTCGAACACCGTGACATCCTGGGTCTTGGAGAGCAGCCAAGCGGCTGACAGACCAGAGATTCCCGATCCGATAACGGCGATGCTGCTAGCGGTCATGATCGAGAGGTCTCCGTCGTGGCTGTGAAGGTTCATACGCAGGCAGCAACGGGGTGGATCAGCACAAAGTTTCTGATTTCACTTAGGTTTTGCCAGATCACTCAAGCGGAACTGCACCTGTTCGCGGCCCTGATAGTGGTCAATACTGAGGCTGCCGGCGAAATGGAAGGCGCCTTCATTGCCGCGCAGCAAAGCATCGCCGATGGCGGTGCTGGCGGCGCGAAAGGCAATGGCCTTGAGCCGGGCGCCATCTTCCGACACCAGGGCAAAGCTGACATGGCCGCCCTTGCCGACCACCTGGGCGAATTTGGCGCGATGGGCTGGAAAGGCAATCACCGGCCCCGGATTGCCCGAACCATAGGGCCCTGCCCGCTCAAGCTCCTTGACCAGATCGATGCTGGCACCGCGCGCGGTCAGCGCGGCGTCGATTTTGAGCGCGGTGGCGGCCCGCGCCAAAGCGACGTCCACCGATAATGCATCGGCCAGATAGGCGCGGAAAGGCCCGAGCTGACCCGATTTGATGGTGATGCCGGCCGCCATGGCATGGCCGCCGCCCTTGACGATCAGACCCGACTCGACGGCCTGGATGACCGCGCTGCCCAGGTCAACGCCCGGCATGGAGCGGCCCGAACCGGTGCCGGTGCCATCGGCATGGAGCGCAATGGCAAAGGCGGGGCGCTCGAAACGATCCTTGAGGCGCGAGGCGATAAGGCCGACGACGCCGGGATGCCAATTGGCCGAGGCCAGAACGAGCACGGGCGGCCCCTCGCCGCTACCGATTTCCATCTCCGCCACGGCAACGGCTTCCTCGACGGCTTCGACCTCGATGCGCTGGCGCTCGGTGTTGAGCTCATCGAGTCGGGCGGCAATGGCCAGCGCATGGTGCTGGTCATCGACGGTGAGCAGTTCGGTGCCCAGAGCGGCGTTGCCGATGCGGCCGCCGGCATTGATGCGCGGACCGATGAGAAAGCCCAGGTGATAGGGGTTGAGCGGGCCCGAAACGCGCGCCGCCAGGGCCAGAGCGGCAATGCCGACATTGTCGCCCCGACGGGCCACTTCGAGACCGCGCAGGACAAAGGCCCGGTTGAGCCCGACCAGGGGCACCACATCGCAGACGGTGCCCAGGGCGACGATATCGAGCAGCTTGAGCAGGTCCGGCAGGCCGGTATCGCCGCGCAGGCGCAGGACCCGGTTGACCGCCACCAGCACCATGAAGGTCACCCCGGCAGCGCAGAGATAGCCGAGGCCGGAAATATCATCGGGTCGGTTGGGATTGACCAGGGCCGTGGCCTCGGGCAGCGCGTGATCGGCCAGATGGTGGTCGATAACCAGCACATCGGCGCCCCGACTGCGGGCATGGGCGATGGGCTTGTCGCTGGTGGTGCCGCAGTCGAGCGTAATGATCAGCGTGGCACCGGCATCGATCAGCTTGTCCATGGCCGCGATATTGGGGCCATAACCCTCAAAGATCCGGTCGGGAATATGGACCTGGGGCTCGAGGCCGAAATGGCGGAGATAGCGGGCCATCAGGGCACAGGAGCAGGCGCCGTCCACGTCGTAATCGCCGAACAGGGCCACGGCTTCATTGTCGGTAATGGCCTTGGCCAGCCGGTCGGCCAGGGCGTCCATGGCGGTGAGCGTGGAGGGATCGGGCATCAGCCCGCGTATGGTGGGCTCAAGGAATTTTTCGGCGTCGTCCAGGGCAATGCCGCGCGCGGCCATGACCCGGGCGAGGATTTCCGAGGTGCCATTGCGCTGAGCGATAGCCGTGGCGATACGGGTGGCGGCCGGATCGAGCCGATCCATCCAGGCGCGGCCCGTGACCGAGCGGGAGACATCGAGAAAAGGGCGCGGCGCATCGAGCATGGCTCAGAGTTAGGCGATTTGGGCGCAGGGCGAAAGAGCTATCCCCTCACCGCGCATGCCGTGCCTTGATCCAACGGACGGTCTGGCTCCAGGAGCGCATGACCACAGTGCTGGTTTCCACCCGATTGCGACGCAGCCGAACGCCTTCAAGCAGCGTACCATCCGTGACACCCGTGGCCGCCACCAGCACATCGCCGGCAGCAAGATCGGTAACGTCATAGATACGGTTTGGCTCGGTAATGCCCATTTCGCGGGCACGTTCGCGTTTGGCCGGCGTGTCGAGGATCAGCTTGCCCTGCATATGGCCGCCGATGCAGCGCAGGGCCGCGGCGGCCAGCACGCCTTCGGGGGCGCCGCCGGAACCCAGATAGATGTCGATGCCGGTATCCTCGGTGCTGACGGCGTGGATGACGCCGGCAATGTCGCCATCGCTGATCAGCTTGACCGCGACACCGGTGGTGCGCAGTTCCTCGATCAGCCCGGCATGGCGTGGGCGGTCGAGCACGATGGCCGTGATTTCGCTCAGCGGTACGCCCTTGGCCTTGGCCAGTGCGTTGACATTCTCGGTTGCGGTCCAGTCGATATGCACCGTGCCGGCCGGATAGTCGGCGCCGATGGCAATCTTGTGCATATAGACGTTGCGCGCCACGTTGAGCAGGCCGCCGCGCTCGGCCATGGCCAGCACGACGATGGAGTCCGGCTGATTCTTGGCACAGAGGGTGACGCCCTCAAGCGGGTCGACGGCAATATCGACCTGCGGACCGCTGCCCAGGCCGACCACTTGACCGATATAGAGGTCATCGCATTCGTCTTGCTCGCCCTCGCCAATGACGATGCGACCGGCAATGGCAACGGAGTCCAACTGCGCCTTCATGGCGCGCACGGCCGCGTCGTCGGCGGCTTTCTCATTGCCCTTGCCACGCCATTCGGCGGCCGCGATGGCGGCGGCCTCGGTGACGCGCACCAGTTCGAGCGCCAGGCTGCGATGCAGGTTGGCCGGTCTCTTGCCGCCCTCGACTTTGCTGAGTTTCATCTGCCCTCCCGGAGCCTGATTGCCCCGGCGGGGTTCAGAGCGTTTCGATCCGGATCAATTGCGGTTCACCGACGATAAACCCGTCGGCGGCGATCTGCGCAAGCGATTCACGCACCGCTGATTCTAAAGTCTGCTGTGTGATCATCACCACCGTACGAGTCGGCGAGCCGTCCGGCGCGACTGCCTTAGCGCTCAAATCCGACCGCTGGATGACGGAATCGATGGAAATCCCCCGCTCGCCCATGCGTGTGGCGATGCCGGCAAGCGCCCCCGGCACATCCTTGGCGCTGAGACGGATATAGTAGCCGCCGTCATGCGGCCGCGTCGACGCTTCGCGATAGGGCAGCAGTTCATCGCTGGGGACCCCCAGAGGGGGCACCCGGGTGCCCCGGGCAATGTCGAGAATGTCCGACAGCACGGAGGAGGCCGTTGGCGGGCCGCCGGCGCCGGGACCGGCCAGCAGCAACTCGTGCACATGGTCAGTTTCGAGCGCGACCGCATTCATCACGCCGTCGACGCCGGCAATGGCGCTGCCCTTGGGCACGAAAGTGGGGTGAACGCGCTGCTCGATGCCGTCCTCGGTCCGCTGGGCGATGCCGAGCAGCTTGATCTTGTAGCCCAGATCGGCGGCTACCCGGATATCGTGCTGGGTGATGCCAGTAATGCCTTCGACGCGGATTTTGTCCGGCGCGAGCTCATAGCCGAAGCATAGCGTGGCCAGGATTGCCAGCTTGTGAGCGGTATCGTGGCCATCGACGTCAAAGCTCGGATCGGCCTCGGCATAACCCAGCGCCTGGGCATCCTTGAGGCAATCGGCAAAGGAGATGTCCTCATTGCCCATACGGGTGAGGATATAGTTGCAGGTGCCGTTCATGATGCCGAACACCTTGGCGATCCGGGCCGAACCCAGCCCTTCGCGCAGCGTCTTGATCACCGGAATGCCGCCGGCAACCGCCGCCTCGAAACCGAGCTGGGCGCCGGTATCCTCGGCCAGCTTGGCCAGCTCGGTACCGTGCTTGGCCAGCAGCGCCTTGTTGGCAGTGACGACGGGACGGCCGATTTCCAGCGCCGCTTTGACCGCGGCCAGAGCCGGGCCATCCTCGCCACCGATCAGTTCGACGAACAGGTCGATGCCGTCGGACTTGGCCAGGGCGACCGGATCATCGAACCAGTCAAGTGACGCGATATCGATGCCGCGATCGCGCGAGCGCGAGCGGGCCGCTACGGCCGTAACCACCAGCTGGCGGCCGAGCTTTTTGGTCAGTTCAGCGCCGTCCTTTTGCAGGATGCGCACCAGGGTGGCGCCGACATTGCCCAAGCCGGCCACGCCGACACGCAGGGGTGGCAGCGCCGAGCCATCGCCAAATTCCTGCATCGCCTTGAGGATGCGGGTACGGGTTTCGGAACGCGGCTCGCGCCCCTCGCGCAGGTCGAAGACGAAAAGCGGATCGCCCGCCACGGTCCGCCCGAAGCGGGTCGGTGTCCAGCCACGGGTGGCAATGAAAGTTTCGACGGCGTGGCGGAAAGACTGGATATCACTCATGGTGGCGACATCTGCATAGGATTATGCCTAGTCGTCAATAGGAGTTTACGTCAAATCCCTGATGTTCCGGGCCATGCCGCCGCTTTAGCGCGGCATGGCCAGAGATCTGTCGATCAGCCCGCCAGCGGCACGACATTGCCGGCCCCGGCCTTGCCGCCGAGCAGTTTCTTGACGTTGCGCGCGGCCTGCCGGATGCGCTGCTCGTTCTCGACAAAGGCCAGGCGAATATACTGGTCGCCATATTCGCCAAAGCCGACGCCGGGGGCGACGCCGACGCCGGTTTCGCGGATCAGCAGCTTGGCAAATTCGAGCGACCCAAGATGGGCATATTGCGGCGGAATGGGCGCCCAGGCGAACATGGTCGCCTTGGGCACCGGGATGTCCCAGCCGGAGCGGCCAAAGCTCTCGACCATGACGTCGCGGCGATATTTGTAGACCTTGCGGATCTCGTCGATAACGTCGTCCGAACCATTGAGCGCGGCGGTGGCGGCCACCTGAATCGGGGTGAAAGCGCCGTAATCGAGATAGGACTTTACCCGCGCCAGGGCGGCAATGAGGCGCTCATTGCCGACGGCAAAGCCGACGCGCCAGCCGGGCATGGAATAGGTCTTGGACATCGAGGTGAACTCGACCGCAATGTCGATGGCGCCGGGCACCTGCAGCACGGATGGCGGCGGGTCGATGTCGAAATAGATCTCCGAATAGGCCAGATCGGAGAGAATGAAGATGTCGTGCTCGCGGCAATATTTGACCACTTCGGCATAGAAATCGAGCGTGGCGGTATAGGCGGTGGGGTTGGCGGGGTAGTTGAGCACCAGGGCGATGGGCTTGGGAATGGAGTGGCGCACGGCCCGGTCGAGCGAGCGCATGAAATCCTCATTGGGATCGGCCGGCA
>CAXBHD010000092.1:0-11621 GCA_963975335.1 uncultured Devosia sp. | reverse complement strand
CGGCTATGCCCGCTTTGACCGCGAGCTGCTGGTCAAGGCGGCCGAGGAGGGGCGCACCAGGCCGGCGGACCTGCTGGGCAATGGCCATCTGGCCATGACCATCGACCAGGGCGAGCATATGGAGCGCTATCAGGGCATTGTCGCCCTGCAGGGCAATTCGCTCGAAGAGGTGGCCCATACCTATTTCATGCAGTCCGAGCAGATCCCCACCCAGGTCCGCCTGGCTGTGGCCGAGTTTACCAAAAAGGGCGATCACCGCCCCCATTGGCGGGCCGGCGGCGTGCTGATCCAGCATCTGCCCGAACATGGCATGTCCCAGCTTCCCGATCTGCCCGGCGATGGTGATTTCAGCAATCCGCACACGGCGGATCCCGATTTCACCGAGGATGACGGCTGGAACGAGGCCAAGGCACTGATGGCCACGCTCAACGACCTTGAACTGTCCGATCCCGAGCTGAGCTCGGAACGGCTGCTGTTCCGGCTCTATCACGAGACCGGCGTACGGGTATTTTCGCCCATGCCGGTGGTGGAGCGCTGCAGCTGCTCGGCTGACCGCATCGAAGACATGCTGGCCACCAGCTTTACCGCCGAGGATCGCGAAGAAATGGCGGTCAATGGCGAAATCGAAGTGGTCTGCGAGTTCTGCTCGACCGCCTATCACTTCAATCCGCATCAGTTCGACATCAAGCACTGACGGGCACGGCGCGCGAAACTGGGCACTGCCGGTTTTTGCGCGCCTGCAGCGGCTTTGGTCTTGCAAACTGCTGTCAGTGCCCACAATATTGCCCTGTTCATTAATTGATTGTGGCGCCCCTGACTGGCGCCATGGGCATGGCGGCCGGCCATGCGCGGCTGACGGGCTCGGCTGCACCACGCATCGACCATCCAGATCGGATCATCCAGGCAGCTTTGGGGGACAGAGCCATGCAGATGAAGTGCGTCATGCTGGCCTGTTGGCCGCGTCCTGTCGCCATGCCCTTGCATGCGCCAGGGTGGCGAAGGCGACGTTGATCGCCGGCGGCGGCCCCGGTGTCGGACGCGCTGGACCTGATCCGGGCGGTGCTGGGCGAAGCCTGCCCCGATAATGCCGCCGCGCAACGCCTGCTTTCGGCTGCCCTCGAGGCCGAAACCGACCCGCTGCTTTATGGCGTGATTGCCTGCGCCCTTGATGAGACGCAGGCCATGGAGCGCGCCGCCGCCTGGGCGGGCTACGCCTTTTTCGAGCGGGTGCCGCAGGGCCTGGTGGGCCAGGTCGAGCCGATGCAGCTCGAAGACCTGGCCGGTGTCCGGCTGTTTCGCATGCAGGTGCTGGACCGGGCCGTCGATTTCGCCGCCCCCGATTTTGCCGGTCTGTTGCGGCTGCGGCAGCGCCTGCGGGCCGCCCCGCATGTGCGCCAGCGCATCTGCATCCTGCCCGCGACGGCGCTGCGCGACTATCTAACCGATGCCGCATCGGCCGAGCTGATCACCGCCGCGCGCCAGGGCCTGGCTCAGCGCTGGCCCTATGCGGCCGCCCAGCTCGACCTGACCCTGACGGCCCGCTATGGCTTTGCCCTCGGCGTGCTGGCCGTGCTGGCCATGGCCCTGGCCGCGCCATTTATCGCCGAGCTCTGGCTCCTGCCCGTGGCGCTGGCCCTGCTGGTGGGGCCGGCCTCCATCCGCCTGGCCGCTTTGGGCACGCCGCGCCGCCCGCCGCCGCCCACGCGCCGGCCGCCTGACGAGGAACTGCCGCTCTATTCCGTGCTGGTGCCGCTGCGCCACGAGGCCGCCATGGTGCCCCAGCTCTTCACCGCGCTGTGGGCGCTCGACTATCCGCCGGCCCGGCTTGATATAAAGTTCGTCGTCGAGGCCGGCTCACCCCAGACCATTGCCGCCGTCCGTGACCGGCTCGGCGATCCGCGGGTGTCGCTGGTCGTCGTGCCCGACACCGCGCCACATACCAAGCCCAAGGCGCTCGATTATGCGCTGCCGCTTTGCATGGGCGAGCATGTCGTAGTGTTCGACGCCGAGGATATTCCCGATCCCGACCAGCTCTGGAAGGCGGCCCGACGCTTTCGCGACGATCCTTCTCTGGCCTGCCAGCAGGCGCGGCTGCTGATCGACAATGGCGAACGCGGCTGGCTGCCCGCTCTGTTTGCCGCTGAATATGCCGCTTTGTTCGGCGTACTCCTGCCCGCTTTGGCGCGCTGGCGCCTGCCGCTGCCGCTGGGGGGCACCTCCAACCATTTCCGCATTGCGAGCCTGCGCGCCATTGGTGGCTGGGATGCCTTCAATGTCACCGAGGATGCCGATCTGGGCATCCGGCTGGCGCGGCGCCGGCTGCGCGTCGATACGCTCGATTCCAGCACGCGCGAGCATGCGCCTATGCGGCTGCGCCCCTGGCTGGGCCAGCGCACCCGCTGGATGAAAGGCTGGATGCAGACCTTCATCGTCCATAACCGCAATCCCATCCGCCTTGTCGACGACATGGGCCCGGGTCCCGCGCTGGTCTTCGAGATTCTGGTGCTCGGCATGATCGTGGCGCCGCTGCTCCATTGCGGGTTGGGCATCTGCCTGCTCGTGCAGTTGGCACTGGGAGCGGGCCTCTTTGACGGGCACGGCTGGTCGGTGCTCTATACCGGCATGCTGGTGCTCGGCTATGGCAGTACCATGGCGGCGACCATGCTCGGCCTCGCCCGGGCGCACCATCTGCACCTGCTGCTGCCTCAATGCCTGCTGCCGCTCTATTGGCTGCTGATCTCGGCGGCCACCATCAACGCCTTGGCCGACCTGCTGCGCCGGCCCTTTTACTGGTTCAAGAGCCCGCATGAGCCGGTGAAACGCGGTCGAGGCCCGGAGGCCCCGCTATGGCGCCCGCACTTCAGGAGGCCGGCAGGACAAGGCCGGGATTCCTGACCCGGATCAAACGGCCATTCCGAAGATCGAGCTGTTCATTGGCGGCGACCCTGAAATCGAGATCGCCCTGCGCTGTCCTGAGCGTGCCGGCGACCGGACTGGCGCTCATGCCGACAAGGCTGAGGACCTGACCATCGCGGTCTGTCATGACGCGAATACCGCGCGGCGCCGCGAAGAGCAGCGCCTGATCGCGATAGGCGGTCATGCCCGCTTGCATATTGATGAGCTCGAAATCGTGGCCAGCGACGCGGCGGCCATAGCCGGTTTCATGCGCCACATCGCGATGCTCGATCTGTTGGGGTGTCAGACCGGTGAACCAGAGCGTCCCGTCGGGGCGGGGCTGGATGCCACAGAGGCGCTCAAGGAAATCGAGCAGGCACAGGATCGCCGGCGCATAGACTTCGGTAAAGCCGGCCTCGCCGCTAAAGGGATTGAGCGTCTGGGCGAAGCGTGTCGACCTGAACAGGGCGCTCAGGATCGGCTGCAGCACCCAGCTCAGCTCGACATGGCGATGATGCGCCTCAAAAGCATGCGGCGCCCGGATCAGGCTGAGGAAATTGGTCGGTCCGCACCAGCTATTGGCGGCAAAGCCATGGTCAAAGCGCGGATCGTCCAGCGCCAGCGAGGTGAAGGGATATTTGGCAAAGAACTTGGTCGTATTGAGCAGATAGCGCGAGAGCGCTGCGGCAAAGAAGGCATCGTCACCGATCTCGCAGGCCAAGACGCGCAGCAGCACGTCGGATTGCACCCGCACATGCCGATCATGCCGGTCGCGATCGTAAAAGAAGCCATCATCGCCATCAAAGCATTGCGTAAACAGCGCCGCCGTACTGGCCTCTGCCTTGGCGCGCCAGGCGCTGCCATCCTCGCCCAGCTCCTCGGCCATTCGGGCCAGATAGTGCCGCTGGCAGGTGACATTGGCCGTGAGGTCGGGCGCGATGAAGGGCAGGGTGGGATTGTCCGGATGCCAGGCCTTGGGGTCGTTGTTGAACGGGCTGTCGGGCACGTGCCAGAACCGCGCCGACAGGTCATGGCCGGTATCGAAGGAGCAGAACGCCTCCACCGCACCGGTGCCGCGGGTATCGCGCCACTGCGCCAGCCAGGCATCATTGCGCGCCATGGCGGCATAAAGCGGTGCCAGCCAGGCCGTGTCGCGACCGTTGAGGGCGTAATGCGTCCATACGGACCGGGCCAGTGGCGTCACGGTCTGGATCTGGGAAAAGACCGGGCCAGTGGCGGTCAGCTTATAGGGAAAGAGCCCGTCATCCCGCTGGTATTGCGCAAACCCCGCAAAGGTCGTCGCCGCAACCGAGGGGATGAAGCGGCTGAGCAGTTCGGCATTGATCGTGCCGGTGCTTTCCAGCCAGCAGCCGTGATAGATCCCGCCTTCCTGCAGCATGAGCCGGCCGCCAAGGCCCGGCCTGACGCAGGCGAGCAGTTCGCGCACCGCGTCATGGAACCGCGTTTCCATCTGCGGCGCTGCGGCGACGAAGCGCACACCGGACGCCGCGAATTCGGCAAGGGTGCCGGCATCGTCCACGGCGCCAATCCGGGTGGCAATGTCGCTGGCCCGCAGCCGCTCCAGCAGGCCGAGATGGGTGGGCTGATGGGTCATTCTCGGTCGTCCGCCCGCATCGACCGGGGTCGATGTCATTATGTGACAGTGGTTTGCGCAGTAAGCTGCCATACAAGATGGGGCGGTGACGAGCTATTTCTGGTTCTGCGGCTCAGGACAGGGCGCGGAAATGCCCCTTGGGGGAGACGCGCGTGCCAAAGACCCGGTCACGACCGGCGGCCTTGGCGCTGTAGAGCGCGCCATCGGCGGTCTCGATCAGGTCGAGCGCATTGCGATCCACCGCATCGGGCATATAGGTCGCCACGCCCACGCTGGCCGTGATGATGCCCTTGTCGGCAGCCACATGGGGCAGGCGGGCTGCGGCCAGCGCGCGCCGGAAGGCCTCGGCCACCAGATAGGCGCCATCCTCATCGGTATCGGGCAGGATGGCGACAAATTCTTCCCCGCCATACCGGGCGACCACATCGCCGGGCCGCTTGAGGCTGTTCTTGAGCAGCAGACTGACCTGGCGCAGCGCGTCATCGCCCGCCAGGTGGCCATAGTGATCATTATAGGGCTTGAAGCGGTCGACATCGACCAGCAGCAGACTGAGCGCCGTGCGAGCGCGGCCGGTGCGGCGGACTTCGGCTTCAATGGCATCATCAAAGGCCCGCCGATTGAGCAAGCCGGTCAGGCTGTCCGTCCGCACCAGGTGCTTGAGCTGGTCGGTGGTATTGTGCAGATCCAGCTCGGCCTGCTTGAAACGCGTGACATCGATGGCGACCACCATGCTGGTGCCATTGCTGGTCGGGCGCGTGCGGATCTGCAGCCAGCGGCCATTGACGAGGTGAATTTCGTCCTCGGATTCGCGTTGCAGTTTGGAATAGCGCATCTCGATCCAGTCCGCCGCCCCTTCCGGGTCCTGTGGCGCGGAGGGCTGCTCGCCGGTATCGATCACTGCGCGCAGAATATCGCGATAATGCGCGCCAGGTACGCGCAGGCTGCTGGTGAGAGGGAAGGCCTCGCGATACTGCTCGTTGCAGAACATCAGCCGGCCCTGATTGTCATACATGGCCAGCCCGCCGGTCATTTCCGCCAGGGCGTGCGACAGGGTATCGCGGCTGAGCACCAGGTCCTGCTGCATCTGCCGGTTGGCCGTGATGTCGCGTGACACCGCGGCAAGGCCGATGACATTACCGAACGGGTCATGCAGCGGCACCTTGGTGGTGGAATACCAGCGCTCGGTGCCGTCCGCGTCGTTGACCTGTTCCTCGACATCAAGGTCTGGCTGGCCGGATTCGAGAATGCGGCGTTCCTCGTCCAGCTGCTGCCGGGCGCGCTCGGCGGGTTGCAGGGCAAAATTGTCCTTGCCCAGCAGGTGCTGTGCCTCGCCGACGCCAAACAGCTGGGCAGCGGCTCGATTGGCCCCAACGAACCGCCCATCGCAATCCTTCACATAGGCAAAATCGGGCGCATGGGCCAGGGCCGCCGCCAGCAGCTCCCGCTCTGCGGCCAGGTGTCGGGCATGCAGATAGACCAGGCCGGCCAATCCCGTCGTGGCAATCGTCAGAATGGAGGTGGGCAGCAGGATCGGTGTGACCGCCTGCAGCGTTGGCCCGGGCAAGGCCAGATAGCCCAGCGACGTCAGGATGCCGGTGAGCAAGGCGGCCGCGGCCACATGCCGGAGCCTGAAGCGACTCGCCCGCAGATTGACCGCCAGCCCGGCCGCGCTGGCAAGACCGATGCATAAAATGCCGGGCCACATGCCGACCCCGCCCATCGACAGGCGATAGCTCGCCGCGATGAGCCCGCTGATCAGGGCGGCGGGCCAGCCGCCAAACAGGGCGACCACTGCCAGCACCGAATAGCGCATGTCACTGTAAAGACCCGGCAGGACCTCCACCGCCATGCTCATCGAGGCGATCGCGCCAATGCCCATAATGGGCGCGAACAGCATGTCGCGATATGGCCGGCGCATCGTTGGCAGCCAGGAGCTGGATTGGGACCAGAGCAGGACGAACAGCGCGACCACTGCCAGATTGCCTGCCAAGACTTGCCAAGTGGACGCCGTCAACATTCTCAACCCTTGCCCGCGATTCATCTGGTGCCTGATCCAGGCCGGACCGGTGAGGCAAACTAGCATGCAAGGGTTCGCTAATTCTGAACAGAACCCACTCTATTGCCCGGAGCGGGCAGGAGGCAGCATCGCGGCAACATCGCCAAGCGGATGCTCGACCGGCCCCTTGGTCGGGAACGAACCGACCGCATGTGTGGCGGGCATGAAGCCAAGCACCGTCACCGCCAGCCGGTTCTGGCTGGGCAGCGCCAATTCGGCAAAGCCATCCCCGTCGATATCCTGGGCATGTGCCAGGCTGACGTGGCGCGAGCCGATGAAATGGGTTGAGAACCCTGATAGCCTGGGTCTTATCCGGGTCAATTCATTGTGTGCCAGTGACAGGATTTCGAGCACCCCGCCAATATGGGGCGTCTTGACGATGGCGATCTCAAGCCCCGGCTCGGCCGTAAAGTCGGCTATGGCCGCGATCGACAGCCAGCGATGGGCTTGCCCGATCGGCAGCGTGGCCGCGCGCTCGGTCAGCTGGCCGCCGGCCAGGCCATAGACCGCCACCGCCGCTCCAGTGGCGAGATCGCTGCTGATGGTCACGATCTCGCTTGTGCCATCCCCATCCAGATCCGCGAGGCGGGGTGTGATGTCTTCAAACACGAGATGGTTCGGCAATTCCAGCCGATGAGTCTGGCCCGCCGCATCGACCGCCAGCAGCGCACCGCCCTCGATGCCATCGCCCAGCACACCATGGTCGTAACGGGTGACAGGCTGACCATACCAGGCCTTGACCACGCCCGCGCCGCCGCCCATGGCCACGCCGCCATCGGGCAGCCGGTCCTGGGCCAGGCCGGCAGCGCCCAGCATCAGCAATGCCGGCAGGACCGTCACCAAGAGCTTCATGATGCCTCCTGCCGCAGCCGCACCGCTGGCGTCGTGGACATGGCCGACCAGGTCGTGGCCGCGCCGGTCAGGATCGTGGCGAGGATCACTACGATGGCTACCAGGCCGAGCTGGCCCAGCGGCACGGCAAAATCGATGTCGAGCAGCCAGGTCGCGGCCGCCCAGGCCCCCAGCAGGGCAATGCCCGTTGCCAGCAGGGTGGCAATGCCGCCCAGCAGGGCATATTCCACCAGGAACCCGCCAATGACCCGGCCGCGGCTGGCCCCCAGCACCTTCATCACCACTGCCTCGGCCTCGCGCTGCTGCCGACCCACGCTGAGGGCGCCTGCCAGCACCAGAATGCCGGCCACCACCGCCGTGCCGCTGACCAGGGCTATGGCATTGAGCAGGCCGTCCAGCACGGATCTGACCTGGGCCAGCGTATCGCCCACCGGCACGAAATTGAGCAGCGGAAAGGCCCCGATCAGCGCCGCCTCCACCGCACTGTCCGTGCCCTCGGCGACCTCGACCAGGCCGAAATAGGTCTGCGGCGCGCTTTCGATCAATCCGGGCGAGACCACGATGGAAAAGCTGAAATCGGGGCCGCGTTCCTCGACCTGGCGGAAGCTGGCAATGGTCATGTCCAGCGGTCGCCCAGCCAGATTGAGGGTGATATTGTCGCCCAGCGCCAGTCCGAACCCCTCGGCCATCGCCGTGGTGAGCGAAACCAGCGGCGGCCCGGCATAGTCCGCCGCCCACCAGGCGCCCGCGGCGATCACCGTGCCTTCCGGCATGGCGCCAGCCCAGGTCAGGGGCGTGTCCCCCTCGAGCAGCTCGGCCAGATCGCGCGACAGCGCCGGGTCGGCAGCATCGGGCGGCGGCGCGCCATTGAGGGCAGTCAGCGTGCCGCGCAGCATTGGAATAGTGGTCAGGGTCGTGATCTCGGCTGTGGCGGCGGCCAGGTTCTGCAAGCCGTCGCGGCTGCTCCCGTCGAGATCGAGCAGGACAAAGGCCGGCGCCTGGCCGCTGGCGGCACCGGCAATCTGGTTGTTGATATTGAACTGGGTGGTGACGATCAGCAGCAGCAGCGCCAGGCCCATGCCCATCGACACCAGCACGGTCGTGGTCGGCGCGCCGGGCCGCACGATGGCCGACAGGGCCAGGCGCAGCACGCGATTGGGCGGCGGCGGCAGGCGCGACAGCATGGCCATCAGGCCGGCTGCCGCCAGGCGCAGCAGCACGAAGGCTGCTGCCGTGCCGGCAAAGTAGACGCCCACCAGCACCGCGTCATTGGCAATGGTCAGGGTGAGCAGGAATAGCAGACCGAAGCCGGCCAGCAGCGGCGCGGCCGCCCCGGGCGTCAGCCAGGAGCGCCAGCCCTGCCGCTCGAGCGGACCGCCATTGCCGGCCCGGAACAGCAGTGCCGGCCGGATGGCCCGGGCCTGCAGCAAGGGCAGCCAGGCAAAGAGCGTGGCAATCACCAGCCCGATGCCGGCCGCCGCCGCCATGGCCCATCCATCGAGCGCTGCCGGCAGGGGGAGTCCGATCAGCCCGGCCAGCACCGGCAGCAGCGCCAGGCTGGCAAGGGCAATGCCTACCAGGCCGATCAGCGTGGCCACCAGCGCCAGAACCAGGATCTGGGTCAGGAAATGGAAGACGATGCGGCTGCCACTGGCGCCCAGCGCCCGCATCGTGGCAATGCCGGCCTGGCGCTCCGCCACATAGGCCGTGACTGCATTGGCCGCCCCCAGCCCGCCCACCACCATGGCGGAGAGGGCCACCAGCAGCATGAAATTGCCGAATATGGCGATGAAGCGGGCAATGGTGTCGGTGGCCTGCTGCGGCGAGCGGATTTGCCATTCGGCTTGGGGAAACTGCGTCTCCAGCGCCGTTTGCGCGCTGGCGAAATCGCCCTCGTCGAGCAGCAGCTTGTAGCGGAACTGGCTGAGCATGCCCTCCTGCCGCAGCCCGGCCAACGGTAGCGCCGCATCGGCCACCAGGGCCGGCGCACCCAGCTGGAAGCCCAGCGTCGCCGCGTCGGGCAAGGTGTCGATCAAGCCGCGCAGCTGCAGGTCGAGCGTGCCGACCCGCACCATGTCGCCTGGCCGGGCATCAAGGCGCAGCGCCGCCGTCTGGCCGAGCAGGATGCCCATCACCCCGTCGCGTTCGGCCAGCAGCTCGGCAACGCTGCCGGGCAGGGCGCCGGGCAGCAGGCTGACCTCCCCCACCAGCGGATAAAGCGGGCCGACGCCGCGCAGCGACAGGAAGGCGGTGAGATCACCCTTGCGGGCCTGGCTGTTGAGCTGCACTTCGCGATTGACCGTGCCGAGCCCCTCAAGGGCGACCAGCACGTCGGGCGCAATGTCCACCCGCGGCGCGCGCACTTCCAGATCGCCGCCCAGAATGGTGGTGGCATCGCGCGTAATGGCGGTTTCGACCGCATGGCGCACGGCGCTGACCGTGCCGATCGCCATGACCCCCAGCGCCAGGCAGGCGATCAGGATGAAAAACCGCGCCGCACTGCCGCGCAGGTCGATCAAGGCGACGCGCAGCCAGGCCAGCGGCCGCCTCATGCCGGCACCATCGCCCGCTCGCCGATTGTGCCGTGATCCATCCGCATCTGCCGGTCGGCGCGCTGCGCCAGCGCGCCATCATGGGTGATCAGCAGCACGGCCATGCCATTGGCCCGGGCCAGGCCAAACAGCAGGTCAATCGCCGATGCCGCCGTCTCCTGATCGAGATTGCCGGTCGGCTCATCGGCCAGCAGCAGCTTGGGGCGGGTGACAATGGCCCGCGCCAGCCCGACCCGCTGCTGCTCGCCGCCCGACAGGGCACTGGGCAGGTGATCTTCGCGCGCGGCCAGCCCCACTTCGGCCAGGGCCGCCCGGGCCCGGGCGCGGATCTCGCGCAGCGGCAGATCGTCAAAGGCAATGTCGAGGGCCAAGGCGACATTTTCGAGCGCCGTCATCGAGGCGATCAGGTGAAAGTTCTGGAACAGGATGCCGACATGGCGCCGCCGGATCGCCGCCAGCTGGTCCTCGTTCATGCCGATAAGGGAGGCGCCGCCAATTTCCACCGTCCCGGCACTGGCCCGTTCGAGCCCGCCCATGACCATCAGCAGCGAGGTCTTGCCGCTGCCCGAGGGGCCCACGATCGACACCACCTCGCCGCGGCTTATCGTAAACGTGATGTCGCGCAGGATATGAAGCCTCTCCTTGCCCGAACTAAGGTGCAGGTTCATGGCCTGGGTCTGGGCAACGATGTCAGTCATGGACGGGGCCGTTTCGGGTCGGAGAAAACGCTGATGCGCACCTTGGCGGTGACGAAGAGAAATTGGGCGCAGTGGCGGCGTTGCGCAATGGTGCTGGTGACCACGATCCTGGCATCGGCCGCGCCGGCGGCCGCCGGCCCCACCATACTCCTATATGGTGACAGTCTGCTGGCCGGCTATGGCCTGCCCCCGCAGGAGGGTTTTGCCAGCCAGCTGCAGGCGGCCATGGACGCTGCTGGGCTCGAGGCCACGCTGGTCAATGCCAGCGTTTCCGGCGAGACCACGGCCAATGGCCTGGCCCGCCTCGACTGGTCGCTGGCCGAGGTGCCCGATGCGGTCATTCTGGGGCTGGGCGCCAATGACATGCTGCAGGGCCTGTCGCCAGCGGCGGCGCGGGCCAATCTCGATGCCATGCTGGACCGCTTTGATGCTCTCGATCTGCCGGTACTGCTGCTCGGCATGCTGGCCGACCGCGGCCTCGGGCCCGACTATGTCGCCGCCTTTGATGGGCTCTATCCCGCTTTGGCGCGCGAGCATGATACGCTGCTCTATCCCTTCTTTCTCGAGGGCGTGGCGCTGGACCCCGCCTATAACCAGGCGGACGGCCACCATCCCAATGCCGCAGGCGTGGCGCGGATCGTGCAAAAGCTGCTGCCCCAGGTGGCCGCGCTGCTGGCGCGCCTGCCATAGGGGCCGGCGGCAGGGACATTGCCGCAACAGGGGCGGGAGATGCGGCCGGGCAGCCAATAGGCAGTTGGCCGCTATCGGCGACAAACCCTTGTGCCACGGGGCTTTGAACGCCGGTTTGAGTCGGGTTATCCACATGCCGTCACGCCGAGACGACAGGAAAATGACGGCAAGATAAGAATTTCGGGAACGATCCGTTGACTCGGCAAAAGCCCGCCCCTATAACCCGGTCATCGCTTCAGGGCGCGGCGCCGAACGGCTCCGGA